>JAODNQ010000179.1 GCA_025464695.1 Frankiales bacterium | reverse complement strand
GCGGGCGCGTCGGACCCCGCGGTCGCGGCCCGCACCACCGGCGTCCGGGCACTGCTGGCCCGTCGCGCGTCCGCCCTCGAGCACCGCGACCGCGACGCGTTCCTCGCGAGCGTCGCCCCCGGCGCGACCTCCTTCCGCTCCCGCCAGGCCGCCCTGTTCGACGCGCTCGGCGAGGTGCCCCTGCGCGACGTCCGCTACGTCGTCGACCCGGACACGTCCCGGCCCGCCAGTCCCGCGGTCGACGCCCGGCGCGGGCCGGGCTGGTGGGCGCCCGACGTCGTGCTGCGCTACCGGCTGGGCGACCACGACCCCCGCTCCACGGACGAGCAGCAGTCGCTGACGTTCGTCCGGGTCGGCAGCGGCTGGGGGGTCGCGGCCGACGACGACTTCCCGGGCACCGCCCGCGGCCTCTGGGACGCCGGTCCGGTCGCAGCGGTCGTCCGGCCGCACGTCCTCGTGCTCGGCCACCCCGGGCACGCGGCCCTGCTGATCGGGCTCGCCGACCAGGCGGAGGCGGCCGTGCCGAGGGTCAGCGAGGTCTGGGGCACGGACTGGGCCCGGCACGTCGTCCTGCTCGTGCCCGACGGCGAGCAGGAGCTGCGCGGCCTGGTCCCCGGCGACGGCGACCTCGAGCAGCTCGCGGCGGTGTCCACCGCGCAGGTCGACCCCGACGACGGCACGCCCGTCGGGGACCGCGTCGTCGTCAACCGGCCCGTCTACGCCCAGCTCGGCCGGCTGGGCCGCCGCGTGGTGCTCACCCACGAGGTGCTGCACGTCGCGACCCGCGCCGAGACCGGCCCGCGGGCGCCGTCCTGGCTGGTGGAGGGGCTGGCCGACGTCGTGGGCTACCGCGGCACCGACGTCCCGCTGCCGACGTCCGCCCGCGCCCTGCAGGAAGCCGTCCGGGCGGGACGGGTGCCCACGGCGCTGCCCGACGACGACGCCTTCGACGGCGGGGCCGACCGGCTGGAGGAGGCGTACGAGCAGGCCTTCACGGCGGTGGCGCTGCTGCTCGAGCGGTACGGGCGGGAGCGCACCCTCGCGCTGTACCGGGCCGCGGGCCGGGTCGGGGCGGAGCAGGCGTTCTCCGAGGTCCTGGGCAGCGGACTGGACGCGTTCACCCGCGACTGGCAGGCGTCGCTGCGGGAGCGGCTCGGGTGAGGCGCGCCGCCCCCGCCCTGGCGGCCGCCGTGCTGCTCGGCGCGACCGTGGTGCTCGCGCTGCTGCTCCTGCCGTGGCACCCGCTGCCCGGCGCCCGCAGCGGCGTCGACGTCCTGCGCGACTTCACCCCGGCGCAGCTGGCCCGGGAGGAGGCCTTCCACCGGGCGCTGCGCCCCTGGTCCTACGCGTCCCTCGCCGTCGGCCTGGTCGTCGCGGGCCTGCTGGGGCTGACCCGTGCGGGTGCCCGGCTGGTGGCCGCCGTCGCCCGGCCGCTCGGCGGCGGGTGGGTCTGGCAGGTGCTGCTCGGCACCGTCGCGGTCGCCGTCGTCGGGCGGCTCGCGACCCTGCCGCTGGACCTGCGCAGCGAGTCGGTCCTGCGGCGGTACGGCCTGTCGTCGCAGACGTGGGGCACCTGGGCGGCGGACGCGGTCAAGGGCACGCTCGTGGGCGCGGTGCTCACGGCGCTGGCGCTCGTCGTGGTCGTCGGCCTGGCCCGGCGGCTGCCCCGCACCTGGTGGGCCTGGGCCGCGGGCGGCGTGTTCGCGCTGGTCGTGGCGGGCTCGTTCGCCTACCCCGTGGTCGTGGAGCCGCTGTTCAACGACTTCACCCCGCTCCCGCAGGGGCAGCTGCGCACCGACCTGCTCGCCCTCGCGGACCGGGACGGTGTGCCGGTCGAGGACGTGCTCGTGGCGGACGCCTCCCGCCGTACCACCGCGCTCAACGCCTACGTGAGCGGCTTCGGGCCGTCGCGGCGGATCGTCCTCTACGACACCCTGGTGAAGACCTCCACGCCGCGGGAGGTCGAGCTGGTGGTCGCGCACGAGCTCGGGCACGCGAAGGCGGACGACGTCGGACGCGGCACGCTGCTGGGCGCGCTCGGCGCGGCGGGCGGGGTGTGCCTGCTGGGGCTGCTGCTGTCGTCGCCGTGGCTGCGGCGACGGGCCGGCGTCGACGGGCCGGGCGACGCGCGGGGGGTGGCCCTGCTGTCGTTCCTCGTCGCGGCGGCCTCCTTCGTGACCCTGCCCGCCGTCAACCTGGCGACGCGGCACGTCGAGGCGCGGGCCGACGTCCACGCGCTCGACCTCACGCAGGACCCCGAGACGTTCGCGCGGTCGGAGGTGCGCCTGTCGACCGTCAACCTGTCCGACCTCGACCCGCCGGCCCTCGTCTACGGCCTGTTCTCCACCCACCCCACGGGGCCGCAGCGGCTGCAGCTGGCACGGGAGTGGGCGCGACTGCACGCGGCGGGCCGCCGTTGAGGACGCCCCGCACGTGAGGACGCCCCGCACGTGAGGACCCTCTGTGTCACGAACGACTTCCCGCCCCGCCCGGGCGGCATCCAGGCCTTCGTGCACGCCCTCGCCGTCCGGCAGCCCGCCGGCGAGGTCGTCGTGCTGGCCAGCAGCTGGGAGGGCGCACGGGCGTTCGACGCCGCCCAGCCCTTCCCGGTGGTCCGGGCCCGCACGAGCGTGCTGCTCCCGACGTCGGGCGCGCTGCGGCAGGCCCGTGAGGTCGCCCGGGCGGAGGGCTGCGACCGGGTCTGGTTCGGCGCGGCCGCGCCGCTGGGCCTGCTCGCCGGGCCGCTCGCGCTGGAGCGGGCGGTGGCCAGCACGCACGGGCACGAGGTCGGCTGGGCCCTGCTGCCCGGCGCCCGGCAGGCGCTGGCCCGGATCGGGCGCGACGTCGACGTCGTGACCCACCTCGGCGCCTACACGCGGCAGCGGCTGGCGAAGGCGGTGCCGGAGGCCAAGCTCGTGCAGCTCGCCAGCGGCGTGGACACCCAGGCGTTCCGACCCGGGTCGGGGGGCGAGCAGGTGCGCCGGCGGCACGGGCTGCTCGGACGTCCGGTGGTGGTGTGCGTGAGCCGGCTGGTGCCGCGCAAGGGCCAGGACGTGCTGGTGCGGGCGCTGCCGGAGGTGCGGCGGCGGGTGCCCGGGGCCGCGCTGCTGTGCGTCGGCGGGGGACCGGACGCCCCTCGCTTGCGACGGCTGGCCGCGGAGGCGGGGGTGGCCGACGACGTCGTCCTCACCGGGTCGGTGCCGTGGGAGGAGCTGCCCGCCCACTACGACGCCGGCGACGTGTTCGCCATGCCGTGCCGCACCCGTCGCGCCGGCCTGGAGGTCGAAGGGCTCGGCATCGTGTTCCTGGAGGCGTCTGCGACCGGGCTGC
>JAODNQ010000024.1 GCA_025464695.1 Frankiales bacterium | reverse complement strand
GGGTAGTCCTTGCGCTGCGGGTGGCCCTGCCAGTCGTCCGGCATGAGGATGCGGGTCAGGCCCGGGTGGCCGTCGAAGACGATCCCGAACATGTCCCAGGTCTCGCGCTCGTGGAAGTCGGCCGTCGGGTAGACGCCGGTGGCCGTCCGCACGTGCGGGTCCTCGACGGTGACGGCGGTCTCGAGCCGGATCCGGCGCCGGTAGGTCATCGACGTCAGGTGGTAGACGACGTGCAGGCGCTCGTCCTGGGCCGGGTAGTCGACGCCCGAGACGCTCGACAGCAGCTCGTAGCGCTGGTCCGGGTCGTCGCGCAGGACCTTCAGCACCCGGCCGACCGACTCCGGCCGGACGTGCAGGGTCAGCTCGCCGCGGTCGACGACGACTCGCAGGACGTCCTCGGAGAACTGCGGGTAGGCGGCCTCGAGGCCGTCGACCGTCTCGTCGAAGAACGAGCCGTACGGGCGCGGGGTCGACACGGGAGCGGGGCGGCTGCGCACCAGGCCGCTGAAGCCGCTGGTGTCACCGCCGAACGTGGCGCCGAACATGTCGCTGCCCGGACGGACCGGCGCCGCGGGGGCGCTGACCGCGCTGGCCAGCGGGGACGGCGCGAGGACGGCCGCCTTGCCGTCCCCGGTCTCGCTGGGGGTGTCCGTGCGTGCCTCGGCGTCGGTGCTGACGTTGCCGACCGCGGCCGACGCCGAGGACGCGCCCGACGCCGTCAGGACGTCGGTGCTGGGGTCCTGGCCCTGGCCGGTGGGCAGGACGCCGTCGGCCGCGACCGGGCGGCCGGCGGGCTCGCTGCCGTCGGCCTTCTCGGTCGGGGACGCGCCCTTGCTGGAGTCGGGCGTGCTCACGCGCGCTCCTTGGCCATGGCGGCCTTGTGGGCCTTCTTGCCCTCGGGGGTGAAGCGCTGGCTGGAGGCGACGAGCTGGCGCGGCTCGTAGCCGGGCTCGAGGCGACGGCGCGCGTTCACGCCCAGCGGCTCGTCCATGATCTTGTCGTGGAGCTTGAGGATGGCGTCCATGAGCATCTCCGGGCGCGGCGGGCAGCCCGGCAGGTACATGTCGACCGGGACGATGTGGTCGACGCCCTGCACGATCGCGTAGTTGTTGAACATGCCGCCGCTGCTGGCGCACACGCCCATGGCGATGACCCACTTGGGCTCGGGCATCTGGTCGTAGATCTGCCGCACGACCGGCGCCATCTTCTGGCTCACCCGGCCCGCGACGATCATGAGATCGGCCTGACGCGGGGACGGCCGGAAGACCTCCATGCCGAAGCGGGCGAGGTCGTAGCGGCCGGCGCCGCTGGCCATCATCTCGATGGCGCAGCAGGCCAGGCCGAACGTGGCCGGCCAGAGCGAGCTCTTGCGCGACCAGTTCACGACCTTCTCGACGCTGGTCAGCATCACCCCGGAGGGGAGCTTCTCCTCGAGACCCATGTCTAGACGTCCTTCAGGTAGGCGTGCATCAGTCCCACTCGAGCCCGCCGCGGCGCCAGACGTAGGCGTAGGCGGCGAAGACGGTGAGGATGAACAGGAACATCTCGACCAGACCGAACACCCCGAGCTGGTCGAAGGCGACCGCCCACGGGTACAGGAAGACGATCTCGATGTCGAAGACGATGAAGAGCATCGCGGTCAAGTAGAACTTGATCGGGAAGCGGCCGCCGCCGACGGGCTGCGGGGTGGGGGCGATGCCGCACTCGTAGGCGTCGCGCTTGGCCCGGTTGTAGCGCTTCGGGCCGGTGACGCTGGCCGCACCGACCGAGCCGCCCGCGAAGGCGAGGGCCAGGGCGAACAGGATCAGCACCGGCACGTAGTTGTCGAGCACGGGAGTCCTCCTGGCAGCGGTACGGCGGTGGATCGGGGTGTGCGGGCGGCGGTCCTGGGCCCGACGGAGCAGCCTACGTGGGGCGGGTCACGGCCTCACGAGGTGGGTCTAGGCGGCGGGCGCGACCTTCGCGAGGCCGTTGATGAGCCGGTCGAGGGCGTCGCCGCCGCGGGGGTCGGTGAGGTTCGCGAGCAGCTTCAGGGTGAACTTCATCAGCAGCGGCCGGGGCAGGCCGTGCTGGGTGGCCAGCCGCATGACCTCGGGGTTGCCGATAAGGTGCACGAAGACCCGGCCGAGCGTGTAGTAGCCGCCGTAGCGGGCCTTGAGGGCGCTCGGGTAGGCCTGCAGGGCCTGCTCGCGCTGCGGCCCCTCGGGGCGGGCGAGCGCCTGCGCGGCGACCTCGGCCGCGAGGCGTCCGGTCTCCATCGCGTAGGCGATGCCCTCGCCGTTGAAGGGGTTGACCGCGCCCCCGGCGTCGCCGACGAGCATGAGCCCGCGGGTGTAGTGCGGCTGCCGGTTGAAGCCCATCGGCAGCGCCCCGCCGCGCACCGGGCCCGTGGCGAACTCCTCGGTGAACTGCCACTCCGGCGGCATCGAGGAGGTCCAGCGGGCCAGCAGGTCCTTGTAGTTGGTGTCCTGCCACGCCGTCGTCGTGTTGAGGATGCCGAGCCCGACGTTGCTCGTGCCGTCGCCGACGCCGAACACCCAGCCGTAGCCGGGGAGCAGCTGGCCGTCGGGCGTGCGCAGCTCGAGCCACGACTCGAGCATGTCGTCGTCGGTCCGCGGGCTCGTGAAGTAACGGCGGACGGCCACGCCCATGGGGCGGTCGTCGCGCTTCTCGATGCCCTCGCCGAGCGCCAGCCGGGCGCTGACGCCGTCGGCGGCGATGACGAGCGGCGCGCGGTAGGTGGTCTCGGTGCGCTCCGGCCCGACCTTCGCGGTCACGCCGACCACGCGACCCGCGGCGTCCTTGACCGCGCCGGTGACGTTCGTGTGCTCCTGCAGCCGGGCGCCGGCCTTCTGCGCCTGCCGGACGAGGAGCTCGTCGAAGTCGAGCCGGGGGCGGACGAGGCCGTACGGCGGGTAGCTGGCGAGCTCCGGCCAGGGCAGCTCGAGCCGCATGCCGCCGCCGAGGATGCGCAGGCCGTGGTTGCGGATGAAGCCGTTGGCCTCGGAGGTGTCGATGCCCATGTCGACCAGGCTCTTGACCGCGCGGGGCGTCAGGCCGTCGCCGCACACCTTCTCGCGGGGGAAGGAGGTCTTCTCGAGCAGCAGGACGTCGAGGCCGGTCTGGGCGAGCGCGTGGGCCGTGGCCGCACCGCCCGGTCCGGCACCGACGACGACGACGTCCGCGTCCTGTGTGCTCATCCCCGCCGCCGCTTCTCGACCTCTGCCCGGGCTGGCCCCGCGCTTGTGAAAGCTTTCACGAGCGAGTGTAGGACTGCCGGGAGGCGGCCGCACGCTCAGGCGGCGCCGGTCTCCGACAGCGGTCGCACCCCGCGGTGCAGCGCCACGATGCCGCCGGTGAGGTCGCGCCAGGCGACCTGTCCCCAGCCCGCCACGGCGAGGTCGCCCGCCAGCTCCGCCTGCACCGGCCAGGCCCGGATCGACTCGGCCAGGTAGACGTAGGCGGCCGGGTCGCTGCTGACCTTCGTGGCGATCGCCGGGAGCGCCCGCATCAGGTAGTTCACGTAGACCGTGCGGAACGGCGCCCAGGTGGGGGAGCTGAACTCGCACACGACGAGCCGCCCGCCCGGCCGGGTCACCCGCAGCAGCTCGCGCAGCGCGAGGTCGCGGTCGGCGGTGTTGCGCAGGCCGAACGAGATGGTGACGGCGTCGAAGGCGGCGTCGCGGAAGGGCAGCCGCAGCGCGTCACCGGCGACCAGCTCGACGCCCTCGTGGCCGGCCGCCGCGCCGACCCGCAGCATGCCGAGCGAGAAGTCGCACCCGACGACGTCGGCGCCGGTGCGGGCCAGCGCGGCGCTGCTGGTCGCGGTGCCCGCGGCGAGGTCGAGCACCCGCTCCCCCGGCTGCAGGTCGAGGGCCTCGTTCACCGCGGTGCGCCAGGTGCGGTCGAGCCCGAGCGACAGCACGGTGTTGGTGCGGTCGTACTTGGCGGCGACCTCGTCGAACATCGCCGCGACGTCGGACGGCTGCTTGTCGAGCTGTGCCCTCATGCCTGCAGTCTCGCAGGGGGCGGGGTGGCGTGCGACCGGACGACAGGGGAAGGTCGCAGGCGGCACCACCCCTACCTGGAGGTCTGCATGACGCTGCGCGACGAGGACATCACCACCACGACCATGACCGCTCCCGGCGGCGACGCCGACCAGGGCGACAGCAACGAGCGCCAGGTCGACCCGGCCGGCGTGGACCCCGCGGGCAGCGACCCGGGCTCCGGCGGCGGCGACGCCGACCAGGGCGACAGCAACGAGACCCAGGTGGACCCGGCCGGCAGCGACCCCGCGGGCAGCGACCCGGGCTCCGGCGGCGACGCCGACGCCAGCGACTCCTGAGCGGCACACCCCCCTTGTCGGACGAGCCCGACCTGCGCCGGGCGCCCCTCCCCGTGGGAGGGGCGCTCGCCCGCTGCACCCCCGTCCCGCCCGACGTCTTCGCCGCCGAGCACTGGTCGCGCACCCCGCTGCTGACCCGGGCGAAGGAGCTCCCCCGCGACTTCACCGACCTGCTGTCGGTCGACGACGTCGACGAGCTGGTCGGTGAGCGCGCCCTGCGCGAGCCCTTCTTCCGCACCGTCCGCGAGGGCGGCGGCCTCCCCCTCCCGGTCCGCACCGCCACGGCGGGAGCGCGCCGCATCGGCGACCTCGTGGACAGCGGGAAGCTCGCCGCCCAGCACGCCGCGGGCGCGACCCTCGTCCTGCAGTCGCTGCACCGGATGCACCCGCCGGTCGGGCGCTTCTGCCGCGCGCTCGCGGCCGAGCTCGGCCACGCGACCCAGTGCAACGCCTACGTCACCCCCGCCGGCGACGCCCAGGGCTTCGACTTCCACCACGACACCCACGACGTCTTCGTGCTGCAGGTGTCCGGCCGCAAGCGCTGGGTCGTGCACGAGCCCGTGCTGCGCCTGCCGCTGCCGTCGCAGGCCCGCTCGGGCGGCGACCTCGTGCCCAACGGCGCCGAGCCGCTGCTCGACGTCGAGCTCGAGGCCGGCGACTGCCTCTACCTCCCGCGCGGCTACGTGCACGCCGCGCTGACCACCGACGAGCACTCCGTGCACCTGACCGTCGGGGTCCTGTCGACCACCTGGTTCGACGTCCTGTCGGACGCGCTGTCGCTGGCCAAGGGCGAGGAGGCGTTCCGCGACGCCCTGCCCGTGCAGCCGCGCGGCTCGGTGGCGGCGTCGCTGCCCGACCTGCTGCGGCAGGCGGCGGCGTTCTTCGAGGGGCTCGACCCGTCGCTGCTCGCGGACGTCGTCGACCGCCGGCTGGCCGGCGCCGTGCCGCCCGAGCCCGTCCGCCTGCTCGCCACGGCCGCGGCCGTCCAGGGGCTGTCGGCGTCGTCGGCGGTCCGCCCCCGCGCGGGGCTGGCGGTGACGCTGGACGGGAGCAGGCTGCGGCTCGCGGACCGCACCGTCGACGTCCCGGCCTCCTGCGCGGAGGCGCTCGCCCGTGCCCTGGCCGGTCCGGCCACCGTGTCCGAGCTGGCCCTCGGTGAGCTCGACGCCGACGACGCCGTGGTCCTCGTGCGCCGGCTGCTGCGCGAGGGTGTTCTGCTCCCCGCATGACCCCGGCCGCACCCGTCTGCTCCGACACCTCCCGCTCCCGCGACGAGCCCCTCGTCGCCACGGCCTCCCGGGTCGAGCGCTGGCTGCTCGTCGAGCACCCGGGCCCGTGGGGGCCGGAGAGCGTGCCGAGCTCGCGCATGGCGCTGCACGTCGCCCGCGCCCTGGCCGAGCTCGCCGCGGCCGGGTCGGCCCGGCTGCTGCTCGTGCGCCGCCACCGCGACGAGGAGGTCGGCGAGCAGGGCCGGTGGGTGTTCGCCGTCGACAGCCGGCCCGGGTCGGAGCAGGTGCGCGCGGTGCACGTCGACGACGACGCCGAGCTGCTCGAGCTCGCCCCCTGGCGCGACCCCGACGGCTGGGACGTCGTGGACAAGCCGCTGTACCTGGTGTGCACCCACGGGCGGAAGGACCGCTGCTGCGCGGTCCGCGGCCGGCCCGTCGCGCACGCCCTGTCGGCCGCCCGCCCGGGCCAGGTCTGGGAGAGCAGCCACCTCGGCGGCGACCGGTTCGCCCCGAACCTCGTGGCACTCCCCGAGGGGCTCTACGTGGGACGGGTCGAGGCCGACGAGGTCGTGGCCGTCGTCGAGGCGCTGGAGGCCGGGACGCTGCCCGCCGGCCTCGTCCGGGGACGCAGCAGCCTCCCCTCCCCCGCGCAGGCGGCCCAGCACTTCGCCCGGGCGGCGTCGGGGCGGCTCGACCGGGACGACCTCGCCCTGGTCCGGCAGGAGGTGCTCGAGCCCGACGTCTGGCGCGTGCTGCTCGACGGCGCGCCCCAGGTCGACGTCGTCGTCCGGTACGTCCGCGACGGCGAGGCCCGCGTCATCTCGTGCGGCGACCCGGAGAAGGTCCCGCCGTCGTGGGCCCTGGTGTCGCTGACCTGACCCTGAGAGGCTGCCGTCCCCGCTCACCAGGAGATCTGCCGTGGCCGACGACGAAGCCCCCTCGGAGAAGTTCGACCGCAAGGTCCGCGAGCTCGGCGACTGGCGGGGCGAGGTCCTCGCCCGGGTGCGGGCCGTCGTGCACGAGGCCGTCCCCGACGTCGTCGAGGAGTGGAAGTGGGTCAAGCCGACCAACCCCGACGGCGTCCCGGTGTGGGGGAGCTCGGGCGACCTGTGCACGGCAGAGACCTACAAGAAGGCCGTCAAGCTGACCTTCTTCAAGGGCGCCTCGCTGGACGACCCCGCCGGCCTGTTCACCTCGAGCCTCGACGGCAAGGTGCGGCGCGCCGTCGACATCACCGAGGGGCAGCAGCTCGACGAGGCCGCACTGGCCGAGCTGCTGCGCGCCGCCGCCACCCTGAACGCCGCGGGGCGCAAGGGCTGAACCCCGTTCTGCGGGTCGTGCCAGAGTCGCCCGCGTGCTGCGCGAGGGACTGCTGCTGGGGATCGTCGTCGGGCTGCTCGCGGGGTGCGGCGGGGATGCCGCGGGACGACGCCTGTCGGCCGCACGCGAGGTCTGGACGGCGCGCCACCCCGCGTCGTACGCCTTCCGCATCAGCGACGCCGTCGACGGCGGCACCACCCTGGTCGTGCGGGTGCAGGACGGGCGGGCCGACGTCCGCACCGCC
>JAODNQ010000171.1 GCA_025464695.1 Frankiales bacterium | reverse complement strand
CGGCGCGCTGCAGGTGCTCGACCACGAGCCGCTGGGCCGCCTCCGCCTCGACCAGCCCGTCGGTGTAGAGCACCAGCGCGTCGCCCGGCCCGAGCGCCGCCTCGACGACGCCGTCCGAGCCGGCGAGCGGCCAGCCCACCGGCCCGCCCGGCACGTCCAGCTGCCGGCAGGTGCCGTCCGCGCCGACCACGAGGGGCGGCGGGTGGCCGCCGCCGGCGAGCTGCAGGGCGCCCGTCGCGGGCGTGTACCGGGCGAGCACGACGGTGGCCACGAGGTCCGGGTCCTGCCGCCCGAGCAGGAGGTCCGCGCGCGCGACGACGTCGCCGAGGGGGGTGCCGTCCAGCACGACCGTGCGCAGCGTGTGGGCGACCGACAGCGCGTGCTGGGTGGCCTGCACGCCGTGGCCGACGACGTCGACGACCGCCAGGTGCACGGTGCCGTCGGGCAGCACCTGACAGTCGTAGAGGTCGCCGCCGGTGGGCTCGCTCGGGTCGGAGGCGACGTAGCGGACGCCCAGCTCGCTGCCCGCGACCGACGGCAGGGTCGGCATGACGGCGCGCTGCAGGTGCTCGACCACGAGCCGCTGGGCCGCCTCCGCCTCGACCAGCCGGGCGAACTGCGCCCGCAGCTCCGCGAACTCCTGCGCGGGCGTCACGTCGCGCGCCACGACCACGAGGGTGTCGGTGCCCTCGGCGCGGGAGTACGAGCACACCACCCGGCGGGGGCCGGCCGGGGCGTCGAGGGCCAGCTCGCTGGGGAGGTGCCCGGTCTCCCAGTCGTGCACCGACACCGGCGCGCCCTCGGAGGTCCGCAGCGCCAGCCCCGCGAGCGCGCCGGGCACCCCGACGACGTCGGCCGCCGAGAGGCCGGTCAGCCGCTCCAGCGCGGGGTTCCAGGAGCGGACGACGCCCTCGGGGTCGAGGCTGGCGATGCCGTCGGAGCTGGTCGAGACCAGCTCGTCGAGCTTGCGGCGCTCTTCGAGGACGTCGCCCAGCAGGCGGCCCCGGGCCAGGGTCGCCTGCGCCTCGCGGGCGGCCGCGGCCAGGACGTCGAGCTCCCCGGTCGGGAGCCCCTCGACGCCGGCGCGGTCCAGGACGGCCAGCGCCCCGACCGTCGCGCCGTCGGCCCGCAGCGGCGCCGCCAGCAGGTCGGTGACGGCGGTCCCGCGCAGCAGCTCGCCGAGCGCCCCGGCGTCCCCGCGGGCCACCCGGACCGGTTCCGCGAGCCGCAGCAGCTCGCGGTCGAGCGCGCCGAGGTCGCCGACCGTGCACGCGGGCACCGGCCGGGCGTCGTGCCGGTGCACCCGCCCGTCCAGCACGAGCACCGCCGTCGCCGCGTCGAACGTCTCGGCGACCTCCTGCAGGAAGGCGGGCACGGCGTCGAGGGGGTCGAGGGGCGCGACCAGCGCGCGGGAGGCGCGGTGGAGCCCGGCAAGCCGCTGGCGGTCGGTGCGCACGGTGGCGTAGCCGCGGTAGGCCAGGTGCAGGACCAGCACCGGCACGGGGAACAGCACGACCGACCAGGGCGAGCCCTCGTAGGCCGCGACGAACAGCAGGCCCAGCAGCAGGTTGACGCCGAAGCCGACCAGCCAGCCGGGCAGGATCACCGGGGCGAGGCTGCGGAGCAGGACCCGCGGCGGCTCGCGCCCGACCAGGGCCAGCACCGTGGTGAAGGCGGCGTTGTTGGCCAGCCCGACGGCGACCAGCCCGAGCACGACCGCGAGGGCCGGACCGGTGCCGGCGCGGTCGACCACGAGGGCTCCGAGCCCTGCCGCGAACGACCACTGCGCGACGTTGAAGGCGCCCTTGACAGGCTCGTCGCGGCGCACCAGCGCCACCGCCGTCTCGGTCACGGCGACGGTCGCGACCACCACGAGGCCGCCGAAGGCGTAGAGCAGCGGGGCGAGCGCGGCCTCGACCAGCGTGACGCCGTCGACCTCCTTGCCCGAGCGGAACCGGACGACGAGCAGCGACGCCGCGAACAGCACCCCGGCCAGGACGGGGAGGGCGGCGTCCGCGCGCGGACCCGGGGCGGTGCCGCCCGCGGCCGCGAGGGCGACCGCTCCCGCGGCGAGGACGGCGACCAGCGCGAGGACAGGCGCCTGCCTGCCGCGCGGGACCCCGTCGCCGGCCACCGCCTCCTACTCGCCCGTGCCGTAGAAGGCCGAGCCCCGCCGCGGGGTGCCGTAGCTGCTGTCGGCGCCGGAGTCGTCGCCGAGCCAGCTGTTGCCCAGCCAGCTGTTCCCGAGCCAGCTGTTGCCCAGCCAGGAGTTGCCGAGCCAGCTGTTGCCGGACCACTGCGAGGAGTACCAGGTCTCCGGGGTCCAGGCGCCCGAGAAGGCGTTCGGGTCGAACGTGCGGGGGAGGCCGCCCTGCGACGTCGTCTCGCCGGTCAGGCCGGTGCTGCAGCGCTTGTCGAGCAGCTGCGCGAGCTGCCCGCAGTCCGTCCGCGCCACGTGGACCGTGCCGCGGGCCGCCTCGAGCGTGCCGAGCTCCCCGGTGCCCACGGCGGAGGCGCCGGTCGCGGAGCTCTTGACTGCCGCGGCGGCGTTGACCACGCCGGCGCCCACCGCCCGCGGCTGCCCGAGCTTGCCGGGTGCCGCGGTGGCCACGACCGCCGCCTTGAGGCGGGCCGGCGTCCAGTCGGGGTGGGCCTGGTGCAGGTCGGCGACGAGGCCGCTGACCAGCGCGGTGGCGAAGGAGCTGCCGCTGCCGCGCCGGTAGGTGGCGTCGACGACGCCCGCGCCCTGCGCCGACTCCTCGACGAAGGACCCCGGCACGCGGAGAGACACCAGGTGCGCACCCGGCGCGGCGACGTCGGGCTTGGCCAGCCCCTGCGCCGTCGGCCCGCGGCTGGTGAAGGCCGGCACGCGGTCGTCCTGCACGGAGCCGGTGGCGAGGTCGTCCACGGCGCCGACCGTCAGCACGCTCGGGTCGTCGCCGGGCTTGAACACCGTGCCGCCGCCGTCCGGCGCGGTCCCGGCGTTGCCCGCGGCCACGACGACGGTGATGCCGGCGGCGGTGGCGCGCTGGACCGCCCGGTCCAGCGGGTCGACCGAGGGGTCGGTGTCGGCGTCGGTGCCGAGCGAGAGGTTGAGGACGTCGATGCCGTAGCGCTCGCGGAAGGAGACCACCCACTGGATGCCGGCCAGCACCTTGGAGACGTCGGCCGCACCGGTCCGCCCCGCGATCTTGACGCTCACCAGCCGGGCGCCGGGGGCCGCGCCCCGGTAGGTGCCGCCGCTGCTCGCGCCCGTGCCGGCGATGAGCCCCGCGACGAACGTGCCGTGGCCGTAGCCGTCCTCGCAGCTGCTCTCGCCCGAGAAGTCGACGCAGCGGCCGTCCGGGGCCCGCGGGTCGTCCGGGTCGGCCACCGGCAGGACCCGGCCGGCGAGGTCGGGCAGGTCGGCGATGCCGGTGTCGACGAGGGCGACCACACTGCCCCTGCCGTCGAGCCCCGAGCTCTGCAGCGGGACCGCCCCGGTCTCGAGCAGCGCGGCCTGCTGGCCCCCGCTGTCGGCGGTGCCGGCCGTGCCCACCGGGAGGTCGTCGGTGACGGCGAGCACGCCGGCCGCGGACGCCAGGCGGGCCCGGGCCGCGGCCGGGACGGTGGCGCTGACGCCGTCGACGAGGGAGCGACCGGGTGACCCGGCCGCCCGCCGCCCGGACGGCGCGCGCGGCGTCGGCCGCGGTGGTCGTCGACTGGACGACCACGCGCTGGCCGGGGGCGGCCGCCTGCGCCGGTGCGGGCAGGGCGGCCGAGAGGCCGGCGAGACCGACCAGGACGGCGCCGGCGACGAGCTTGTGCACGAGGGACTCCCGGATCGCGACGTGACGCGGTGCGACCGTACCGTCACACCATCCGGCGCCCGGTACCCGCTGTCGAGCGCCTCAACCGGGCCGACCGGACCTCTTCTCGTCCGCTGTCAGGAGCGGGCCTGCTGGCCGGCGCGAGCGGCCAGGGCGTCGGTCAGCAGGGTCACGAGCGCCTCGAGCTGGACGTCGGCGGACGCGCCGCCGGAGTCGTCGCCGTCGAGCGCCCGGGCGGCCAGGCCGGCCTTCTCGTCGAGCAGCTCGGCGATCCGGGCGTCGATCGTCTGGGCGGCGATGATCCGCCAGGCGGTGACGGGCTGGTCCTGCCCGATGCGGTGCACCCGGTCGATCGCCTGGGTCTGCTCGGCGTCGGTCCAGCTCAGCTCCGCGAGGACGACGTTGGACGCGACCTGCAGGTTCAGCCCGACGCCCGCGGCGCTCAGGGAGCAGACGGCGACGGCGACGTCGGGGTCCTTCGTGAAGGCGTCGATGCTGCGCTGGCGCGCCGTGGTGCTCTGGCCGCCGCGGACCGACACGTGGCCGATCCCCCGCGAGGTGAACAGCTCCTCGGCGGCGTCCATGACGTCGACGTGCTTGGCGAACAGGACCACCTTGCCGACGTTGCGCGCCAGCTGCGCGGTGTAGTCGGCCGCGAGGACCGCCTTCGCCTGGCCGATGCGGCGCATGACGCTGAAGACGTTGTCGGTGCCGCCCTCGCCCTGGGTGTCCTGGCGCTCCCACCCGGCGACCTTGCGCACGAGGTCGGCGTCGATACCCTCGACCACCGCCCCGGGGTCGCGGGCCTCGAGCGCGCTGTCGTAGCGCTTGACCAGCCGCTTCGCGAGGGCCTTCTCGGCGTCGCGGATGGAGCGGCCCAGGGCGCCGTCGAGCTCGACGGGCAGGTCGGCGATGCGGCGGGCCGGGATGTCGGACGCGACCTCGACCTTGCGACGCCGGACGATCCCCATGTCGATGACCGCCCCGCGGGCCGCCGGGTAGAAGCCGGGCTCACCGGGGGTCAGCCCGTTGCGCTCGAGCCGGGCGACGAGCTCCAGCGAGGGGTCGTCGTCGTCGACCCAGCCGAGGAACTCCCAGATGGCCAGGAAGTCGTCGACGTCGTTGATGAGCGGGGTGCCGGTGAGCGCCATGAGCAGGGGGCGGACGGTGCGGGCGCGGATCCGCTCCGCCAGCTCCAGCACCAGGCGCGACCGCTGCGAGGTCTTGTTCTTGATGAAGTGCGCCTCGTCGACGACCATCCCGCGGAACCCGAAGCTGCCGAGCCACCCCGCGTGCCGGTCCAGCACCTCGTAGTTGACGACGACGACGTCGGAGAAGGCGTCCAGGTCGTGGCCGTCGCCGTGCACGACGGTGGCGGGGTGGCGCGGGGTCCAGCGCGCGGCCTCGCGGGCCCAGTTGGTCTTGACGACGTTCGGCACGACGACGAGCAGCGGGAAGGCGTCCGCGGCCTCTGCCGCCAGCAGGGCCTGCGCGGTCTTGCCCAGGCCGGGCTCGTCGGCCAGCAGGAACGTCCGGTGACCGTCCTCGGCCGCCGCCACGAGCTGCGCCTGGTGCGGCATCAGCTCCAGGCCGGGCGGCGTCCGCCAGCGGATGGGGGCGGGCAGCTGCATGCACGACGTCGCCCCGCCGGAGGCCTCGGCGAACGAGCGCAGCAGCGGGGTCAGCAGCTCCCAGCCGGCCAGCAGGCGGGGGCGCTGCAGCGGGGCGACCGCGCTGTAGTCCGGGGCGAGGAAGGGGTTCGCCAGCTGCCGGGAGACCACCGACTGGGGCACGACCTGGCCGGCCGGCCGCCCGTTCGCGGTGGCCGCGCGGGCGGGACCGGTCGGGGACGGGGCTGCGGGCAGGTACGGCTCCTCGATCCCGGCGGCCCGCTGCAGGTCGGCCAGCACCGTCCGGGTGTCGGGCAGCAGCTCGGCCTCGTCGGTCAGCAGCGTGAGGAGCGTGCCGTCGCGGGCAGCGGTGCGGGCGAGGACCGTCGCGACGGCGTCGAGGTCCTTGAGGGCGGCGGTGCGGCGGGCCTCGGACAGCTCGGCCGTCTGCAGCCGCGCGCGCTCGTGCCGGATGAGCAGGGCGGACGCCTGGAAGGTGCTGCGCGTGGCGGGGCGCTGGCGGCCCGACTGCACGACGGCGTCGACCTCGCGCACGGCGCGGTCCAGGACCTGCACCAGGGTGCGTTGCCGGGGCGCCGCCGTGGCGGTGCGCCGCTTGGGGCCGGCAGCCGCTCGGGGGTCGCGCGCGTCGCTCCGGGCCATGCGCTCTCCTCCTGCCGGGACGGGCGTCCGGCCTGTGGGCCCGGACGGTGCTGCCGGGGCGGTGCGCCCGGACCTGGGCCCGGACCTGTGCCGCGAGCCGGTGCCCGGACGGCTGTCCGAGCCCGATGCCGACCGCGGGCCGGCCCGTCCGGGGCGCCCCTCGCGGGTGCTCCTGGACGCGCCCGGCGGGCGGGACGGAGGCCCCCGGGAAGAGGGGCTGCTCGTGGAGCGGGCGACGAGAATCGAACTCGCGTGTCTTGCTTGGGAAGCAAGCGCACTACCATTGTGCTACGCCCGCGTAGACAGGGCACAGCGTAGCGGCTCCCCGTCTGACCGCCACCGCCTGACCGCTAGCGTCGTGCCCGTGCTGCTCTCCGACCGCGACCTCAAGGCCGCCCTCGCCTCCGGTCGTCTCGGCCTGGCGCCGTACGACGAGGCGATGGTGCAGCCCAGCAGCATCGACGTCCGGCTGGACCGGTGGTTCCGGGTCTTCGCCAACCACCGCTACACCCACATCGACCCCGCGACGGCGCAGGACGACCTCACCGAGCTGGTGGAGGCGGTCGGCGACGAGCCGTTCGTGCTGCACCCCGGCGAGTTCGTCCTCGGGTCGACCCTCGAGGTGATCAGCCTGGGCGACGACCTCGCCGCCCGCCTGGAGGGGAAGGCGCTCGGGCTCGACACCGAGGTCCCCACACCGTGGGGCTGGACGACCATGGAGCACCTCGAGGTCGGGGACGAGGTCTTCGACGAGACCGGGGCCCCCACCCGCGTCGTGGCCGCCACCGACGTCATGACCGACCGCCCCTGCTTCGAGGTCCTGCTGTCCGACGGCTCCCGCTTCGTCGCTGACGCCCAGCACCTGTGGGTGACGACGACCAAGGCCGAGCGCGTGCGCGTCCGCGGTGGGCACGCGTCCGTCGCCCGCTCCGTGACGACCGAGCAGCTGGCCGCGACGCTGCGGGCGGGCCGCGAGTGGAACCACCACGTCGCGATGGCCGGTCCGGCCCAGTACGCCGACCGTGACGACCTCCCCGTCGACCCCTACGTGCTGGGCGTCTGGCTGGGCGACGGGACGACGTCGTGCGCGACGGTCACCACCGCGGACGCGCAGGTCGTCGACGAGGTCCGGGCGGCCGGCTACGACGTGCACCGGACCAGCGCGCCGTACGGCTGGCGCGTCGGCGGTCGTCCCGAGGACCGGGCGCGCGACGCCGCGGGGCGGTACGCGCCCGACGCCGGGCTGAACTCCGTGCTCCGGGCCGAGGGGCTGCTCGGCGACAAGCACGTCCCGCAGCAGTACCTCACCGCGGGCTACGACCAGCGGCTCGCCCTGCTGCAGGGACTCATGGACAGCGACGGCTACGCCGACACGCTCGGCCGGTGCGAGTTCGTCTCGACCCTCGAGCACCTGTCCGACGCCGTGGTCGAGCTGGCGGCGTCGCTGGGCCTGCGCCCGGTCAAGCGCAAGAAGCGGGTCACGCTCTACGGCGTCGAGTGCTCCCCGGCCTACCAGGTCAAGTTCGTCCCCCACCTCCCGGTCTTCCGCCTGCAGCGCAAGCTCGACCGCCTGGCACCGAAGCTGCGGCAGTCCCGGCACCGCGCCGTGGTGGCCGTGCGCCCGCTGTCCTCCGTCCCGGTGCGCTGCATCCAGGTGGCTGCTCCGAGCGGCATGTTCCTGGTCGGGCGCACCTACGTGCCGACCCACAACAGCTCCCTCGGCCGCCTCGGGCTCCTCACCCACTCGACGGCCGGCTTCATCGACCCCGGGTTCTCCGGCCACGTCACCCTCGAGCTGAGCAACGTCGCGAACCTGCCGATCAAGCTCTACCCGGGCATGAAGATCGGCCAGGTCTGCGTGCTGCCGCTGAGCTCCCCCGCCGAGAGCCCCTACGGCAGCGAGCGCTACGGCTCCCGCTACCAGGGTCAGCGGGGCCCGACGGCGAGCAAGTCGCACCTGCGGTTCAACGTGGCGCCGACGACGCCGTAGCCGGGAGCGTGCGGAACTCCCGCACGCCGGGCACGCCCAGCACGAGCAGCGGCAGGCCGAGGGCGAGCACGACGGCCGTGACGAGCACCGGTCCCCGCCCGACGGCGTGCACGACCGGGCCCGTCAGGGCGAGGCCGAGCGGGTAGAGCGCGAAGCTCATCATCCAGTCCAGCGAGACCACCCGGGCCAGCAGCGCGGGCGGCACGTCGGCCTGCAGAGAGCTCTCCCAGGCGACGACGAACAGCCCGATCCCGGCCGACGACACCGCCCACGCGGCGCACAGGACCGGCAGGGGCGCCTCGAGCAGCAGCGCCAGCGGCTCGGCGGCGCACAGGGACGTCGCGAGGACCGCGGTGCGGCCGCGGGTGGCGGCGGGCAGCCGGGTGGCGGCCCAGGCGCCGAGCAGCCCGCCGACGGCGCCGAGGGCGAGCACCACGCCGTAGGTCGCCGTCTCGCCGGTGGTGTCGCGGACGGTCACGGGCAGCAGGACCTGCACGGGGGCGCCGACCACCAGCATGTAGACGCTGAACATGACCAGGCAGGCGGCGATCCAGGAGCGGTCGCGGACGGCCCGGACCCCGTCCGCGACCTCGCGGAGCACCCGGGCGCGGGGCGCAGGCACGTGCGGCTCCTCGTGCACCCGCAGCAGGGTCAGGGCGCTGGTGGCGAAGGTGGCGGCGTCGAACAGGAAGCCCGCCCGGACGCCGGCGGCGGCCACGAGCAGACCGGCCAGGCCCGGCCCGACCACCTGGGCGAGCTGGTGCGTGCTGGAGGCCAGGGCGTTGCCGGAGGGCAGGAGGGAGGGCGGCAGCACCGACGGCAGCAGCGCCCCGAACGCGGGGCGGAAGAAGGCCTCGCCGGCGCCGACGGCGAACACCAGGACGGCCAGCACCGGGGTGCTCGCTGTGCCCGCGACCACCAGCCCGAGCACCGCGGCGAGCCGCAGCAGGTCGGCCGACAGCATGACGCGACGCCGTGGCAGCCGGTCGGCCCAGACGCCCCCGAGCAGGCTGAACAGCACCAGGGCGGCGAAGCGGGCGGCGAGCACGAGGCCCAGCTCGCCGGCACTGCCTCCGCCGTCCAGCACGAGGACGGCCACCGTCACCGGGAAGACCTGGTCGCCGACCGCGCTGACCGCCTGCCCCGCGTACAGCCAGCGGAAGGCCGGGACGGCCAGCGCGCTCACGTGCGCATCCCGAACAGGGCGACCGTGGCAGCGACCCGCCGGGTGCCCTCGGTGCGGGGCGGTCGGGCGGCGTCGTGCAGGTCCTGCAGCGCCGCCCGCACCCGCACGACGACGTCGGCGTACAGCTCCGGGTCGACCCAGAGCTCGGCGTCGGCGGTGGTCTCGGGCAGGGCGTCGTCGTGGTCGGCGGTCCGGCGGCGCAGCTGCCCGGCCAGGGCCTCGGCGAGCAGGACGCGGTCTCCGGGCGCGGCCGTCAGCGGACGGGGACAGGCGCGGTAGCGGCGCTCGCGGCCGCCGCGGTGGACCCGCTCCTCCGCGAGCTCGACGAGGCCGGCGTCCGCGAGCCGGCGCAGGTGGTAGCTCGCCGCGGCGTGCGCGACGTCGAGCTCGCGGGCCAGCTCGGCGGCGCTCATCGGGGTGCCGGTGAGCAGGGACAGCACCTGCAGCCGCACGGGCGAGGCCAGGGCCCGCATCGTCGTCGGCTCCACCTGTCCACCCCCTCGCTCCCCAACACCTCTTGGGGAGTCTAGCCCCCGGACAGCACGACGCCCCGCCCTCCGAGGGGGAGGACGGGGCGTCGGGCGCGTGCCGGCTAGGGCTGC
>JAODNQ010000128.1 GCA_025464695.1 Frankiales bacterium | reverse complement strand
CGAACCCGGGGCAGAGCCCGGGGCGGCGGCACCGCCCGACCGGTCAGCCCACCCGGCCGGGACGCGTCAGGAGACGACGATGCGCGCGGACGAGACGTTCGGGACGTTGCGCGCGACGGCGTCGACGGTGCCGTCGCGGTGGCTGGTGACGCGCGCCGTCGCGAAGTACGTGCCGGGCGTGTCGTAGGTGTGGGTCGTGGTCAGCTGCACCGAGGTCTGGGTGCCGTCGACGTCGTGGTCGAACTCCCAGGTCCCCTCGCCCTCGAGGTCCCACTCGACCGCGGTGATCGTGCCCGCACCGGGCGGGACCTCCGCCGTCACCGACAGCGTCACGGTCTCGCCGGCCTTCACCTCGGCACGGACACCGCCGTTGGCCGTGGCCCGCAGGACGGGCTGGATCCCCTTGCGCTCGGCAGCCGTCGGCGGCAGCACGACCTTGCCGTCGACGTACTCGTACGTCGTCGCCGCCGGCGTCTCGCCCTTCTCGACCCAGTGCTGCAGGTCGAGCAGGCCCTGCTCGATGTGCGGGCCGTAGTCGATCAGCCAGGTCGAGGAGGCCCGCTTCGGGTCGGACGGCAGCATGAACGGCGGGATGTGCTCCGCGTTGTCGGTCCAGCGGAGGCAGAAGTTCTGCTGCGCGCCCTCGAGGCCCTGCGAGGCCTCCACGGCCTCCCGGTAGACCAGGCCCTGCGGCGGCCAGAGCGACGCGTCGTGGGTGTGGTGGATCCACAGCAGCTTGCCCTCGTAGGCACCCGAGTAGGGCACGCCCATCAGCGGGCTCTGGTCCGGCACGTCGTGCTGCGGGTAGACCGGCACGCCGTCGACCTTGAGGAAGTCGAACTGGCGGTCGTCCATCACGTGGTGGCGGTAGTAGTAGCAGAACGCCAGGAAGGCGCGGTTGCTCACGCGGACGGTGTCACCGACCTCGACCCCGCGGAAGCGCTCCAGGTTGGCCTCGGCCACGCCGTCGCACTGGAACACGTCCCCGACCACCTGGACCGCGTAGAGCTGGCGGCCGGCCGCCGCGCCGCTGGTGACCTGCACCCCGGTGCCGAGCCGGTAGCCGCCCGCGACGCCGTCGAGCTCGACGGCGACCGGGAGGTCCAGGCCGTTCTGCCCGGCGAGGAGCATGACCATGGTCTTGAGCAGCTCCCACTCGGGGCCCTCGAACGACTCCTCGTCCTCCATGAAGTCGCGGGCGGTGAGCAGCCGCTTCACCGTCGCGTCGGTGTCGAGAAGGTCGTCGGCGAGCAGGTGGGGCGCGTCGTGGCCGACGTAGCCGGGCTTGGTCCAGAACGCCTCGAAGTACTCCGGGTCCTGCTTCTGCAGGTCGTCGGCCATCGAGCTCCAGAGCCAGATCTGGCCCATCGGCTGGCCGATCATGAACTCGTCGCCGCGCGGGTAGCCGAGCCGGTAGAGGTTCGCGAGCTCCTCCGCCTGGTGGGTCGACAGGCCGGCGAACGGGTTCCCGCTGCCCCCGGCCGCCATCGCGTCCGTCACCTGGACGATCTTGTCCTTGAGCACGCGCTGGACGTTGAACATCGAGCCGAAGGACATCACCTGCGAGCCCTTGACCCTGCGGTAGTCGCCCTTCTGCACGACGTTGCCACCGCCCATGAACGGCATGGCGCCGCTCCAGACGTCGGGGCCGTTCTCCAGGCAGCCCGGCGACCGTCGGCCACCGCCGCTGCCGCCCCAGACGTAGGAGTGGTGCGGCGCCTCGCCGTAGACCTGCTCCGCGACGAACTTCGAGAAGCGGGCCGACTCGTTCGTGGCCCGGAAGCCGTAGAGCGTGTTGTCGTCGCCCGCCCGCGGGTCGACGTCGTCCCCGATGTGGCCCTGGTTGCTCTCCATCATGTAGCCGCCCAGACGGGCCGTCATCCGTACGCCCCCGATGAGCTCGCCCATCGGTCCGCCGAAGGAGTCTTCGTGGCCGCCGTGAGCACCCTCGATCGGCGCGTACATGCGGCCCTGGTAGTCGTCGGTGGGGACGAAGTAGAAGGTGAAGCGGGTGTCGGTGTCGGCGAAGCCGCCGTGCACGTGCCGGTGCGGGTAGGGCGTCTCGCGCCACTCGTCGACGTCGATCCACGGGGCCCCGAAGCTGCTGTCGGTGGGCGTGTAGGACGCGACGTCGAGGGCTCCGAACGGCACGCGCGCGGGAGCGCCCGGCGGCACCTGCTGCGGGATGTCAGCGGCCTGCACCTGGTTGTCGATCGACATGCGGGGTCCCTCCAGGGGTGACGTGAACGTTGTTGACGGCAGTGTGACCGCGACCACATCGTCTGTCAACAGTGGTGACAGTTGTTGTCCGAGGCGTACCGACGACGGCCGCGTCCCGCGGCGTGGAGCCGGGGACGCGGCCGTCAGAGCCGTGGGACGGGGAGGGTCAGGACACGACGATCCGCGCCGAGGCGACGTTCGGGAGGTTGCGGGCGACCGCCCCGACCTCGCCGTCGACGTGCGACACCACGCGCGCGGTCGCCCAGTAGGTGCCGGGCGTCGGGTACGTCCGTGTGGTCGTCAGCTCGACCCGCGGCTGGGTCCCGTCCAGGCCCTCGTGGTCGAACTCGAAGGTGCCCTCACCCTCGAAGTCCCACTCGACCCCGGTGATGCCGCCGCCACCCGGCGGCACCTCGGCCGTGACGGCGAGGGTGACCGTGCTGCCCGCGGGGACCTCCGCCCGGACGCCGCCGTCGGCCGTCACCGACACGACCGGCTGCACACCGCCGCGCTCCGCGGCGGTGGCCGGCAGGGTGACCTTCCCGTCCTCGAACGTGTACGCCGTGCCGGCGGGCTTCACGCCCTGCTCGCACCAGGTCTGCAGGTCGAGCAGGCCCTGTTCGATGAGCGGCATGTAGTCGATCAGCCAGGTGCTCGAGGCACGCCGCGGGTCCGACGGGAGGACGAACGGCGGGACGTGCTCGGCGTTCTCGGACCAGCGCAGGCAGAAGTCCTCCTCCAGCGCCTGCTGACCGCGGTTGCGCAGCACGGCCTCGGAGTACAGGACCCCCTGCGCAGGCCACAGCGAGGCGTCGTGGCTGTGGTGGATCCAGAGCAGCTTCCCCTCGTAGGCGCCGGTGTACGGCACGCCCATCAGCGGGCTCTGGTCCGGGACGGGGTGCTGGGGGTAGATCGGCACGCCGTCGACGCGCAGGAAGTCGAACTGACGGTCGTCCATCAGGTGGTGGCGGTGGTAGTAGCAGAAGGCCAGGAAGGCCCTGTTGTCGACGTGGACGGTGTCGCCGGGCTGCACGCCCGTGAAGCGCTTGGTGTTCGCCTCGGCGACGCCGTCGCACTGGAAGACGTCCTGCACGGCCTTGAGCGTGTAGAGCTGCCGACCGGCCGCCTCCCCGCTCGTGACGCGGATGCCGCAGCCGATGCGGTACCCCTCGATGCCGCGGATCTCGACCGCGAGCGGGAAGTCCAGGCCCAGGTGCCCGGCCATCATCGTCACCGTGAGCTTCATGAGCTCGAAGTCGGGGTGCTCGAACTGCTCGGGGTGCTCCAGGAAGTCGCGCGGCGTGATGACCCGCTCGACCACGCCCTCCGTGTCGATGAGGTCCTCGGCCAGCAGCTCCGGCGCGTCGTGGCCGACGTACCCCGGCTTGGTCCAGAACGCCTCGAAGTAGTCCGGGTCCTGCTTCTGCAGGTCGTCGGCCATCGAGCTCCAGAGCCAGATCTGGCCCATCGGCTGGCCGATCATGAACTCGTCGCCCCGCGGGTAGCCGAGCCGGTAGAGCGTCGCGAGCTCCTCCGCCTGGTGGGTCGACAGGCCGGCGAACGGGTTCCCGCTGCCGCCGGCCGCCATCGCGTCGGTCACCTGGGCGATCTTGTCCTTCAGCACGCGCTGGACGTTGAACATCGAGCCGAACGACATGACCTGCGAGCCCTTGACCCGGGTGTGGACACCCGGGTCGACGATGTTGCCGCCGCCCATGAACGGCAGCGCGCCGTCCCAGACGTCGGGCCCGTTCTCCAGGCACCCGGGCGACCGTCGGCCACCGCCGCTGCCACCCCACACGTACGCGTGGTGCGGCGCCTCGCCGTAGACCTGCGCGGCCACGAACTTCGAGAACCGCGCCGACTCGTTCGTGGCCCGGAAGCCGTACAGCGTGTTGTCGTCGCCCGCCCGCGGGTCGACGTCGTCGCCGATGTGGCCCTGGTTGGTGTCGAGCATGTAGCCGCCGAGGCGGGCCGTCAGCTTCACCCCGCCGAGCATCTCCCCCATCGGCCCGCCGAAGGCGCCGTCGTTGCCGCCGTGCGCGCCCTCGATCGGCGCGTAGAGGCGGCCGTCGTACTCGCTCGTCGTGGGGAAGTACATCGTGAAGCGGGTGTCGGTGCCCGAGAACCCGCCGTGCACGTTGCGGTGCGGGTGCGGCAGCTCGCGCCACTCGTCCCGGTCGATGTACGGCGACCCGAACCAGTTGTCCGTCGGCGTGTAGCCGCTGACGTCGATCGCCCCGAACGGGACTCCGAGAGGTGCGTCCGGCGGGACCTGCGCGGGGATCGAGACGGTGGTCTCAGGACGCGAGTCGATGCTCATGCTTCTCCTTGGTCGGCGCCAGAGGCAACCGGTGGGAACGGTGGGGGTGCGTGGCGGCCGCGACGTCGCGCGGCCGGGAGTGCTGGTGCGGTCAGGCGTCGGGGGCGGCCGGCTCCAGCCCGGCTCTGCTCGAGGCCACGGTCCACAGCCCGGCGGCCAGCAGCGCGGCCGCTCCTGCGAGCAGGCCGAGGCCGCGGTGCGGACCGTCGCCGACGGCGGAGCTGGACAGGGCGACCTCGTCCACTGGCGCCGCCTCCTCGGGCAGCGGGGCGGCGGCAGCCGGTGCAGCAGGCGCCTCGGCGACGACCGGGTCCGCGGCGGGGAGGTCCCCGCCAGGCAGGTCTGCCGTCGCGACGGACGGCGGCGCCGCGTCGACGGTCTCGGCGGCCGGCTCCTGCGCGGGCACCAGCGCACCTGCGTCCAGCTGCGCCGCGGGCGCTGGCACGGGGCCGGACCCCGCTCCCGCAGCGGCCGCGGCCTCGGGCTGCGTGACCGCGCCACCCACCGCGCCGGCGGCGACGTCGGCGGTCGGCAGCGTGAGGCGCAGCGCCTCCGCGACGGGCTTGGCGAAGACCACGCGCGTGGCGGGGTTCTCGGCGACCAGGGCCACCGAGACCTCGCCGTCGCCGCTGAGCCCGCCGACGTCGAAGGTGTAGGCCCCGTCCTTCAACGAGGCGGTCGAGGACCGCGTGCAGTCGAAGGACGGGCCCTGCGACGCCGGTGCGCCCTGGGCGGCGACCACCCCGCCGAGCACCGCGCAGGCCCGCAGCGCGCCGCCGACCGATCCGGCACCGGGCACCACGGCGAGCCGCAGCGCGGTCGCCTTCGCGCCGCGGTCGTAGCTGAACGACACCGCCCCGTAGGCCACCTCGCCCACCTCCGGGGCTCCCCCCTGCACGACCATGCCGTCGGCGGGGGCGTCGGGGCCCACTGGCAGCCCCGGGCCTGCCGGGACAGGGGCCGGAGCCGATGCGGTCCACCAGCCGTAGGTCACCTCGACGTCGCCCGGTCCGGCGAAGGCGCCGGCCGAGGAGCCGAGGACGGCGAGGCCGATCGCGAGCAGGACCCCGCGCGGCGACAGGGAGCAGGGACGGGTCGGGCGGGTCATGTCTTCTCCTGTGCGCGAGGGACGGTCCGGACGGGGCGCACGCCTAGTAGCCCGGGCGGTAGCGGGTGTCGACGACCTTCCAGCAGTTGCACGCCGTCGCCCACCGGGCGGGACGCCAGTTCTGGCCGCCGGTCGGGAGGGAGGCGTCCCGGAAGTTCCCGGGCCCGGCCGGGAAGGAGAGCTCCATCGCACCGACCCGCGAGAGGCCGAGCGCCATCTGGTTGCGCTTGAGCTCCGGGGCCTTCTCCGCCATCGCCTTGAACATCTGGAGGTTCACGCAGGCCACCCCGAAGTACAGCGCGGACGGCTCTGCGTACGGCGCCGGCAACCCGGCGCCCTTCAGGATGCGCGAGCACTCCTGCGTCGAGCCGTTGTACTGGTAGCCGGCCGTGTTCTGGGCGCCGGTCTCGATGGCGGTCGCCGACGCGTCCTCCATGTGCGTGAACTCGGGGTCGTAGGCCTGCTGGTCGGCCGCAGCGGAGAAGCCGCTGGAGGCGGAGTAGGCGACGTCCATGACGTGGGTGACGCCGTCGCGCTTGAACTGCAGCGACGCGGCCTGCTGCTGGTCGGCCATCTGCGTCTGCGCGCCGCAGCCGTAGTTGAAGACCGAGGCCCCGCCCGGGTCGACGCCGATGGACTTGAGCTCCTTGCGCAGCGCCACCCCCTCGTCGGGGTAGCAGGAGGCCTCGAGGATGCCGAGCTTCTTCATGCCCTTGAACCAGCCCTGCGACTGCGAACCGCGCACGTAGTGCTTGATGAGCTGGTCGTAGTGCGGGTGCCACGACAGGATGTACGGCGCGTACTTGCGCACGTCCGGCGTGTGCGGCGTGGTGTACCAGATGTTCGGGATGCCGGCCTTCGCGAGGCAGGTCTGCTCGGTCGTGTTGAACAGGTTGTTGAAGGCGGCGAAGACCTTGTCCTGCTGCATCTGCAGGCAGGCCGCGTGCTCGGAGCTCGTGTCGAAGACGTTGTCCGTGTAGTACTTCGCGACCACCTTGCGGCAGCGCACGCCGCCGGCCTTGTTGACCGCGTCCAGCACCGCCCCGTAGGCCTTCCGGACGTCGGCGGACGACGGCAGGTTGATCAGGCCGCTCGCGCTGCCGAGGTCGACCACGACGACCCCGACGGTGATCGTCTTGGCCGTGACGCCCTGGTCGGTCGGGCTGAGCGGGCCGCAGGCAGGGCCCGCCGCCGTCGTGCTCGTGCCCGCCGCCCCCGGCCGCGC
>JAODNQ010000120.1 GCA_025464695.1 Frankiales bacterium | reverse complement strand
GGCCAGCACGGCGCCGCCACGGCGCAGCAGGTCGCGCCTGCCGTAGGAGGGCTCCGGCGCGAGCTGCGCGGTGAGGGCGGCGACCTGCTGCTCGAGCGCGGCGAGCCGGGCGTCGTCGGGGACGGGGTGCGTCACGGGGACCTCCTGAGGGCGGGTCCCGCGACGGTAGGTCAGGCCGGGCCGCCGGTCACGCCACCGGGCGCAGCGCCCAGCCCCGGTCGCGGACGTTCCGGAACAGGTCGAGCCCGGTACGGCCGCGCAGCCGGCACAGCTGGACGTCGACCCGGCGTGAGGGGGCGCTCTCGCCCCAGCAGATGCGGTGCAGCTGCGCCCGGCTCCAGACCCGCGACGGGGCGGCGACGAACAGGGCGAGCAGCTCCACCTGCCGGGGGCTGAGGTCGAGCCGCTTTCCGTGCAGGGACACCTCGTAGCAGGCCAGGTCGACGACCAGCCCCCCGGTCTCGACCGACGAGGGGAGCACGACGCCGGCCTCCGCGGCCCGGTCGGTGAACCCCTGGGCGGCTGAGGTGCCCGTCGTCTGCTCGGCGGTCGTGGTCATGGAGCCTCCCGGTCTGCCGCACCGCTGCTCGCCTCGCTGGCGGCCTCGACTGCGGCGGACGTTAGGCAGCGCCCGTCTCACCCGGGCGACCTGCGCGTGTCACAGGCGTTACGTCCTGCTCTCACGCACGTCCGCGCGGCCCCTACGCTGCGGGACATGAGCGACCGGCTGGTGTGGATCGACTGCGAGATGACCGGGCTCGACCTCGGCTCCGACCTCCTCATCGAGGTCGCCGCCCTGGTCACCGACAGCGAGCTCAACGTCCTCGGGGAGGGCGTCGACGTCGTCGTCGGGGCGACGGCTGCGCAGATGGAGCGGATGCCCGAGGTCGTGCGCGAGATGCACGCCTCGTCCGGGCTGACCGAGGAGGTCCTGCGGTCGACCGTCACGCTGCAGGAGGCCGAGCAGCAGGTGCTGGCGTACGTGAAGGAGTGGGTGCCGGAGGCGCGCAAGGCCCCGCTCTGCGGGAACTCGATCGCCACCGACCGCGGCTTCCTCGTGCGGGACATGCCCGAGCTCGACGCCTGGCTGCACTACCGGATGGTCGACGTCTCCTCCGTCAAGGAGCTGGCCCGCCGCTGGTACCCGCGGGTCTACTTCAACTCCCCGAAGAAGGGCGGCGGCCACCGCGCCCTCGCCGACATCCAGGAGTCGGTCACCGAACTGCAGTACTACCGCTCGACGCTGTTCGTGCCCCAGCCCGGCCCGACGTCGGTCGAGGCGGCGGCCGCCGCGGCCGCGCTGCTCGGGACGACGCCGGAACCCTCGGAGCAGGTCCCCGACTAGCCGCTACACTCCTCGCCGCACCATGGTGGGTGTAGCTCAGCTGGTAGAGCACCGGGTTGTGATCCCGGTTGTCGCGGGTTCGAGCCCCGTCACTCACCCGTCTCGAAGGCCCCTGACAGCGACGCACCGTCGCCGGTCAGGGGCCTTCTCCGTGCGCGGGCGCTGCGCGGGTCAGGCGGGTGTGGCGGTGGCGCTCCCCCGGGCCGGGGCACAGCAGGGAGACGCACCCCACAGCCACGAGGAGACCGCATGACCACCGAGGTCGAGAAGTCCATCCAGGTCGACGCCCCGGTCAGCACCGTCTACGACCAGTGGACGCAGTTCGAGGAGTTCCCGCAGTTCATGGGCGGGATCACCTCGGTCACCCAGACCACCGACACGACCATGCACTGGGTCGCGGAGATCGCCGGCGTCCGGCGCGAGTGGGACGCCGCGATCCTCGAGCAGGTCCCCGACGAGAAGATCGCCTGGGCCGCCACCACCGGCGCGACGAACGCCGGCGCCGTCTACTTCGCCCCCGTCGGGGCGGGCCAGACGCTCGTGCGGCTGGTGCTGGAGTACCAGCCCGAGGGCCTGGTCGAGCAGGCCGGCGACAAGCTCGGCATCGTCGAGAAGCAGGCCGAGGGCGACCTCGAGCGCTTCAAGACCTTCCTCGAGGCCCGCGGCGCCGAGACCGGCGGCTGGCGGGGCGAGGTCGCCGGTACGCACGTCGGCACGCCCGGCGTGCAGACGGCCGCGTCCAGCCGCGGCGACAGCGGCAAGGCCGGCACGACGACCGCCGCCAAGGTGGCCGGGATCGCGGCCGCCGCCGTCGGGGTCGCTGCCGCGGCCGCGCTGAAGGGCGGCGGCAAGGAGCAGCCCGAGGAGACGGTCGTCGAGGTCGAGCCGGTCACCGTGGTCGACACCCACACCAGCGACGCCGCCTTCGCGCAGCCCGACGTCCCCGCGACCGTCGTCGACGCCTACCCCGCCGACGACGCCGTCAGCCCGCTGCCGTCGGACACGCGCAGCCTCTGACAGCTCGACGCCTGCGCCCCTCCCACGAGGGGCGCAGGCCGCGTCAGCGCGGCGTCGTCAGAGCGTCGGAGTGCAGCACCTTGGCCGGGTAGCTGCCCAGCACGCGCACCGTCGTGGCGACCGCGCGCAGGCGGTCGAACGCGGCCGACGTCGCGGGGTCCGCGACGTTGCCCTCGACGTCGACGAAGAACGCGTACTCGAACGGGCGGCCCGGCACCGGCCGCGACTCCAGCTTGGTCATCGTCAGCCCGGCGTCGGACAGCACGGCGAGGCAGCGCAGCAGCGCCCCCTCGGCGTGGGCGGTCACCAGGCGGAGCGTCGTCTTGCAGGGCACCCGCGGCGGGACGTCGACCGGGTGCCGGGCCAGGACGAGCAGGCGGGTCACGTTCTCGCGGACGTCCGCGACGTCGCGACGCAGCACGACGACGCCCTCCGCGGGCACCGCGTCGACCGGCAGCAGGGCGGCCGTGCAGCCGGTGGCGTCGTCGCGCACCCGTTGCAGGGCCTCGGCCGCGCTGCCCACGGGCGACGACGTCGCGTGGGGCAGGGCGTCGAGGAAGCCGGCGCACGCTTCGGTGTCCTCGTCGGTGCCGACGACGGTCGCGACGTCGTCGACGGGCAGCTCCCGGGTGCCGACGAGGCAGTGCTCGACCCGCCACACCTCCTCGCCGACGACGTACAGGGTGCTGCGCTCGAGCAGCTCGTGCAGCAGCCCGACGCTCCCCGACACGCTGCTCTCGACCGGCAGGACCGCGAGGGCGCACTCGCCCCGCTCGACGGCGGCGACGACCCCGCGCGGCCCCCGGCGGGTCCGCACCTCCCCGCGGACGCCGAGCCCGGACAGGTGCTTGCGGGCGGCGTGCGCGGCGACGGGGTCGTCCTCGACGACGGCGACCTCCACCGGCTCCGCGGGCAGGGTCAGCAGGGCGCCGTTCTGCCGGTCGACGGCGTGGCCGATGACCTCGCGGAACACCCGGCGGACGAGGTCCGGGGAGACGCCGCGGTCGCGGGCCAGGGCCTCGACCCGGTCGAGGACCGCCCGCTCGCGGGCCAGGTCGCGCACGGGCCGGTCGGTGTCGCGCTTGGCCTCTCCCACCTTGGCGACGACCTCGAGCCGCCGGGCGACGAGGTCCACGAGGCCGCGGTCGAGGGTGTCGAGCTCGGCGCGCAACCGGTCGAGCTCGTCGGGCGAGGCCACGTCGTCCTCCTGCTGATGGGGGTGCGTACGGGGCTCAGGATGCCCGGCCCGCCAGCCGGCGGAGCAGCCGGGCGGCCCAGCCGGACGGCGGAGCGGCGGGCACCGCGGGGACGGCTCCCGGCGGCGCCTCGGTCGACGCCGCCCGCCGGG
>JAODNQ010000114.1 GCA_025464695.1 Frankiales bacterium | reverse complement strand
CGGCGGCACGACCGTCCTCCCGAGCGCGTCGCCGGTCCGCACGCCGACGACGACGCCGGGTCGCGGCGCGGCGGCGCTCACGCAGGGCTACGGCAGCGGCGGGATCGTCCTCGACGCGGCGCCCTCCCCTGCGGCACGCCGCGTCGCGGCGCAGGGCTTCGGCAGCTCCGTCCTCGGTGGCGCCCTGCCCTTCACGGGCGCCCCGCTGGCCGTCCTGCTCCTGCTGGGCGGCGGCGCCGTCGCAGGCGGCGCGGCCGCGCTGCGGGCCGGGCGACGCCGGGGAGCTCAGGTCTCGTAGGTCGTCGGGAGGGGGAAGGCCCCGGGCGCCACGCGCCGCACCACCTCGTCGAGCAGCTCCTCCGCGTGCCCGACGAACAGGTGCTTGGCGCCCGGGAAGGCCACGACCTCGGCCTGCGGGACGACGGCGAACCGCTCGCGGGCCTCGGGCGGCTGCAGGTAGTCGTCGTGCTCGGGCACGAGGGCGACGAGCGGCTTCCCGGTCTCGCCCCAGGCGAGCAGCTCCTCCGGCGTCGAGAAGCGCAGCGGGGGGCTGATGAGCAGGGCGCCCGCGATGCTCGGGTCGCAGCCGTGCTTGATCGCGAGGTCGGTGCCGAAGCTCCAGCCGAGCAGCCAGATGTCCGGCAGGTCCTCGGCCTCGCACAGGTCGAGCGCCGCGGCGACGTCGTACCGCTCGGCCCGGCCCTCGTCGAACGCGCCCTCACTGGTGCCGCGCTCGCTCGTGGTGCCGCGGGTGTTGAAGCGCAGCACGGCGACGCCGGCGAGGGCGGGCAGCCGCCAGGCGGCCTTGCGCAGCAGGTGGCTGTCCATCATCCCGCCCTGGGTGGGCAGCGGGTGCAGGCACAGCAGGGTCGCGACCGGGGGCCGGTCGAGCGGCAGGGCCAGCTCCCCGACGAGCTGCAGACCGTCGGCGGTGTGCAGCACGACGTCGCGCCGCTCGGCCGGCAGGACGGTGTTCGCGCGGATCTCCACGGACCCCGACGCTAGCCGGACGGCGCGCGCCGCGTCGCGCTCAGGGACCCGCCCTGGTGGGCCGCCCGGTGATCCAGGTGGCTCAGGTGCTGCCCTGGCGACGACAGAGCCACCGGGATCAGCTGGAGCGCCGGCGACCCGGGATGACCAGCGAGCACGGAGCGCCGCCGGACCGGATCAGCCGTAGCGCGGGGCGTTCTTGCTGCGGTGCACCTTCACGCCGCGCCGCCCGCGGGCGCCCCAGCAGGCGGTGTGCCAGTGCCGGCGGTCGTCGCTGTCGCCCTCGGGCCAGGCGACCACGTGCGGGGTCCCGCCGTCGAGCTCCTGGTCGCACCCCGGGCAGCGGTAGGCCCGGCCGGGCGCGTTGCCGGCGACCCGGCGCACGACGAAGCCGTCCTCGACCGCCTGCCCCGCCGGGACGTACGGGCGGTCCTCGTCGTCGTCCTTGCGCAGACGCTCCCGGGCGGCGGCACGCAGAGCCGCGCGCCGGGAGCCGCCTGCCACCCCTACTTCTTCGCGTAGTCGAGGAACCCGCGGCCGGTCTTGCGGCCCAGGTACCCCGCGCGCACGAGGTGCTCGAGCATCGGCGCGGGCGCGTCGCCCGGCTCGCGGAACTCGAGGTACAGCGTCCGCTGGATCGCCAGCGTGACGTCGAGCCCCACGACGTCCATGAGCGCGAACGGCCCCATCGGGTGCCCGCAGCCCTTCTTCATCGCGGTGTCGATGTCCTCGATGGTCGAGTAGTGCGCCTCGAGCATCTTGACGGCGTCGTTGAGGTTGGGGAACAGCAGGGCGTTCACGATGAAGCCGGCGCGGTCGCCGCAGAGCACCGCGTGCTTCTTCGTCCTCCCGCAGACGTCGAGCACGGTGGCGACGACGTCGGGCGCGGTGGTGACCGTCGGGACGACCTCGACGAGCTTCATGAGCGTGGCCGGGTTGAACCAGTGCATCCCGACGACGTCCTGCGGCCGGCTGGTGGCCGTCGCGCACTCGATGATCGGCAGCGACGACGTCGTGGTGGCCAGCACGGCGCCGGGCTTCATGACGTCGTCGAGCGCGGAGAACAGCGCCTTCTTGATGGCGAGGTCCTCGACGACGGCCTCGATGACGAGGACGCAGTCGGCGAGGTCGTCGAGCTCGGTCGTACCGGTGACGCGCCCGAGCACCTCGGCCTGCGCCTCCTCGGTGAGCTTGCCGCGCTGGACCTGCTTGGCCAGGCTCCCCTCGAGCTTCTTCTGCACGCCCGCGACCTTGTCGGCGCCGCGGGCCCGGAAGACGACCTCGTATCCGCTCTTCGCGCAGACCTCGATGATCCCGGTGGCCATCGTGCCGGTGCCGATGACGGCGACCTTCTCCACCGTGCGGCCCGAGGCGGCGCCCGAGGACGAGGGGGTGTCGGTGTCAGCGACGACCTCGGGGGACCCGGCGGAGGCGTAGGTGTAGATGCCACGGCCGGACTTGCGGCCGAGCAGCCCGGCGCTCACGTACTGCTTGAGCAGCGGCGCGGGGGCGTGGCGGTGGTCGCGCGACTGCTTGTACATCGTCTCGAGGATGGCGAGCGCGCTGTCGAGGCCGATGAGGTCGAGCAGCGCGAGCGGGCCCATGGGGTGGCCGCAGCCGAAGCGCATGGCGGCGTCGATGTCCTCGCGGGAGGCGTACTTCGCCTCGTACATGCGCAGCGCGTTGTTCAGGTAGCCGAACAGGAGGGCGTTGGCGATGAAGCCGGCCCGGTCGCCCACGGTGACGTCGCTCTTGCCGACGGCGGCGACGAGCGCCTCGACGTCCTCGACCACGGACGGGTCGGTGACGACCGTCGAGATGACCTCGACCAGCTCCATGACGGGCGCCGGGTTGAACCAGTGCAGCCCGATGACGCGGGACGGCAGGCGGGTCGAGGTCGCGAGGTCGGTGACCGACAGGGCGCTGGTGTTGGTGGCCAGCACGGCGTCGTCGGCGAGCAGGCCGTCGAGCTGCGCGAACAGCGCCTTCTTGCCCTCGAGGTCCTCCGGCACGGCCTCCACGACGAGGTGG
>JAODNQ010000104.1 GCA_025464695.1 Frankiales bacterium | reverse complement strand
ACGACGGGAGACCCCCGCGGCCACGGCGACCGCGACCACGGGCAGGTAGACGGCGGCGGCGGCCCGGGCGCGGCCGGGGTCGGCGCGGGCCACCAGCGCGGTCACGAGGTCGGGGCGCAGCGCCGCGACGAGGAACGGGAGCAGGTTGCGCAGCAGCGGCTCCACGTTGCCGGTGTGCGGCATGACGGCCAGGTCGGCGGCTCCCGCGAGCAGGAGGGCGAGCGTCAGCGGCAGCCAGACCGGCAGGCGCAGGCTCAGCCGGGCGACGACGACGTAGGCGGCCAGCGCGTACAGGTACCAGGTGTTGGCGTTGCCGGCGACGGCGGCGACGAGCAGCTCCGGCACGGAGTGCGCGGTGTGCGTGGTCAGCGGCGGGCCGACCAGGAAGAAGGCCGAGCCGAGCAGCAGCCACACGACGTAGGTCCAGTAGTCGCGCAGCACGCGGCCGCGCAGCAGGTCGGGCCAGGAGCGGCGCACCGCGCGCGACGCGAGGTAGCCGGACACGACGAAGAACAGCGGCACCCGGACGGGCTGCAGCAGGAAGCTCGCCGTCGACCAGCCGTGCGCCACCGGCCCGGGCACCCAGGGCAGCAGCACGTAGTGCTTGCGCACGACGTGCCACAGCACGACGAGCAGGATCAGCACGCCCTTGGCCGCGTCGACCCAGGGCTGACGGCGCTCCGTCACGACCCAGGTGTCACAGCTGCTCGACCGCCTCGCGGAGCAGGCCGGCCAGCCGGGTCCGGCGCGGCTGCGCCCCGACCTCCCGGACGGCGCGCACCACGGCGGCCCCTGCGGACGTCACCACCGACAGGTGGCGCTGCGCCCGGGTGAAGGCGGTGTAGACGAGCGGCCTGCTCAGCAGCCGGCCGGCCTCGGCGGGCAGTACCGCGACGACGGCCGGGAACTCCGACCCCTGCGCCCGGTGCACCGTCACGGCCCAGCCGTGCACGAGGTCGCTCACCGACGCCGGGCCGACCTCGACCGGCCCGGCCCCCGCGAAGGCCACCAGCAGGCCGCGCTCCTTCACCCCCGTGACGGTGCCGAGGTCGCCGTTCGCCCAGCCGTCCTCCAGGTGGTTCGCGGTCGCCACGACCCGGTCGCCGACGTCGAACCCGCCGACCGCTCCGCTGCCCGGGTTCAGCCGGGCCTTGAGCGCGGCGTTCAGCGCCACCGTCCCGGCGGGGCCCTTGTGCACCGGCGTGACCACCTGGACGTCGCTGGGCGGCACCCCGAGCACCCGGGGGATGGAGTCGGTCACGAGCTGCACCGTCCGGTGCGCGGCCTCCTCGGCCGACTGGGCCCGCACGACCACGACCTCCCGCGTGGGGTCGTCGACCGCGGGCAGCTCCCCGCCGCGGACGGCCGTCGCGAGGCGGGCGATGCTGCCGCCGGCGTCGGAGCGGTAGAGCGTCGACAGCGACGTCACGGGGACGGCGCCGCTGTCGACGAGGTCGCCCAGCACCCGCCCCGCCCCGATGGAGGGCAGTTGCGCGGGGTCGCCGACGAGGAGCAGGTGACCGCCGTCGGGGACGGCCTCGACCAGGGCGGCGGCCAGCTCGGTGTCGAGCATGGACGCCTCGTCGACGACGACGACCTGCTCGTCGAGGGGCCACTGCTCGCCGCGGGTGAACGTGCCCGTGGTCCCGACGGCGCCGAGCAGCCGGTGGAGCGTCGTGGCGGGGGAGCCGCAGAGCTCCTCGAGCCGCTTGGCCGCCCGGCCGGTGGGGGCGGCCAGCGCGACCGTCTTGCCGCGGGCCTGCGCCAGCTTCACCAGCGCGGCCACGGTCCGGCTCTTGCCCGTGCCGGGGCCCCCGGTCAGGACGCTGACGCCGGAGGTCATGGCGACGGCGACGGCCGTGCGCTGGGCCTCGTCGAGGTCCTTGCCCACGGCACCGACGGCGGACGGGTCGGCCAGCGGCTCGGCGGTCGCGAGCAGCCGGGCCAGCCCCTCGGCCACCGCCTCCTCGGCGATCGCGTACCGCACCAGCGACGCCGCGCCGTCGTCGGTGAGCACCACGCGCTCGCCGTCGTCGGCGGCACGCAGTGCGGCCTCGGCGTCGGGCCAGCCCTCCTCCGCGAGTGCGGCGGCGGCCTCGGAGAGCGGCAGGCAGGTCGAGCCGTCGCGGGCGGCCCGGGTCAGCACGGAGGCGACGAGGGAAGCGCCGCGACGCGGGTCGCTGGGCGAGGCGCCGGGCAGCAGCGAGCGGGCGAGGGCGTCGGCGTCGGCGAGCCGGGTCCCGGGGACGTCGAGCAGCCGCCACGGGTCCTGGCGCAGCAGGTCGGCCGACTCCTTGCCGTGCGCCCGCACGGCCCCGGCCGCCGCCTTGACCGGCAGCCCTGCGGCGAGCAGCAGGCCGGCCACCTCGTACGCCGGCGCCGCAGCGGCGAAGGAGTCCGCGAGCCGCTGCGCCCTCGCCGGAGACACGCCCTGCAGTGACTGCAGCCGCCGGACGGTGACGTCGTCGGGCGTGGTGATGGCCGCCTCGGGCAGGGCCGCGGCCAGGGTGCTCCCGAGACCGGGCCAGAGCAGGGCCTCGGCGAACGCCTGCAGGAGCATCAGGTCTCCAGGTCCTCCGACGACCAGCGCGGCATGCTCTCCGGGTACGACACCTCCGGGGCCGAGACGTCGTCGAGGGCCTGCCGGATCTCGTCGGGCAGCACGAGGTCCTCCGACGCCAGCGACCCCTGCAGCTGGGCCGCGCTGCGGGCGCCGACGACCGGCGCGACGACGCCCGGCCGGTCCCGGACCCACGCCAGGGCGACGGCGACAGGGGAGGTGCCGAGGCCGTCGGCCGCGGTGAGGACGGCGTCCACGACGGCGGCGGCGTCGTCGTCGAGGTAGGGCTCGACGAAGCCCTTGTAGTGCTCGCTGGCGCCGCGGCTGTCGGCCGGGGACCCGCCGCGGTACTTGCCGGTCAGGACGCCGCGGCCGAGCGGGGACCACGGCAGCAGCCCGACCCCGAGCTCGAGGGCCGCGGGCACGACCTCGCGCTCGACGCCGCGCTGCAGCAGCGAGTACTCGACCTGGTCCGACACGAGCGGGGCGCCGCGCAGGGCCCTCTGCCAAGAGGCTGTCGCGCCCAGCTGCCAGCCGCTGTAGTTGGAGACCCCGGCGTAGCGGACCCGGCCGGACTGCACCGCGGAGTCGACGGCGGCCAGCGCCTCCTCCCACGGGGTCACGGGGTCCCAGGCGTGCAGCTGCCACAGGTCGAGGTGGTCGAGCTGCAGCCGCTGCAGGGAGGCGTCCAGGGCGCTGAGCAGGTGGCCGCGGCTGGTGCCGCGCCCCATGGGCCCCTTGCCGACGACGCCGTAGGCCTTGCTCGCCACCAGCACCTCGTCGCGCGGGACGACGTCGGACAGCAGGCGGCCGAGCACGCGCTCGCTCTCGCCGCCGCAGTAGGTGTCGGCGGTGTCGACGAGGGTGCCGCCGGCGCCGACGAAGGCGAGCAGCTGGGCGGCGGCGTCGTCCTCGTCGGTGTCCCGGCCCCACGTCATCGTGCCGAGGGCCAGGCGCGAGACGACCAGGCCGCTGCGTCCGAGGTGTCGCTGCTTCACGGCCGCGACGCTAGTGGGTGCCTACGCTCGAGCCGGTGGAGGCAGGGTCGACGGTGTCGCGCTGGGCGCGCGCCGCGTGGGTCCCCGCGGCCCTGCTCGCTCTGGTCCTGCTGCTCGACGCCGTTCTCGCCCGGACGCACCTGCCCGTCGTGCTCCTCGGGCTGCTCGACGAGCCGGCGCACCTCGCCACCGCCGGCCTGGCCTTGCTCGCCGCCGGCGTCGTCGACCGGCGGGCCCTGTGGGTGCTGGCCGGCTCGGTCGGCATCGACGCCGACCACGTGCCGCTCTACCTCGGGGTCCCGCACGTCGAGGCCGCCGGCGGGCGGCCGCTCACCCACGCGCTCCTGACCCTGGGGGTCCTCCTGCTGCTCGGCGTCCGCTGGCCGGTGCTGCGCCTGCTCGCCGCCGGCGTCGCCCTGCACTTCCTGCGCGACGTCGCCACCGGCCCGGGCCTGCCGCTGCTGTGGCCCGCCGACGTCGCGGTGCTGCTGCCCTACGCGCCGTACGCCGTCGTGCTGGCCCTGCTGGCTGTCGTCGCCACCAGGCGGACGCTACGGTCGGCGGCATGAAGCTCGGGCTGAACATGGGTTACTGGGGCGCCGGCAACGACGCGGACAACCTCGCGCTGGCGAAGGAGGCCGACGTCCTCGGCTACGACGTCGCCTGGGTCGCGGAGGCGTACGGGTCGGACTGCGCGACGGTGCTGGCCTGGGTCGGCGCGCAGACCACGCAGATCGACCTCGGCGCCGCGATCTTCCAGATCCCCGGCCGCACCCCGGCCAACGCCGCCATGACCGCCGCCACCCTCGACACGCTGTCGGGCGGCCGGTTCCGCCTCGGCCTCGGCGTCTCCGGTCCGCAGGTCAGCGAGGGCTGGCACGGCGTCCGCTTCGACAAGCCCCTGCAGCGCACCCGCGAGTACAGCGACATCGTGAAGATGGCGCTGTCCCGGCAGAAGGTCCGCTACGAGGGTTCGCACTACGTGCTCCCGCTGCCGGACGGCCCCGGCAAGGCGATCCAGCTGACCGTGCACCCCGTGCGCGAGCACATCCCGATGTACCTCGCGGCGGTCGGCCCGAAGAACCTCGAGCTGTGCGGCGAGCTCTTCGACGGCTGGCTCGGCATCTTCTACTCGCCGGAGTACGCCGCGGAGCAGCTGTCGGCGATCGCGGCCGGCCGCGCGAAGGTCGGCAAGACGCTCGAGGGCTTCGACGTCGTCCCCACCGTCCCGATCGTCGTCGGCGACGACCCGCGCGCCTGCGCTGACCCGATCCGCTGGTACGCCGCGCTGTACGTCGGCGGCATGGGCAGCCGCGACAAGAACTTCTACAACCAGCTGGCCGTCCGGATGGGCTTCGAGGAGGCCGCGAAGGAGATCCAGGACAAGTACCTGGCCCGCGACTACGACGGCGCCAACGCCGCGGTGCCGTTCGAGTTCCTGGACCGCACCGCGCTGCTCGGCAGCAAGGAGCGGATCGCCGACAAGATGGTGCAGCTGTCCGAGAGCGGCGTCACGACGCTGACGATCTCCCCCATGGCCGGCTCGCTCGAGGAGCGCAAGGCCACGCTCAAGACGGCGCTGGAGGCGCTCGAGCTGTCCGGGGTCGGCGGCTGACGCTCGCTCGCTCCCTGCTGCTGGGAGTGGTGCAGGGCGCGGCCGAGGTCGTCCCGGTGTCGTCGTCGGCGCAGCTGGCCCTGCTGCCGTGGCTGCTCCGGTGGCCGCCCGACGGCGACCGCACCGCGCTGTCGGCCGGGCTGCACGCCGGGTCCTGCGCCGGGATCGCGCTCGCGCTGCAGGGCGACCTGCGGCAGCTGAGCGCGCCCGACCTGGCCCGGCTGG
>JAODNQ010000092.1 GCA_025464695.1 Frankiales bacterium | reverse complement strand
TGCGGGTCGTGGAGAAGCTCGGCTTCGTGCGGGAGGGCCTGCACCGGCGGTACCTGCACATCGACGGCGCGTGGCGCGACCACGCCGGCTTCGCGCTGCTGCGCGAGGACGTGCCCGAGGGCGTCCTGCGCCGGTACCGGAGCGCGCTCGCGTCCTAGCGGCTCCCCGCGTCGTGGGGCCCGGGCTCGACCTGACGTCGAGACCCGCGGCGCGCCTCCCCGTGCGGGTGCGCGCGTCGTCCTACCGTACGGCCCTGTGGGCAGCGGACTGATCTTGTTGGTGATCGTCGGAGCCTGGCTCGCGGTGCTGGTGCCCATGGCACTGCGCTCGCAGGACGCGGGGACGGCGTTGCGCTCGGCCGAGCGCTTCGGCGACGCGATGCGGGTGCTCGCACCCCGCAGCGCTCGTCGGGCCGCGGCGCCCCCGGAGGAGCCGGTCGAGCCGCTGCTGCACGAGGCTCGCGGCCTCACGCCGCGACCGCCGCTGACGCTCGTGGAGCGCCGCCGCCGCGTGCTGCTGTCGCTGCTCGGGGGTGCCGTCGCAGGGCTGCTCGGCGGCCTGCTCACCCGTTGGCTGCTGCTGCTCGGGGTCGTCCTGCTCGTCCTGGCGGCGGCCTACGTCGTGCACCTGCGGCGGCTCGCGCTGGCGAAGGCGGAGGCGTCCATGCGCTCCGCCGGCCGCGCGACCTGGGAGACGGGGGTCGTCCGCCCGCAGGCCCCGTCGGTGCCCGGCGTCCCGGACCGGATGCCGGCGCGACCCCGCCCGCGGACCCTGCCCGCTGCCACCTGGCAGGAGCCGGCGTGGCAGGACGAGCGGCCGCTCGCCGTCGGGGAGTGGAGCCCCGTCCCGGTGCCCCCGCCGGTCTACACGACCAAGCCGGTCGCCTCCCGCGCCTCCCGGGTGCTCGACCTGGGCGAGGCGGACGGCTGGCAGGGCTCTCCGGACCTCGAGCTGGACGACATCCTCGAGGGGCGTCGGGCCGTCGGCGGCTGGTAACGTCTGGCTCGATCCGCGGGGCTGTGGCGCAGTCCGGTAGCGCACCTCGTTCGCATCGAGGGGGCCAGGGGTTCGAATCCCCTCAGCTCCACCGCAGGTCGCACGACAGGCCCGGCACTCCTCGAGTGCCGGGCCTGTCTGCGTCGTCCGTCAGTCCGGTCTGGCCCACAGCCAGACCAGCCCTTCGGCGTCGGGCTCGGTCTCCGCGAGGCGGTAGCGGCCGCCCGTGTCGAGGTCCTCGACCAGCTCGACGTCGAGGTGCTCGGACACCAGCGGGTCGCCGTCGTCGTCGAACAGCGGCACCCAGGCCGCGACGTGCAGCAGCCGCGGGTCGACGACGACGAACCGGACCACCAGCCCGGCCCCGAGGCCCTCCCCTCGGACCTCGACCGTCGCGTCGTCGCCGGCTCCCGTCACGTCGGCCTGTGCCGCGGCCAGCTGCTCCGCGACGTGCGCAGCCACGTCGACGCCCGGCGGCGGGCTCGGCGGGTCGACCAGCCCGTCGAGGTCGACGTCGGCGAGGTCGAGCTGCCGTCCGACGGCGCCGTCGGCCCAGGGGAGGAGCTCCACCCGCCAACGGGTCCGGGCGTCGTGCGTGCTGACCGGGCCGGACACCCAGAGGGCCTCGCCGCCCGCCTCCTCGGCGCGGGCGAGCCCCGCCGGCCAGCCCGCCACGGTCACGCGTCCCAGGACGCGCCCGTCCTCGAGGTCGAGGCAGTGGACGAGGTGCAGGCGCACGAGGTCGCGGGGCTCGCCGTCGCGGGCCGGAGGCCAGAAGCCCTGGCTGTCGCGGCTGCAGGGCTGGTGGGTGAGCAGGTGGGCACGGCCGCCCGCGGCCCACGACCGCAGGACGTCGCCCGTCCGAGCCCCCGTGCGCACCTGCAGGTCCGGGTCCACCCGCAGCAGGCGGGCGCCGCCCGGGGGCAACCGGTCGTGCCACCCCTCGGGCACCCAGCAGGTCCGACCGGCGACGAGCTGGGGGTCGAGGGCCAGGGGGACGGCGAGGGCCGGCCCGAGCCGGGGCTCTCCGACGTCGGGCACGAGCAGCACGTGCAGCGTGCCTGCCGGCCACCCTGCGTCGTCGCGGCCGGGGAGGTGGACCAGGACCACCCAGGCGTGCTCCAGCCGCGCGCAGGTCTGCCCGTCCCCGGGCAGGGGGACGGACCGCACGTCGCCGTCCGGGTCGACGAGGTGGAGCTCCTCGACGGCGTCGTCGCGACGGTCCCCGTCCGCCTGCAGCAGCTCGGGCAGGACCGCGAGGCGCCCGTCCGGCGCCGCGGCAGAGCGCCGCGCTCGGAGGGTGTGCCGCCCGGCCTCCCGACCCCGCTGGTCGAAGCGGACGACCTGCCCGTCGGCCACCGCCCAGGCTCCGCCGACGTCGCCGTGCAGCTGCTCGACCGCCCGTCCCCGGGGCCGGGGCCGAGGGTCGGACCAGCTGGTCACGCCCAGCACGTGGGTGCCGTCGGTCCGGACGAGGGCCGCGCGGCTGGCGTCGGCGACCCACAGCTCCCGGCCGACGCGTGCGAGGCAGCCGGGCCGCAGCGGCAGGCGGGAGGGTGTGCTCACACGTCCGACCCTGCCAGCCCGTCCCTCACCCGCGTCGGAGGTGCCGGAACGCCTGCGCGAGCTCGCGCTCAGTCCTCGATGAGGTCGCGGCCCTCGCGCCGCAGCTGCGCCAGCCCGTCGAGCATCCCCTGCAGCACCTCGGGGTCGTGGCCCGGCCAGTCCTCGACCTCGCCGACGACGCGCAGGGGGAGCCGGCTGCGGAACGAGCGGGTGGGGTTGCCGGGAGACCTCTTGTCCGTGACGTTGGGGTCGTCCTCGAAGGGCCCGGTCGGCTCCACGACGTAGACGCGGCCCCGGGCCGGCTGCCCGAGCAGCGCCGTCGCGAGCTCGGCTCCCCAGACCGCCGTCTCGAGCCGGGCGGCGAAGTAGACGTGGTTCATGACGCGCCCGGGCTGGAAGTTCGAGGCGCGACCCGCGACCAGCTCGTCCCCGACCTCCAGCGCGGCCGCGGTGCCGTGGAAGAACGGGCCCGCGACGTGAGCGTGGTCGTCCAGGGTCACCGGCCGGGTCACCGTCAGATCCAGCTGCTGATCCACATCCGGGAGTGCCAGGCGTCGTAGGGCAGCGTCTGCGCGGCGAGCACCGGGTAGAGGTAGGCGAAGTTCACGACCACGAGCGCCAGGTACGCCCCGACGCCGGC
>JAODNQ010000083.1 GCA_025464695.1 Frankiales bacterium | reverse complement strand
TCGACGGCCGCGGTGCCGCGGTGGACCGGGCAGCGGGCGAGGCGGTGGGCGAGGTGGCGGCGGGCCGGCCGTGGCCCTTGCCGCTCCCGCTCCCGCTCCCGCTCCCGTTCCCGCCGGGGTCGGCGGTCGCGGCGCCCGGCAGGGCGAGCGCGAGGGCGAGAGCAGCGGAGCCGGTGCCGAGCAGGGCGCGGCGGGACGAGAGCGACACGGGAGTGCCTCCGGGCGAAGTCGGGCAACAGGGGGACGTGACTCCTCGTGTTGCCGTACGCACAGAGGGTGAAACGACGCGAACCGGGTGAAAGGGGGGGCCGTCAGGCAGCGTCCTGCCGCGGCCCGACGACCTCCTGCAGGACGAGCTGCACCGCGGCCGCGATGGGGATGGCCAGCAGCGCCCCGATGACGCCCAGCAGCGAGCCGCCGATGAGGACGGCCACGACGGTGGCCGCGGGGGAGACGTCGACCGACCGGCGCATCACGCGCGGGTACAGGACGTAGTTCTCGACCTGCTGGTAGACGAGGTAGAAGACTGCGCACACCACCCCCGCCGTCACCGAGGTGAAGAAGGCGACGAGCACCACGACGGCCGCGCCGATCGTCGCGCCGATCAGGGGGACCAGCCCCGTGACGCCCACGACCACCGACAGCGCCACCGGGTACGGCACCCCGAGCACGGCCAGGAGCACGAAGGTGCTGGCGCCGGCGGTCGCGGCGATGGCGAGGGCGCCCGCGACGTAGCCCCCGACCCGGTCGAGGATCTCGTCGGTCAGCAGGCCCACCCGCGACCGCCGGCTGCGGGGCACCAGGCGGTACGCGTTGGCCTTGATCGTGGGCAGCGACGACAGGAAGTACAGGGTCAGGATCAGCACGGTGAGCGCGCTGAAGAAGCCGCTCAGCACCACCTTCCCGACGCCGACGACGCCGCCCACCGCCTTCGTGCCGAGCTGCTCGGGCCGGGAGACGTACTCCTGGGCGCGGTCCAGCAGGCCGTACCTCGCGTCGAGCTCGGCGACGCGGTCGTTGCGCTGCAGGTCGCTCAGGTAGGTGGGGACCTCGCTGACGAACTCCGTCCCCTGGTCGACCACGGGTGGGATGACTGCGAAGCCGATGCCGACGAAGACGAGCAGCACGCCGACGAGCACGACCCCGACCGCGCGGCCCCGGGGCAGGCCCCGGCCCTCCAGCGACCGCACCACGGGGTCGAGCCCGATCGCCAGGAACGCGGCCACGAGCAGCAGCGTCAGGACCGAGCGCACGCTGATGACCGCCTGCACCAGGCCGTAGGCCAGGGCGACGCCGAGGGAGGCGCTGAAGGCGGTGCGGAAGGGGGAGCGGCCGCTCATGGGCCGTCCCGGCCTGCCGAAGGGCTGCTCGGGGGTGGCCTGAGCGTCCAGCCGGCGCACCGCGGTGTCGAGCAGCGGGTCGTCCGGGGCGACGAGCTCCGCCGCCTCGACCGCGGCGGTGCCCGCCTCGACCGCGGACCGTCGTGCCTGCTCGGCGCCCTGCTCGGCCGCCTCGGCGCCGGACTCCGCCCGCTCGGCGCGGTCGGCCCGGACCTCGGCCTGCTGGGCGGCGGTCACCGCCTCCGACGCGACGTCGTCGAGGCGGTCGTCCAGGCGGGCCTCGAGGTCGTGCTCGACCCGCTCCTCGACGCGCTGCGCGAGCGCGTCGGCGTCCGGGTCCTGCCCTGCGGCCGCGCCGCCGTCGGGCTCGGCGGGGCCGCTGGACATCAGACCGGGTCCGCGCCCGTCCGCACCGAGCCACCGCCCGAGCCGGGGCCCCGCGCGGCACCCGGGTCCGTACCGGGACGGGCCGCCGGCGGGTACGCCTCGCCGCTCAGCGGGCCGACCGCGCCCGAGAGGGTGTCGCGCAGCGACTGGAGCTGGGCGGCGATGCTGTCGCGCTGGGCCGACAGCTCCTGCACCTGGCGGCGGGCCTCCTGGGTCATGGCCGCGGCCTCGCTGCGGGCCTGGTCGTGCACCACCCGGACGTCCTGCTCGGCCTGCTCGCGCTGCGAGCGGGCGACCTGCTGGGCCTGCTCGACGGCCTGCGCCGCCTCGCGGCGGGCCTGCTCGAGCGCGGCGTCGGCGTCGCGCTGCGCCGCGCTGCGGACGGTCTCGGCGTCGCGCTGGGCCTCCAGGCGCATCCGGTCGGCCTCCTCGCCGGCACCGGCGATCTGCCGCTCGCGGGCCTCGAGAGCGGCGGTCCGTGCCTGGCTCTCGGCCTCGATCTGGGCGCGTCCCTGCTCGACCAGGGCCTGGGCCTCGGCCTGCGCGCGGCCGCGGATGTCGGCGGCCTCCTGCTCGGCGAGGGCCAGCATCTGGGCCAGCCGCTCGCCGACCCGGGTCGCGGACTCGGGCAGGCCCGCAGCGCGCGCCTCGGCCTCGGCCAGCCGGTCGGCGAGGGCGAGGTACTGCTTCTCGCCCTGCTGCAGCCGGGCGACGTCGTCGGCGTGCCGGGCGTCGGCCTCGCCGAGCGCGACCTCGACGCGCTCGACGTAGTCCTCGACCTGCCGGCGGTCGTAGCCGCGGCCGAACACGACGTCGAAGCCCGCGGGCTGCACGTCCTCGCCGGGTCCGACGAGGTTGTCGAGGGGCACGTCGGGTCCGGTCATGCCGCTTGTCCTACCACCCCGCTCGCGCCTCACTCAGGAGGCGCGAGCGGGACTGGCTCACACGTTGCGGAAGCGGTTGATCGCCTCGAGGTGGGTGGCCCGGAACTCCTGCGCCTCGGGCGCGACGCCGAGGCCCTCCTCGGGCGCCAGGCACAGCACGCCGACCTTGCCCTGGTGGGCGTTCTTGTGGACGTCCAGCGCCGCCTGGCCGGTGTCCTCCAGGCGGTAGGTCTTGGACAGGGTCGGGTGGATCTTGCCCTTGGCGATGAGGCGGTTGGCCTCCCACGACTCGCGGTAGTTCGCGAAGTGCGAGCTCACGATGCGCTTGAGGTTCATCCACAGGTAGCGGTTGTCGTACTGGTGCATGTAGCCGCTGGTGGACGCGCAGGTGGTGATGACGCCGCCCTTGCGGGTGACGTAGACCGAGGCGCCGAAGGTCTCGC
>JAODNQ010000011.1 GCA_025464695.1 Frankiales bacterium | reverse complement strand
CGCGACCAGGACGAGTACCGCAAGGTCCTCGCCACCCTCTGAGGCCCGCGGGTCGCTAGCCTCCGGGTCGTCAGGACCCATGGCTCAGCTGGTAGAGCAGCGCCCTTACAAGGCGAAGGTCGGCGGTTCGATCCCGTCTGGGTCCACTCGACGCACGTGCTCTCACCTGCGGTTCTCCCTCACCGGGACTTCCGCTTCTTGATCACCCGGGCCACGCCAGTTGCCTCCGGTGCGAAGAGGTGGTCGGCGACGCCCTGGGTCGCGGCCGCGATCACCCTCGGCATGACGTGCTGGTAGGTGTTCTGGGTCAGCTGCACGTTCGCGTGCCCGAGCACCTCCATGACGATCCTGACGTCGACCCCCTGCTCGAGCAGGAGCGTCGCGGCGGTGTGCCGGGCGTCGTGCAACCGCGCGTCCCGGACCCCGGCTGCAGCCAGCAGGTCCTTCCAGGACTTCCAGTCCCTCCGGGAGTCGATCGGGCGGCCGTTGGGCTGCGCGAACACCAGGTCGCCGTCGTCCCACCGGTTCGCGGCGGCCATCCGCTCGGTGAGCTGCTGCTGGCGGTGGGCGCGCAGCTGGTCCACCAGCTGGGTCGGGATCCCGAGCGTCCGCTTCCCCTTCTCGCTCTTCGGCTCCGTGAAGACCGCGCCTCCGACCCGCTAGGGGCAGCGCATAGCGCGGTCCTGGCCGCAGCTCCCGCCGCAGCCGTGCCGGTAGACGTGGCGCTGAAGCTGCCGCCGGACGCGCCAGGTGCCCGCCTCGAGATCGACGTCGCGCCACTGGGCGCCCAGGACTTCGCCTTGGCGCAGGCCGAGGGCGAGCGCCACCGTCCAGCGCGCGCCGTTCCTCGAGCCCTGGGCCTCCTGGATGAGTCTGCGGGCCTCCTCGCTGGACAACGGCACGATCTCCTCGTGCGGGACCCGAGGCGCGTCGACGAGCTTGGCGACGTTGCGCCCGACGTGGCCGCGCTGCAGGGCCACCGCGAGGGCCCGGTGCAGGATCCGATGGACCTTCAGCGCCGAGGCTGGAGCCAGCCCCTTGCGGCGCATCTCGGCGTACAAGGCTTCGAGGTGCTCAGGCTGGAGCCGATCGAGGCGCAGCCCGCCGACGGCCGGCTGGATGTGCCGCCGGACCCAGACCTCGTAGCTCCCGAGAGTCCGTGGGCGGACGCGCCCAGCTGAGATGACCAGCCACTGCTCCATCCACTCGCCGACCGTCAGTCGCTTGCCAGCGACCAGCACGACACCGGCGTCCCGGCCCTGCTCGAGCTCCTTGAGCTTCGCGACCACCTCCGCCCGTGTCGCACCTTCTCGATGGCGGCGGTCACGGCTGCCATCGGGCCGGACGCCGATCGTGACGTAGCCGTGCCAGCGGCCGTCGGTGGCCTTGTGGATCGACGACTCGCGCGCTGATCGACGTGCCGGCACGGTGCCTCCTCGGCTTCGCTGCTGCTCGCCACGGGTAGCCGAGCCGTGCGCAGCTCGATACGCACCTTGTGCTGCGTGAAGGGCCGTCGGCCACGCGTTGAAGCACACCTGTGGACAACTCCTCGATGTGGACGGTCATGGCAGGCCTCGAGTGGCGCCTGCCCTCCGACCGCAGGGCCGTTGTTCAGCGAGCTCGGGTCCTCGGCCGACGCCCCTTCCGCCCCCGATCGAGCGCGACCGCGAGCCCGAGGGCTAGGAGGAGTCCGAGCCCGAGGTAGTTCGCGTACTGCTCGATGCGCTTGTACTGGCTCCCGGCGAGGTAGCCGAGCACGACGAAGCCGCTGGCCCAGGTGGCGCCCCCCAACACGTTCCAAGGGAGGAACGTCCGGTACGTCATGCCGCTCATGCCCGCGATGCCGGGCACGAGTGCGCGGAGCGCCGCCGTGAAGCGACCGACGAAGACCGCCTTCCCGCCGAGCCGTTCGATCGTCTGCTCGGTGCGACGGAGGTGCTCCGGCCTCAGCAACCAGCTGGGCAGCCTGGCGAGCAGGCGCGCGCCGTAGCGGTCACCCACGGCGTAGCCGAAGGAGTCGCCGAGAACAGCGCCCGCGACCCCTGCGGCGAGCACGGCCCAGAGCGGAAGCTTGCCCTGGTTGGCCAGCGCCCCGCCGAGGATGACCCCGATCTCACCAGGCACGACGACACCGACGAAGGCCGACGCTTCCAGGGCGGGGAGCAGGAAGACGAGGACCAGCGCGAGACCGGGCGGGAGCTGCAGGATCCCGTCGAGCAGCCGACTCACGGGGCGGCGAGGGGCCGGTCGATGTCGTGAGGCGGTGGCAGCAGCAGCGGTCCCACGGCGGTGCGCTGCAGCCGCAGGAGCAGCCGCGCGACGGCGGGTGCGAGGAGCTGGGTGAGCGATGCGACGGCAGCCCCGACGGCCAGACCTGCGATGACGTCGAGGGGGAAGTGCACACCGACGTAGACCCGGGCGAAGGCCATCAGGAGCGCCGCGACCGACGCGATGACCCCCAGCCGCCGGTCGAGCAGCAGCAGGCCCGCAGCCACCGCTCCTGCCATCGTGGCGTGGTCGGACGGGAAGGACGCGTCGGAGCTGCGGTGGACGAGGACGAGGACGTCCGGGAGCTGGTCGAAGGGCCGTCGTTCGCCGACCGCGTGGACGAGGGGCTGGTTGACGGCGACGGCCAGCAGCGTCCCGGCGCCCGCGAGCAGGGCGCGTGCGACCTGGAGCGGATCGCGCCCAGCTCGGGCCTGGAATGCGGCGAGGACGAGCAGGACGGCGAACAGGGCCACGCCGAAGCGGGCCCATGCCACGACCGGCGGGTGGAGCCATCCGGTGTGCCGCGCGAAGTCGTTGACGATGCGGAAGTCGCCTCGATCACCGAGGGCGAGCGGCAGGGTGCGTGTCACAGGTCGGGAGCCTCTCGACGTGGTGGGGGAGGGGGACGGACTGCGGTGCCGGCAGCTGGGTGGTCGCTACGCGTCGGCAGCCCTGCTGCCCGAGCACATCAGGTGGATCCGCGTGGCGGCGGCTCGAGGGTCCGCCCGGTGGCGGCACCCGGGCGCCGGGCCGGTAGATCGTCCCTACCTGCGCAGCGCCCACGGCGCGGCCGCGGCGCGGTCTGCCTCGAGGCTGGTCAGGGAGCCGGTCGCGACGAGCCGGTCGAGGACGTGCCGCTGTCGACGCCGGGCGCGTTCGGGGTGCCGATAGGGGTCATAGGCGCTCGGTGCCTGAAGCAGTCCTGCGAGCAACGACGCCTGGCCCCAGGTGAGGTCAGCGGGAGCGCGACCGAAGTACCCGCGGGCGGCTGCCGGGAGCCCGTAGTGGCCGGCGCCGAAGTAGACAGCCGCGAGGTACATCTCCAGGACCTGCGGCTTGGACCAGCTCCGGTCGAGCTTGAAGGCCAGCTCGGCCTGTTCCACCTTGGGCACGAGACCGTGGCGACCCGGCGTGTACAGGTTCTTGGCCAGCTGCTGCTCGAGGGTGGCCCCGCCGGGATCGGCTCGTCCGTGGGCGAAGCCGATGAGCGCCCGGGCCACACCGAGGGTGTCGAGGCCCCGGTGCCGGAAGAAGCGGCTGTCCTCGGTGGCGATGACGGCCCGGCCCACCTTGTCGGGGGAGGGCAGCGCATGCGGGTCCTGCGAGGCGTGAAGGGCGAGGCGTTGCGCGACTCGGACTTCGGCCGATCCGGCAGTCGGGGTCAACGGCCACAGCACGACGACGACGGTAGGGGGCGTCAGGACCACCGCGGCGAGGAGCCAGAGCAGGCGCCAGGCCCCGGAGCGCATGCGTCGGGCTCGTGCTCAGGCCGTCGGCGTGCCGGAGGGGCGTCGCTTGACCAGCTCGACGACCAGGGGAGCGACCGACAGCGCGACGATCAGCAGCGCCACGACCTCGAGGTTCTTCCCGATGATGCTGATGCTTCCCAGGAAGTAGCCCAGCAGCGTGATGCCCGTGCCCCAGAGGACGCCTCCGACGACGTTCCACAGCAGGAACCGGCGGGCCGGCAGGCGCCCGGCCCCGAGGAGTGGGTTGAGGAACGTGCGCACGATCGGGACGAACCGCGCGAGCACGATCGCCCGCCCGACCCCGTAGCGCTCGACGACGGCCTCCGAGCGCTCGACGTAGGAGCGCTTGAACAGACGGGAGTCCTCCCGCTGGAACAGGCTCGGCCCGGCGGACCGGCCGAGGGTGAAGCCGGTCTGCGCTCCGGCGACCGCCACCAGGCTGGCGAGCAGGCACACCAGGGCGATGTTGGGGTGCAGGTCGTGGGCGAGCTCTCCCGTTGCGGCGTAGCCGGCGGCGAACAGCAGGCTGTCGCCGGGCAGGAAGAACCCCAGCAGCAGGCCGGTCTCGGCGAACAGGACGAGCAGCAGGCCCAGGAGCCCGAACGACTCCACCAGGTGTTGCCCGTCCAGGAAGGCGGGCAGGGCCGTCGTCGTCTGCATCCCCTCGACGCTAGCGACGGGCACCTGAACGGGGACTGAAGCCTCAAGACGGGTCGTGGGGGAGCACGACGTGGACCGCCGCGCCGGGTGCCCCGTCCGTGATGGACACGCGGCCGCCGTGCGCGACGACGGCCTCCTGGACGATCGCCAGTCCCAGACCCGTGCCGCCGCGCCCGCGGCTCCGAGCGCTGTCCAGGCGGTGGAAGCGCTCGAACACGCGCTCCCGCTCCTGCTCAGGAACGCCTGGACCGTCGTCCCGCACCGTGAGGTGCACCTGCTCCGCCGTGGTCTGCAGCGTGATCCAGACGCAGGTCGTGGCGTAGCGGACCGCGTTCGACAGCAGGTTGCCGACGACGCGGGCGAGCAGGTCCGGGTCACCGTGCACGAGGCCGGCCCCCACCCCCCGGACGTCCAGCGCGACAGGAACGACGTCGCGCAGGTTCCGGACGGCGGCGAACACGAGCTCGTCGAGGTCCACGCTGGTGCGGCGGGGCAGGGGACCGGCTTCGTCCAGCCGGGCCAGTGCCAGCAGGTCGTCCACGAGCGAGCTCAGCCGGTCGGTGCCCTCCAGCATTCCGGGCACGGCCTCCTGCCAGGCGTGGAGGTCCCCGAGCCGGGCGTTGACCTCGATCCGGGTGCGTACCGCGGTGAGCGGGCTGCGGAGCTCGTGTGCGGCATCTGCGGCGAACCGGCGCTGCGTGGTGGAGGCAGCCTCGAGCCGCCCGAGGAGCTGGTTCATCGTCTCCGCCAGCCGACGCACCTCGTCGCGGGCCTCCGGCAGGTCCACGCGGCGGTCCAACCCCGTGGCCGACAGGTCCGCGACCTGGACCCGCAGCCGTTCGACGGCGTGCAGCGTGTACCCCACGAGCAACCAGATGGCGGCGCAGACCGTCAGCAGCAGCACGGGTGCTCCGGCAACCAGCAGGGTCGTCAACCTCCGGGTCGACTCCTCGACGTCGTCCATCGGCGTGAGGACGACGACCAGGTAAGGCCCCGCCGGCCGGGCGAGGACCCGGAACTCACGGCCGGCGACCCGGATGTCCGACGGGTGTGACGTCCGCCGGCGGACGACGCCCTCGTCGGGCAGGCCGGGACTGGCGGCCACGACGCGCCCGCCCCGGTCGAGGACCTGCACGGAGCTGCTCTCGCCGCCGGCTCGGCTGACCGATGACTGCTCGTCACCGCGATCCAGGGCGGCCGCCGCGTCGCCCGCCCTCGTGAGGGCGGCGTCGTCCAGGCTCGCGATCAGCTCGCGGCGCAGCGACGTGACGAGCAGGGCGCACCCCAGGCTGAGGCCGAGCAGCAGCGCAGCAGCGGCGACGAGCGTGGTCCGCAGCCGCAAGGAGAGTCGGGACCACCTCACCCGGGCTCGCGCTCCTCGGGCGGGACCAGCCGGTACCCGACGCCCCGGACCGTCTCGATCACGGGCGCTCCAGCCGGGGTGAGCTTGCGCCGGAGGTAGCTGACGTAGACCTCGACGATGTTGTGGTCGCCCTGGTAGTGCTCGTCCCAGACGTTGCTCAGCACGTCGGCCTTGCTGACCGCCTCGCCGCTGCGCCGGATCAGGTAGTGCAGCAGGGCGAACTCCCGAGGCCGCAGTGCCACGGCTTCGCCGCCGATCCGTACCCGGTGCGCCGACGGGTCGAGCTCGAGCGCACCGACCTGTAGGACCGCGGGGCGCTCGCCGGCGCCGCGGCGGACCAGGGCGCGCAGCGTCGCCAGGATCACCACGAACGACGACGGCTTGGTCAGGAAGGCGTCCACGCCCAGGTCGAGAGCGTCCGCGTGGTCGTGCTCACCGTCCTTGGCCGTCAGCATCAGCACCGGGGTCCAGACGCCTTCCCGACGCAGGGTGCGGCAGACGTCGTAGCCGTGCGGCCCGGGCAGCATCAGGTCCAGGACGATCGCGTCGTAGGGGCGGTTGCGGGCCAACTGCAAGGCCCGCTCCCCGTCGTGGGCGAGGTCGACGGCGAAGCCTTCCGCGACCAGCCCGTCACGGAGGGCCTCCGCAAAGGCGATCTCGTCCTCCACCACGAGCATGCGCATCGCCCACCCCTGTCCGTGTCTGTCGGCGCCCCCGGTCCTGAACCGTGCCACGTGCACGAGGAGGCGTGCGGTCCACCCGTCGTGACCGCCTCGCGCAGCCGTTCAGCCGGCTCCAAGGCATCGGAGCGCAGGATGATGGTCCCTCGTCCAGAGAGGCCTCTCATGACGGCTGCCGCGGTCCTGACGTGCCTGGCCCTGCTGCTCTCTGGCCGCCGACGGCTCGAGGCGCTGGTCGCCCGGCCGACGGGCCGGCTCGTCCTGCGGCTGCTGATCGGCTTTCACCTCGCCTCGGCCGCGACCGGCCTTCGGGACGGCGTCGCCGGGCAGGTGGTGCTGTCGGTGGCGACCGTCGGCCTGGCGCTGCGCCTGCTCATCCTCGACGGGCGTCGCCGCGGTGGTGGCGGTGGCGACGGTGGCGGTGGTGGGGGCGGAGCCGGGCCGCAGCCGA
>JAODNQ010000036.1 GCA_025464695.1 Frankiales bacterium | reverse complement strand
TCCGGCTGAGCTGTGACGCCGACATCAGCCGCGTCGTCCTCGACACCCGAGGCATGGTCCTGGACCTCGGTCGGATCAGCCGGACCGTCACCACCCACCAGTGGCGGGCGCTGGTCGCCCGCGACCGGGGCTGCGTCATCAGAGGCTGCCACCGCAGACCGAGCGAGACCCAGGCCCACCACGTCCACCACTGGGCCCGAGGCGGACCCTCCGACCTCCCCAACTACGCCCTCGTCTGCCACCTCCACCACCACCAACTCCACGAAGGCCAACGCACCCTCCAACACAGGGACGGACGCTGGCTCACCCCCGACGGCTGGCAAGACCCAGGACCAGCACCACCACCGTTCTGACGGACGACGGCTGGATCGACCGGTAGACACCGGGCGGCGCTCAATGGCGCCTCGCCGTGCGCAGGTCGCGAGGGTGGTGGCACCCGGATGCCGCACCTGCGTGCGGTCGGGCGTCGGCGCTCGCCGGAGCAAGGACCGGGCGGACGGTGCTCGAGCGCGCATCACACCGCGCGCGTGCAGAGCGTGGCGGCACCGCGCTGCAGACAGGCGCGAGGCGGCGGCGCGTCAGGCCCAGGAGCGGTCGGGCTCAGCAGCCGCCAGCAGGGCGACCGACACGTCCCAGAGCCGGGCCGCCGCGACCGGGTCCAGGGCGTAGTCCCGGACCCCGTGCAGGCCGTCGACGATCTCCGGGACGACCTCGGACTCCTGGCAGTCGTCGAAGTACCGGCCGCCGACCCCCTCCAGCAGCGGCGACACCGCGAGCAGCACGGACGTGGCCGCGCCCTGCTCGGGCGTCTTGGCGGTCCAGCCGGCGGCGGCGGTGCTGGTCTTGGCGGCAGCGAGGTCGGCGGGGTCCCAGTGCCGCTGGAGCCCGGTCCAGATGCCGCCGGGCATGAGCGCGTTGGCGCAGATGCCAGCGGCGGGTCGCCTCGACGGCGAACAGGACCTGGGCGGTCTTGGACTGCCCGTAGGCGGTGCCGGGGTCGTAGGGCCGCCGGTCGAAGAAGAGGTCGTCGAACTCGATCCCGGCGTTGCCGTGGCCGCTGGAGCTCACCGAGACGATCCGGGCGGCGCCGTCGGCCGCCAGCGCCTCGTGCAGGCCGAGGGCGAGCGCGAGGTGGCCGAGGTGGTTGGTCGCGAACTGGAGCTCCCAGCCCTGCGGCGTGCAGGTCTCCGGGGTCATCATCACGCCGGCGTTGTTCACCAGGACGTGGAGCGGTCCGGTCCAGGCGTCCGTGAACGCCCGCACCGAGGCCGGGTCGGCGAGGTCGAGCGGTGCGGCGACGACGTCGGGGTTGCCCGTCGTGGACGTGATGTCGGTAGCGACGCGGCGGCCGGCATCGAGGTCACGGACGGCGAGGGTGACGGCGGCACCGGTGCTTGCGAGGGCCCGCGCGGTCTCGACGCCGATGCCGGACGCGGCACCGGTCACCACAGCGGACCGTCCGCTCAGGTCGACGCCGTCAGCGACCTCGAGAGCGGTGCTGGTGGCGCCGAACGGCGTGGTGATCATCGGCATGAGGGCCATCCTGGGCGCGGCCCGGCTCGGGCGCGCGGTGGACCTGCCGACGCGCTGCCGGGGACGACCGGGCGCCAGACGCGAGGCGGAGGACCACGAGGGACACGACGTCCACGGACGGACGCCGAGGCCCCTGCTCAGGACAGGCTGACCTGCTGCTCCAGCGCGCCGTCGATCACGACGCTCGTCCCGCTCACGTACGCGGCCTCGGGCGACACCAGGAAGCCGATCAGCGCGGCCACCTCGCTCGGCCGCGCCAGGCGCCCCGCCGGGATCCCGGCCTCCTGCTCGGCCCGCTCCTGCTCCGTCTGGTCGCCCTGCATCGCCGTCTCGATCGCGCCCGGGGCCACCGACACCACGCGGATGCCCTGAGGCGCGAGCTCGCGGGCCATCACCTTGGTCAGCATCCCGAGGCCGGCCTTCGCCACGCAGTACGGCGCGAAGCCGGGGCGCGGCTGGTGCTCATGGACGCTCGTCACGTTGACGATCACCCCGCCGCCCCGGCCGGCCATGTGCGTCGCGGCGGCGTGAGCGACGTAGAAGGCGCCGTCGAGGTCGACGGACAGCTGGGCGCGCCAGGTGTCGACGTCGGTCTCCAGGAACGGGACCTCGGACTGCATGCCGGCGTTGTTCACCGCGATCTGCAGGCCGCCGAGGCGCTCCACGACGTCCGCCACCATGGCCTTCACCGCGTCGGGGTCGGACACGTCGGCGACGGCGGGCACCGCCTCGACGCCGAGGTCGCGGCAGCGCTCGACGGTCGCCTGCACCTCGTCGGCGTCGCGCCCGTTCACCGCGACCGCCGCGCCGTCGCGGGCCAGCCGGGCGCAGGTCTCCGCGCCAATCCCGCTCCCGCCCCCGGTGACCAGGGCGACCTGTCCGTGGAGAGCCTTCATGACACCTTCTCTGCCAGCTCCCGCAGGGGCGGCTCGTAGGCCTCCCCGAACGTCGGGAACGCGTGGACGACGTCGGTGAGCACGCTCAGGGGGACCTGCGCGCGGACGGCCAGGGTGGCCTCCGACAGCCACTCGTCTGCCCGCGGCCCGATGGCTGACGCCCCGATGAGCACGCCCTTCGCCCGGTCGGCGGTCAGGACCAGGCGCCCGCCCCCGGCGCCCTCGGTGGACGCCCGGGCGACCTCCCCGAGGTCCATCACGGCGGTGACGGCGTCGATGCCCTGCTCGCGCGCGGTGGCCTCGTCCATGCCCACGCTGGCGACGGCGGGCGAGGTGTAGACCGCGCGCGGGATCGCCCGGTAGTCGGCGGTGCGGTCCCGGCCGAGCAGGTTCTCGCTGACGATGCGGGCCTGGTAGTTGGCGGTGTGGGTGTACGGCGCGACGCCCGTGACGTCGCCGGCCGCCCAGACGTGCTGCTGCCCGACCACCCGGCAGTGGTCGTCGGTCTCGAGCGCGCCCTTGCCGTCCGGCTCGATGCCGAGCACCTCCAGGCCCAGCCCCTCTGTGGTCGGCCGGCGTCCGGTCGCGGTCAGCACGCGCTCGACCTCGAGGACGCCCGCGCCCCCGGACAGGTGCACCCGGGCGCCGCCGTCGTCGCCGGGCTCGAACCGCTCGGCGCCGACCCCGAGCCGGACGTCGACGCCGTCGGCCTGCAGCGCCTCGCCCAGCAGCGCGGCGACGCTGGGCTCCTCCTTGCCGAGCAGGTGCCTGCCGGGGTCGACGAGGACGACCCGGGTGCCGAACCGGGCGAACGACTGCGCCTGCTCGACGCCCACCGCTCCTCCGCCGAGGACGAGCAGGCTGGCCGGGCGGTCCTGGGCCGACAGCGCCTGGTCGCTGGTCCAGGTCGGGACGCGGTCGAGCCCGGGCAGGTCCGGGACGACGGCGGTGCTGCCGGTGGCGAGCACGAGGTCGGTGTAGGCGAGCTCGCGCCCGTCGACGTCCACCACGCCCTCGCGCACGACCCGCCCGCGGCCGCGCACGAGCACCACGCCGGCCTCCTCGAGCTCCCCGGCCGCCCCGCCGTCGTCGCGGTGCTCCGCGACCTCGTCGCGCCGCTGCACGGCCTGGCGGAACGCGAGGGCGTCGTCGTCCAGCGTCGGTCGGGAGGACGCCCCGCCGAGGTCGACCAGCTGCTGGGCGTCGTGCCGCGCCTCGGCGCTGCGCAGCACCGCCTTGCTCGGCATGCAGGCCACGTAGGGGCACTCGCCGCCGACGCGCAGGGTCTCGACCAGGGCGACCGAGCGGCCCGCCTCGGCGAGGGAGGTGGCGACGTTCTCACCGGCTGAGCCGGCTCCGAGCACGACGACGTCGAAGGAGTCCATGCCCCCACCCTTGGCCACCTGCGCGGGGGCGCAACCGCTACAGGGTGTCGAGCGCCTGCAGCAGGTCCTCGACGAGGTCGGCGGGGTCCTCCAGGCCGACGCTCACGCGGACCGCGGCCGGGTCGATGCCGGCCTCGAGCAGGGCGGCGTCGTCGAGCTGGCGGTGCGTCGTCGTCGCGGCGTGGCTGGTCTTGCTCACCGTGCCACCGAGGCTGGTGGCGTTCTTCACCAGGCGCAGCCGGTCGCAGAGCGCCAGGCCCGCCTCGCGGCCGCCGCGGGGCGTGACGGTGACGCAGGCGCCGTAGCGGCCCTCGTCGAACAGCTTGACGGCGAGCTCGTGCGACGGGTCGTCGGCCAGGCCCGGGTGCTGCACGCGGACGACAGCCGGGTGGGCCTGGACGGCCTCGGCGACGGCGAGGGCGCTGCGGCAGGAGCGGTCGACCCGCAGCGGCAGCGTGGCGAGGCCGCGGTGCAGCAGGAAGGCCTCGTCCGGGGCGAGCGCCCCGCCGAGCTCGACCCGGTCGCGCTTCACCCGTGCGATCAGCTCCGGCCGCCCGACGGCGACGCCGCCGGTGGCGTCGCTGTGGCCGCCGAGGTACTTCGTGGCGCTGTGCACGACGACGTCGACGCCGTGCTCCAGCGGCCGGCAGACGGCCGGGGACGCGAAGGTGGCGTCGACGGCGAACAGCAGGCCGGCGTCGCGGGCGATCGCGGCGAGGCCGGGCAGGTCGCTGACGGTCATCGTCGGGTTGGCCATGACCTCGCCCCACAGCACGGTGGTCTCAGGGCGCACCGCCGCGCGGACGGCGTCGAGGTCGCGGGCGTCGACGAACGTCGTCTCCACCCCGAACCGGGCCAGCACCGTCGCGAGCAGCCCGTACGTCCCGCCGTAGACCTCCCGGGGGGCGACGACGTGGGCGCCGGCGTGCGTAGCGGACATGAGCACCGTCGAGATGGCGGCCATGCCGGACGCGAACGGCTGCCCGACGACGTCGCCCTCGACGGAGACGCCCTCGAGTGCGGCGACCGCCTGGGCGAAGGCGTCGGAGGTGGGGTTGTCGACCCGGCTGTAGGACCAGCCCGGGACGTCGCCGGCCATGACGTCGGCGTACTCCTGCGCGCTGTCGAAGCCGAAGGCCGCGGTCCGGTACACGGGCGGGGCGAGCGGGGTCTGGGCGACCTCGGGGAAGGGCGGGCCGTGGACGGCGCGGGTGCCCTCGCCCCTCACTGCTCGCCCGTCACTGCTCGCCCGTCACTGCTCACTGCGCGTCTCGCGGGACATCAGCCGGCGGATGACCTCGCGGGGCGACAGCCCGTCGTGGCAGACCGCGACGACCTGCTCCGTGATCGGCATGTCGACGTCGTGCTTGCGGGCGAGGTCCAGGATCGACCGGCAGCTCTTCACGCCCTCGGCGGTCTGCTGCTTCCTGGCGAGGATGTCCTGCAGCGACTCCCCGCGGCCCAGCCGCTCGCCGAAGGTGCGGTTGCGCGACAGCGGCGAGCTGCAGGTGGCGATGAGGTCCCCCAGCCCGGCGAGGCCGGAGAAGGTCAGGGGGTCGGCGCCGAGGACGGTGCCGAGGCGGGCCGTCTCGGCCAGGCCCCGGGTCATGAGCGAGGCCTTGGTGTTGTCGCCGAGACCCATCCCCTGCGCCATGCCCGTGGCGAGGGCGATGACGTTCTTGACCGCGCCCCCGAGCTCGCAGCCGACGACGTCGGTGTGCGTGTACGGCCGGAAGTACCGGGTGGTGGAGGCCGCCTGCAGCCGCCCGGCCGCGGCGGCGTCGGTGCAGGCGACGACGGTGGCGGCGGGCTGCCCGGCGGCGATCTCCTTGGCCAGGTTCGGCCCGCTGACGACGGCGACCTGGGAGGCCGGGACGTCGGCGACCTCGGCGATGACCTCGCTCATGCGCTTGAGCGTGACCAGCTCGACGCCCTTCATGAGGCTGACCAGCAGCGTGCCCGGGGCGAGGGACCCGGCCACGGCAGCGAGGTTCTCCCGCAGGCTCTGCGACGGCACGGCCAGCACGACGAAGTCGGCCCCGGCGACGGCCTCGAGCGGGTCGGACGTGGCGCTCAGGTTGGCCGGCAGCACGAGCCCCGGGAGGTAGTCCGGGTTCTCGTGGGTCGCGTTCACGGCGTCGGCGAGCTCGGGGCGGCGCGACCACAGCACGACGTCGGTCCCGGCGTCGGCGAGCACCTTCCCGTACGCCGTCCCCCAGGAGCCCGTCCCCAGCACCGCCGCTCGCGTCACGCCGTCCTCCGCTCGTCGTGCTGGGCTGCCTGCTCGGGCGTGTGCTCGGGGGTGTGCTCGGGGGTCTGCGGGTCGGTCACCGGCACGGGACGGCGGCCTCGCGGGTGGTGCTGGTGCACGACCTCGGGCCGAGCCTCCCCGCGCAGCTCCTCCACGATCCGCGTGATGGCGCGCATGACCTCCTCGGTCACCTCGTGGAGCAGCTCGCTGGTGTGCTCCATCCCCGCGAACCGGGACAGGTCGACCGGCGGCCCCGCCACGACGCTGACCCGAGCGGGCACGTGCACCCCGTTGCCCCGGTAGGTGTCGAGCAGCCGCTCCGCGCCCCACTGGCCGATCGGGACCACCGGCGCGCCGGACATCAGGGCGAGCCGGGCGACGCCGGTCTTCGCCACCTGCGGCCACTTGTCGGGGTCGCGGGTGACTGTGCCCTCGGGGTAGACGACGACGCACTCGCCCGCCTGCAGCGCGGCCACGGCCGCCTCGAGCGCCAGGGCGGCGTCGGCCGTGCCGCGGTGGACCGGGATCTGGGCGGCGCCCGTCATGATCCGGGCGACCGGGCCGCGGCCGGCGAACAGCGTGCTCTTGGCGAGGAAGCGGGCGATCCGGTGCGCCCCGAAGACGACGTAGTCGGCGAGCACGATCGGGTCGGCGTGCGAGATGTGGTTGGCCGCCAGGATCACGCCGCCCTCGGCGGGGACGTGCTCGAGCCCGGCCCAGCGCGGACGGGTCAGCACCAGGCACAGCGGCTTGAGGACGAACGCGGCGACGGCGTAGTAGGGGCCGAACTCCCTCAGCGTCACCCGGCTACGTCGGTTCACGCTCTCGCGCCGCACGCGGCCTCCCTCCTGCGCCGGCCGCAGCTCGCCCGGCGCCGGCCCAGTGTCCCGCCCGGGCCCGACCCGTGTCGAGGAGCCCCGCTGGCAGACTCTCCCGGTGCCGTCCCCCAGCCCCCTGCGGTGGGGCGTCGTCGTCCCGGTGAAGCGGCTGGACCTGGCCAAGACCCGGCTGCGGCCCTACGACGACGGTGTCCGGCGCGCCCTCGCGCTGGCCATGGCCGAGGACGTCGTCGACGCCGCCTGCGCGGCCGCCGGGGTGGTGCGGGTGCTGGCGGTCTGCGCCGACGCCGAGGTCCGTGAGGCGCTCGCCCGGCGGGGCGCGACGGTGGTCCTCGACGAGCCGGACGACGGCCTGGACGCGGCGCTGCGCCACGGCGCGCAGGTGCTGCGGGACGACGACCCCGGGCTGGGCGTCGCGGCGCTTGCCGCCGACCTCCCGGCGCTCCGCCCCGAGGACCTCGCGGCGGCCCTGCTGCAGGTGGCGGCGGGACGGTGCGGGGTGGTGGCCGACGCTCCCGGGTCGGGCACCTCCCTGCTCGCCGCACCGCCCGGGCTCGTCCTCGCGCCCGCCTACGGGCCGGGCTCCTTCGCCCGGCACCGGGCTGCCGGTGCCCGGCCGCTCGCCGCCGCCGACGGCCTGCGGCGCGACGTCGACACCCCGGAGGACCTCGCCGCCGCCCTGCGGCTCGGCGTCGGGCCGCGCACCGCGGCGGTCGCCGCCGGGCTGGCATGACCGCCGCGACGGTCGCGACCTTCGACCCGGCCCGCCGCTCCGGGACCCTCGTCCGCGACGACGGCACGCCGCTGTCCTTCGACGGGCCCGCCCTGGACCCCCGGGTGCTCTCCCTGCGGCCGGGTCAGCGGGTGCGGGTCCGGCAGGAGGGCGATGCCGTCGTCGGGGTGGAGCTGGCCGGACTGCCCCGCTGAGCGTGGCCTGCCGTTCACCTGGCGCGGGCAGACTGCAGCCATGAGCAGCGACCTGCAGGCCCCGCCCGTGCGGGACGGCGACGACGACGTCCTGCCGGAGGGCCGGTTCCTCAACCGCGAGGTGAGCTGGCTCGACTTCAACCGCCGGGTCCTGGAGCTGGCGGAGGACCCGGGCACGCCGCTGCTGGAGCGGGCGAAGTTCCTGGCCATCTTCGCCAGCAACCTGGACGAGTTCTTCATGGTCCGGGTCGCCGGCCTGCTGCGCCGCCAGAGCACCGGTCTCGGCATGCGCAGCCCCGACGGCCTCGGCACGCGCGAGCAGCTGGCCCTCATCGCCGAGCGCGCCGGCGAGCTGGCCGGCCGGCACGCGCGCTGCTTCCGCGACGACGTCGCCCCCGCGCTGTCGGAGGCCGGGATCCGGATCGTGCTGTGGCGCGACCTGTCCCCGGAGCAGCAGCCGCGGCTGCACGACTACTTCCGCCGCCAGGTGTTCCCGGTGCTGACCCCGCTCGCGGTCGATCCCGGCCACCCGTTCCCGTACATCAGCGGCCTGTCGCTCAACCTCGCCGTCCTGGTCTGCGACACCGTCACGCGCACCCAGCACTTCGCCCGGGTCAAGGTCCCGAACAACGTCCCGCGCTTCGTCCCGGTCGACGACCCGGACGGAACCGTCCGCTGGCTGCCGCTCGAGGAGCTGATCGGGGCGAACCTGCACGCCCTGTTCCCGGGCCTCGAGGTCACCGGCCACCACGCCTTCCGCGTGACGCGCAACGCCGACCTCGAGGTCGAGGAGGACCGCGACGCCGACCTGCTGCAGGCGCTCGAGCGCGAGCTCGCCCGACGCCGGTTCGGCCCGGCGGTGCGGCTCGAGGTCGGGGAGGACATGGACGAGGAGGTCCTCGACCTGCTGGTCCGCGAGCTCGAGATCACCCCGGCCGACGTCGTGACCGTGCCGGGCCTGCTGGACCTCGCGTCGCTGTGGCAGCTGTACGCCGTCGACCGGCCGGAGCTCAAGGACCCGCCCTTCGTGCCCGGCACGCACCCGCGGCTGGCCGAGGGCGAGCAGGCCGCCGACGTCTTCGCGGCCCTGCGCGAGGGCGACGTCCTGGTGCACCACCCCTACGACTCGTTCGCGACGTCGGTGCAGCGGTTCGTCGAGCAGGCCGCCCGCGACCCGCACGTGCTCGCCATCAAGATGACGCTGTACCGGACGTCCGGCGACTCGCCCATCGTCGACGCGCTGATCGACGCCGCCGAGGCGGGCAAGCAGGTCGTCGTCCTGGTCGAGATCACGGCCCGGTTCGACGAGCAGGCCAACATCACCTGGGCCCGCGCGCTGGAGCGGGCCGGCTGCCACGTCGTCTACGGGCTGGTCGGGCTCAAGACCCACTGCAAGACCTGCCTGGTCGTGCGCCAGGAGAAGGGGCAGCTGCGCCGCTACGCCCACCTCGGCACCGGCAACTACAACCCCAAGACCGCCCGCACCTACGAGGACCTCGGGCTGCTCACCGCCGACGGCGACGTCGGCGCGGACCTGACCGACCTGTTCAACACCCTGACCGGCTACAGCCGCCAGCGCGACTACCGGACGCTCATGGTGGCGCCGCACGGTGTCCGCGAGGGGCTGGTCGGGCGGATCGAGGCGGAGGCCGACCACGCCCGGGCGGGGCGGCCGTCGCGGGTCCGGATCAAGGCGAACAGCATCGTCGACGAGAAGATCGTCGACGCGCTCTACCGGGCCAGCCGCGCGGGCGTGCCGGTGGAGCTGCTGGTGCGCGGCATCTGCACGCTGCGGCCGGAGGTGCCGGGGCTGTCCGACGGCATCCGGGTGCGCAGCATCCTCGGCCGCTTCCTCGAGCACAGCCGCGTGATGCTGTTCGGCGAGGGCGACCGGCGAGAGGTCTGGATGGGCAGCCCCGACCTCATGCACCGCAACCTGGACCGCCGGGTCGAGACGCTCGTGCGCGTGCAGGACCCGGCGGTGCAGGCGCAGCTGGTCGGGCTGCTGGACCGCTCTTTCGCTCCCGACGTCCTGCGCTGGGAGCTGCGGGCCGACGGCCGCTGGGAGCGCCGTCCCGGGCAGGACGAGGCCGCCGTCGACCTGCAGGCGGAGCTGCTGCGGTCCAGCTCCTCACGGCAGGACGGGCGCCGCAAGGCCTGACCTGGCGGGGACGGACTAGCTGTTGCCGCCGGCGTCCTTGCCGTCGCCCTGCGTCTTCGCCGACCCGGCCGCCTTCTTGGCCGGCGCCTTCTTGGCCGCCGGAGCCTTCTTCGCGGCGGGCGCCTTGGCCGGAGCCTTCTTGGCGGGGCTCGCGCTCGCCACGGCCTCGCCCTTGCCGGGCGTGCCCACCTGGGCGCTCGCGGGCGCCGGGGCCTTCTTCGCGACGGCGCCGGGAGCCGCGACGCTGGCACCGGCCGCGGTCGTGGTGCTGCGGGTCGGGCGCGCGACCTTGGACGCCGCTCCGGCTGCGGCAGCACCCGCCGCGACGACGGCCGCGCCGGCCTTCAGGACGGTGCCCACACTGGCGCGGCCCTGGGACTGCACCGCTGCCGCGGCGTCGTAGGCGACGGCCGGGAGGGTGCGCGGGTCGGCCACGACCTGCTTGAAGGCCGAGCCGGCCCGGAACTTCGGCACCGCGGTCTCGGCGACGTCGATGGTCTCGCCGGTGGCGGGGTTGCGGGCGGTGCGCGCGGCCCGCTCGACCTTCTCGAAGATGCCGAAGCCCGTGAGCGTCACCTTCTCGCCGGCGGCGACCGCACGGGTGATGACGTCGAGCACGGCCTCCACGGCCGCTCCGGCAGTGCGCTTGTCCCCGATGCGCTCGGTGACGGCCTCGATCAGCTCGGCTCGGTTCAACGTACGACCTCCGACGGTCCCGCTGTGCCGGGGCACCGTGCCCCGGGCGGAACCTAGGCGCAGCAGGCGCGCGGGGCCAGCAGGCGCGCGGTCCGGCTGGTCCCCCGGCTGGTGCGGACTAGTCGGCGGCGACCCGGCCGGCGTCGAGGTCGGCGAGGAAGGCGTCGAGCCGCGCGGCCGCCCGCCCGACGTCGTGCTTGCTCGCGTCCGTGAGGGCGATCAGCCGGCGGGCCGCCCGGCCCTTGTCGTCGGCCGACAGGTCCGCCGTCCGCAGGCGGCGGTGGGCATCGAACAGGCGGGCGGCGAGCGCGTCCGCCTGCTGCTCCTGGGCCTGCTGCTGGTCGGCCTGCTCGTCCGGTGGCTGCGTCACACCGACGGCAGGAAGGAGGGCCGGCGCTGCTCGAACGCCGTGATCTCGGCCTCGTGGCGCAGCGTCAGGCCGATGTCGTCGAGGCCCTCCATGAGCCGCCAGCGGGTGAAGTCGTCGAGCTCGAACGAGGCCTGCACGCCGGCGGCCCGCACCTCGCGGGCGCCCAGGTCCACGGTGACCTGTTCCGACGGGTCGGCGTCGACCAGGTCCATGAGCGCGACGACGACGTCGGCGGGCAGCTGCACGGGGAGCAGACCGCCCTTGAGGCTGTTGCTGCGGAAGATGTCGCCGAAGCGGGGGCTGATCACGGCGCGGAAGCCGAAGTCGGTGAGCGCCCAGACGGCGTGCTCCCGCGAGGAGCCGGTGCCGAAGTTCTCGCCGGCGAGCAGGACGGAGGCGCCCTGCACGCGGTTGAGCACGAAGTCCGGGTCCTGCCGCCACTCGCTGAACAGGCCCTGGCCGAAGCCGGTGCGCTCGACCCGCTTGAGCCAGTCGCTCGGGATGATCTGGTCGGTGTCGACGTCACTGCGCCGCAGGGCCGCAGCGGTACCGGTGTGGGTGGTGAAGGCGTCCACGGCTAGAGCTCCTGCAGGTCGGAGGGCGCCGCGAGGCGGCCCAGGACGGCGGTGGCGGCGGCGACGGGCGGGCTGACCAGGTGGGTGCGCGCACCGCGGCCCTGCCGGCCCTCGAAGTTGCGGTTGCTGGTGGAGGCGCTCCGCTCCCCCGGCTGCAGCGTGTCGGGGTTCATGCCCAGGCACATCGAGCAGCCGGCGTTGCGCCACTCGAAGCCGGCGTCGGTGAAGACGGTGTCGAGGCCCTCCTGCTCGGCCTGCAGCTTCACGAGCATCGAGCCGGGCACGACCAGCGCCCGGACGCCGGGGGCCACGGTCCGGCCGCGCAGGACGTCGGCGGCGGCCCGCAGGTCCTCCATGCGCGCGTTGGTGCACGAGCCGAGGAAGACGGTGTCGACGGCGACGTCGCGCATCGGGGTCCCGGCGGTGAGGCCCATGTAGGTCAGCGCGCGCTCCGCGGCGTCGCGCTCGCCCCCGGCCGGGTACGAGGCAGGGTCGGGGACGACGTCGCCCAGCGGCACGCCCTGGGCCGGGTTGGTGCCCCAGGTGACGAACGGCGTGATGGTGGAGGCGTCCAGGACGACCTCCTTGTCGAAGACGGCGCCGTCGTCGGTGCGCAGGGTCCGCCAGTACGCGACGGCGGCGTCCCAGTCCTCGCCCTGCGGCGCGTGCTCGCGACCCTGCAGGTAGGCGAAGGTGGTGTCGTCGGGAGCGACCATGCCGGCGCGCGCGCCCCACTCGATGCTCATGTTGCAGACCGTCATGCGGCCCTCCATGGACATCTCCTCGAAGGCCTGGCCGCGGTACTCCACGACATGGCCCTGACCCCCGCCGGTGCCGACCTGGGCGATCAGCGCGAGGACCAGGTCCTTCGGGGTCGTGCCGGGCGGGAGGCTGCCCTCGACGGTCACGGCCATCGTCCTCGGGCGGACGAGCGGCAGGGTCTGCGTGGCCATCACGTGCTCGACCTCGCTGGTGCCAATGCCGAACGCGAGCGCGCCGAAGGCGCCGTGGGTGCTGGTGTGGCTGTCGCCGCAGACGATCGTCGTGCCGGGCTGGGTCACCCCGAGCTGCGGGCCGATGACGTGCACGATGCCCTGGCCGGCGTCGCCCATGGGCAGCAGGCGGACGCCGAACTCCTCGCAGTTGCGGCGCAGCGTCTCGACCTGGACGCGGGAGACCGGGTCGGCGATGTCCTGCGTCCCGGCACCCTGCACGAGGTCGGTCGGGACGTTGTGGTCCTCGGTGGCCAGGTGCAGGTCGGGACGGCGCAGCGGACGGCCGGCCAGCCGGAGGCCGTCGAAGGCCTGGGGGCTCGTGACCTCGTGGACGAGGTGGAGGTCGATGAACAGCAGGTCGGGCTCGCCCTCCGCCCGCCGGACGACGTGCGCGTCCCAGACCTTCTCCGCGAGCGTCTTCGCCATCCGCCTTCTCACCTCTAGTGCTTGCATCCCAGCAGGTGGGATGCGAGTGTCAGTACGTGGAACACAGTAGCGGAGTCGGCGTCCTTGACAAGGCCGTGCTCGTCCTCGACGCCGTGCAGGCGGGGGCGGTCACCCTCGCGTCCCTGACGGAGGCGACCGGGCTGTCCCGCGCGACCACGCACCGGCTGGCGGTCGCGCTCGAGTCGCACCGCCTGCTCGCCCGGGACCGCGACGGCCGCTGGCGGGTGGGCCCCCGGCTGGCCGAGCTCGCGGGGCCCGCCACCGACCCCCTGCTCGAGCGGGCGCCCGCGGTCCTGGCACAGCTGCGGGACGTCACCGGCGAGAGCGCGCAGCTCTACCGGCGGTCCGGCGACCGCCGGGTCTGCGTCGCGGCCGCCGAGCGCGGGAGCGGCCTGCGCGACACCGTGCCCGTGGGGAGCTCCCTGCCGATGACCGCCGGCAGCGCCGCGCAGGTGCTCCTGGCCTGGCGGAGCGCGGACCCCCTGCTCGACGCCGCCGCCTTCAGCCCCCGGGCGCTGGCCGAGGTCCGTCGTCGGGGCTGGGCCGCCTCGGTGGCGGAGCGCGAGCAGGGCGTGGCGTCGGTGTCGGCGCCGGTGCGGACCCGCGACGGCGCGGTGGTGGCCGCGGTGAGCGTCAGCGGGCCGCTCGAGCGGCTGACCCGGTCCCCCGGGCGCCTGCACGCGGAGGCCGTCGTCGCCGCGGCCGCGGAGCTGAGCCGGGGCTGACGGCGGAGCAGGGTGCCGGGGCCCGTCGTCGCCGAAGCCGGCGGAGCTGAGCAGCGGCTGACGGCGGAGCGCGACGCGGTGCCGCCACCGTCCGACCCGGGCGGACCAGGACAGGACCACCCGGAACGGTCATGGTGGGACGGCGCGGGACGACGCACGCTGGAGCGGTCCCGCCGTCCCCTCCGGAGGTCCCTGTGCGCTCCCGCCTGTCCGTCGTCCCCACCCCCGCGCGGCACGTCGACCTGGCGCAGCCGCGGGACGAGGTCGACGAGGTGCCGCTGGTCGTGCCGGTGCCGCGCGCGGGCGCCACGCCCTGGGCCACCGACGACGACGGCACGGCCTGGGTGCCCGCTGCGCTGCTGCTCGCGGCGGCCGGCCGCTGCTCGTGCGCCGCGTGCTGCCAGGAGCTCGCTCGCGACCGGGCCCGCCGCACGCTGACCTCCGTCTAGACCTCGGAGGAGCAGACCGGGCCGAGCCGGACGGCTCTGGTCGGCCTGCCCGACCGAGGAGGCGGTGTCAGCCGGTCAGGCCGCGCAGCTCCTGGGTACAGCACTTCACCGACCCGCCGGACCGGCGCAGCTCGCTCGTCGGCACCGGGACCGGGACGAAGCCCAGGGCGCGCAGCTGGGCGGCGAAGCCGGTGGCCTCCTCCTCCAGCACGACGTGCAGGCCGTCGCTCACGCCGTTGAGGCCCAGCACCAGCGCGTCGGCCTCCTCGACCTCCACGACGACGCGGACGCGGCCGCGCAGCGCGGCCAGGCTCTCGGGAGCGAACGCGGGCGGGTAGACGGCGACGACGTCCTCGGTGAGCGTCATCAGCGCGACGTCCAGGTGGTAGAAGCGCGGGTCGACCAGCTCGAGCGACAGCACCTCCACCCCGAGCGCCGCCGCCGCCTCCTCGTGCGCCTCCAGGCTGGTGCGGAACCCGTGGCCGGCGAGCACGAGGGCGTCGGTCAGGTAGAGGAAGTCGCCCTCCCCCTCGTTGACGTGCTCGGGGCGGCGCAGGTCGCGCAGGCCGAGCCGCCCGAGGGTCTCGGCGAACGGCTGCTCCTCACCGGACCGCTCCGGGTGCCGGAACTTGGCGCCGTAGCCGCGGCCGGCGACGACGACCGCGCCGTTGGCGGCGAAGACCTGGTCGGGCAGGCCGGGCACGGGGTCGAGCAGGTCGACCCGGTGACCCAGGGCCAGGTAGGCGTCGCGGACGCCCTCCCACTGCCGGAGCGCGAGGTCGGCGTCCACCGCGCCGCCGACCGTCATCCACGGGTTGATGGCGTAGGCCAACGAGAAGTGGACGGGCGGGCACATCAGGACGTGGA
>JAODNQ010000226.1 GCA_025464695.1 Frankiales bacterium | reverse complement strand
AACTGGTTGCGGAGCGCGGCGATCATCTTCATCGCGGGGCTGTCGTCCTGGCGCGAGGAGAAGCGGGCGAACAGCGCCGCGGTGATGACGGGCAGCGGCACGGCGTGGTCGACGGCGGCCTCGACCGTCCAGCGGCCCTCGCCGGAGTCCTCGGCGTAGCCGCGCAGCGCCGACAGGTCGTCGTCCTCGCCGAGCGCGTTGACCATGAGGTCGAGCAGCCAGGACCTGATGACGGTCCCCTTCTGCCAGCTCTTCACGACGGCCGGGACGTCGGTGACGACGTCGGTGGCCATCATGAGCTCCCAGCCCTCGGCGTAGGCCTGCATGAGGCCGTACTCGATGCCGTTGTGGACCATCTTCGCGAAGTGGCCCGCGCCGACCTTGCCGGCGTGTACGAAGCCGCTGTCGCCCTCGGGCTTGAGGGTGTCGAAGACCGGCTGCACCTTGGCCACCTGTTCCGGCTCGCCGCCGCACATCAGGGCGTAGCCCTCCGTCAGGCCCCAGACGCCACCGCTGACGCCGCAGTCGACGAAGCCGATGCCCTTCGGCTCCAGCTCCTTCGCGTGCCGCTGGTCGTCGGTGTAGCGGGAGTTGCCGCCGTCCACGACGAGGTCGCCGTCGTCGAGCAGCTCGGCGAGCTCGGCGACGGTGTCGTAGGTGGGCTGGCCGGCCGGCACCATCACCCACACCACGCGCGGCGCCTCGAGCGCCTGCACGAGCTCGGCGAGCGACCCGACCTGCCGCCCGCTCTCCGCGCTGCGGTCGAAGCCGACGACGTCGTGCCCGCCCCGCCGCAGCCGCTCGGCCATGTTGCCGCCCATGCGGCCCAGCCCGACCATCCCGATCTGCACGTGCGCCTGCCTCTCGTCGTCGTCCCGTGTGCCGCCTGTGCCGTGCACCTACCCCGTGCGTGCCCCTTCGGCCCGGAGCCGCAGGCCCGACAGCAGGAGCTGGGTGGCGAGCGCCGCCCCGACCCCCTCGCCGGCCCGCAGCCGGAGGTCGAGCAGCGGTTCGAGGCCGAGCCGGGCGAGCACGGCGTCCGCGGCCCGCTCGTTGCTGCGCTGCCCGGCCACCAGGGACGCCGCCACGGCCGGCTCGGCCTGCGCGGCCAGCAGCGCGCAGACGCCGGTGGCCAGCCCGTCCAGCACGACGAGCCCCCCGGCAGCCGCGACGCCGAGCACCACACCCGTCAGCAGGGCGAGCTCGGGGCCTCCGAGCACCGCCAGCCGCTCGGCGGGGTCGCGGGTGCGGGGCACGGACGCCCAGCGCGCCAGCGCCGCCCGGACGACCTCGCGCTTGCGCTCCACGATCGCACTGTCGGCGCCGGCTCCCAGCCCGACCAGCGCGTCGGGGTCGCCGCCCAGCAGGCTGGCGGCCAGTGCCGCCGCGACGGTGGTGTTGCCCGTCCCGACCTCACCCAGCGCCACCGGGCCGACCGGCGCCAGCCGGGCGCCGAGCAGCACGCCGTCGTCGAGCAGGGCCCGGGCGGCGGGCAGCGTCAGCGGGTCCGTGTGCAGGAGGTCGCCGGACGACGTCCCGGCGTCGACCACGTGCAGCGCCAGCCCGGCCGACCGCGCCGAGACGGCTCCCAACGAGCTCCCCGCCCGGCTGGCCGCCAGGACGTCCTCGGTGGCGCTGGCGGGGTAGGCGCTGACCCCGTGCGCGACGACGCCGTGCCGGCCGACGGCCAGCACGAGCGAGCCGCCTCCGCTCACCCCGAGCGCCAGCGCCCGGTCCACGGCCCGGTCCAGCACGCCCAGCGACGACGGCGGGGTCAGCAGCACGTCCGCGGTGTCGCGGGCGGCCACGACAGCCCGGGGAGCCGGAGCCCGCAGGCGGGACGGCGGGGGAGCCGGGGCGTCGTCGTCGGGCCAACGGTCGTGCAGCACGACGTCGGCCAGGGGTGCGCGCCGCGACCAGCCGGCCCGCTCGAGCCCCGGCGCGGGCGGCCGCTCGTCGGGCCAGCCCAGGCACAGCCAGCCGAGGGTCACCACGCCGTCGGGCAGGTGCAGCAGCGAGGCCAGCTCGTCCGGGTCGAACAGGGTCACCCAGCCCAGGCCGAGCCCCTCCGCCCGGGCCGTGAGCCACATGTTCTGGATGGCGCAGGCGCACGACCACACGTCGCTGTCCGGGAAGGTCGCCCGGCCCAGCACGCCGGCCGCGGACGTCCGCCGGTCGCAGCAGACGACGACCCCGAGCGGGGCCTCCCGGATGCCCTCGAGCTGGAGCGCCAGCAGCTGGCGGGCGGCGTCGGGGTCCATCCCGGCGGCCTGGTCCAGGCGGCACCGGTCAGCCATCACCGCGGCCTGTTCCCGCAGGTCAGGGGCGGTGACGACGACGAAGCGCCAGGGCTGCGAGTGGCCGACCGAGGGTGCCTCGTGACCGGCGGACAGCACCCGCTGCAGGACGTCGTCCGGGACCGGGTCGGGGCGGTAGCGGCGGACGTCGCGGCGCGCCCCGACCACCTCGCGCAGGCCGTCGCGGACGTCCTGGCCCAGCGCCCAGGCCGCGGGGTCCGCAGCCCGCTCGGCGGCGCTGGAGCGGTCGCCCACGAGCGGCACGGGCCGGGCGTAGCGGGCCGACGGGGAGTCGAGCACGACGCCTCCCACCCGCGATCCTGCCCGGGACCGCGTCCCGGGGCCTGTGCCCCGTCCACCTGCAGACGGGGCTCCGTCATCCTGCCAGCCGGCCGTCCTCACGGCCTCGCGCGCTCTCAGCCCGACAGGCGCACCGGCATGAGCAGGTACCGGTAGGCCGCCACCTCGTCGCTCTGCTTGCCGCCGGTCAGCACCGCCGGGCGCGACGGCGCGGTGAACGACAGCGTCGTCGTCTCGCTGTCGACGGCGGACAGGCCGTCGAGCAGGTAGCCGGGGTTGAAGGCGATCGACATCGGCTCGCCCTCCCAGGTGCAATGCATGCGCTCGGAGGCCTGCGCGTCGTCCTGTCCACCGGCCTCCAGCACGACGCCTTCGGCGCCGAACGACAGCCGCACCACCGGGGCGTTGCGGGCGGCCACGACGCTGACGAGCTGGACGCGCTTCACGGCCTCGACGAACGGGGCCGTGGCGACCTCGGCGGCCGCGGCCGACGTGTCCGGCAGCAGCGCGCGGTACTTCGGGAACTCGCCGTCGATGAGCCGGGTGGTGGTCCGCCGTCCGGCGCCCTCGAACCCGATCATCCCCTCGCCCGCGGACCCGGCCGACAGGGCGACTGTGACCTCCGGGCCGCCGGTCAGGGCGCGGGCGGTGTCCGCGAGCGTCTTGGCCGGGACGAGCGCGACCTGCGAGACGGCGCTGTCGGTGGGCTGCCAGGCGAGGGTGCGCACGGCCAGCCGGTAGCGGTCGGTCGCAGCCAGCGTGAGCTGGTCACCCTCGATCTCCATCCGGACGCCGGTGAGCTGCGGCAGCGTGTCGACACGGCCGGCGGCCACGGCGACCTGGGCCACCGCGGCGGCGAAGACGTCGCTCTCCAGCGAGCCCGCCGTCGTCGGCATCTCCGGGAGCGCCGGGTAGTCGTCGACCTGCAGCGTCGGCAGCGTGAAGCGGGCCGGTCCGCAGGTGAGGACCACGCGCCCCGCCTCGAGCTTGAGCTGCACGGGCGCCGCCGGCAGCGACCGCACGATGTCGGACAGCAGCCGGCCCGGCACGAGCACCCGGCCCTCCTCGTCGACGGCGGCGTCGACCACGGTGCGGGAGCTCATCTCGTAGTCGAAGCCGCTGACCGCGAGCGAGCCGCCGCCCTCGCGGGTCGCCTCCAGCAGCAGGCCGAGGAGCACCTGGACGGGCGGGCGCGCCGGCAGCGAGCGGGCACCCCAGACGACGGCGTCGACGAGCGCGTCGCGCTCGACCCTCAGCTCCATGCGGCAGTCCTGTTCGTCGTCCGTGCGGGTGTCGTGTCTGCGGGTCCGTGAGCCTGCCAGAGCGGGAGGTCCACAGGTCGGGCGCTCCCGTACTCGTCCTTGTGGTTCTCGAGGGGAAGGAGTGTCGTAGGCGTCGTAGGTGCCTGCCGACCTGTGGACCACGGGGTGTCGTCGCAGGTCAGACGGCGTGTCGGCGTGTGGGGCCGATGTGGACGCCCACCCCCGTGGCCGGTGGACGGCCGTGGACGACGAGGAGGCCGTCCGGCGTCGTCCACGGGTCGAGCCGCCTTCGTCCACGTCTTTCCACAGGTGTGTCCCCAGCCTGTGAGGAACCTCGTGCGCGACATCAGACCCTCGACCTCGTCTTGATGCGGTTGGTCAGCTCGGCCACCTGGTTGAACGTGGCGCGGCGCTCCGCCATCTGCCCGCGGATCTTGCGGTCCGCGTGGATCACCGTGGTGTGGTCACGGCCGCCGAACATCTGCCCGATCTTGGGCAGCGACAGGTCGGTCAGCTCGCGGCAGAGGTACATGGCGATCTGGCGGGCGTTGACGAGCACGCGACTGCGCGACGAGCCGCAGATGTCCTCCATGGTCAGGCCGAAGTAGTCGGCCGTCGCCGCCATGATCGTGGCGCCGGTGATCTCCGGGCCGCCCTCGGCGGGGATGAGGTCCTTCAGCACGATCTCGGCCAGCGACAGGTCGACCGGCTGCCGGTTCAGCGACGCGAAGGCGGTGACCCGGATGAGCGCGCCCTCGAGCTCTCGGATGTTGCTCGAGATCTTGCTGGCGATGAACTCGAGGACGTCCGGCGGTGCCGCGAGGCGGTCCTGAGCGGCCTTCTTGCGCAGGATCGCGATGCGGGTCTCGAGGTCGGGCGGCTGGACGTCGGTGATCAGGCCCCACTCGAAGCGGGTCCGCAGCCGGTCCTCCAGCGTCGACAGCTGCTTGGGGGGCCGGTCGGAGCTGATGACGATCTGCTTGCTCGCGTTGTGGAGGGTGTTGAAGGTGTGGAAGAACTCCTCCTGGGTCCGCTCCTTGCCCTCGAGGAACTGGATGTCGTCCACCAGGAGGACGTCGACGTCGCGGTACCGGCGCTGGAACGCCTGCGCCTTGTCGTCGCGCAGGCTGTTGATGAAGTCATTGGTGAACTCCTCGGAGTTCACGTACCGGACCCGCGCCCCCGTGAAGAGGTTCTGCGCGTAGTGCCCGACGGCGTGCAGCAGGTGGGTCTTGCCGAGGCCGCTCTCGCCGTAGACGAACAGCGGGTTGTAGGCCTTGGCGGGCGCCTCGGCCACCGCGACGGACGCCGCGTGCGCGAAGCGGTTGCTCGCCCCGATGACGAACGTCTCGAAGGTGTACTTCGGGTTCAGCCGGGCCGGCTCGCCCGGCTCGCCGCGGTCGCCCCCGAACGCGTCCGACGGGCGGTCGCGGCCGGTGCCCGGCAGAGCCCGCACCGGCGCCAGCGGCCGCTCGTCCTCGTCGTCGAGGGGCTCCACGACCTGCCGGACCGGCTCGGTGCGACCGGCGCCGTCGCTGTCCGGCCCGGGCCGCCGGTCCTCGTCGCTGCTGTCGGCCGCCGGCTGCACCGTGACGGCCACCTGGACGGTCCTGCCGTACGCCGCCGACAGCGCCGCGGCGATGACGGGGCGCAGCCGGCTGTCGAGGACGTCCTTGGCGAACTCGTTCGGCGCGGCCAGCAGCACCGTGTCCTCGACCAGCCCGAGCGGGCGGGTCAGTCCGACCCAGGCCCGGTGCTGGGGGGAGAGGGTGCCGTCGCCGAGCGCCTCGACCGTGGTCTGCCACAGCTGCTCGAGCGACGGCGGCGCCAGCGGCGCGGGCCCGGAGGCGCCGTCGCCGTGCTCGCCGGGCGGGGGCGGGAGGTCGGTCACGCGGGTCCTCGGGCTCTCGTCGTCTCCGTCGGCGCGGCCCGCCGTCCGGTCGTCCACACCTGTGTCCACAACCTGTGGAGAGAGGAGTGTGCCGTGCTGGCGGGCGGACCGTCGGGAGAGCGCCCGACGTCGGCAGGCCCGGCCGGAGCCGGGAGCGGACACGGACAGGGCCCTGCCGGTGCAGGACACCGACCCCCGTCCCGGCACTCTCCCGGGGTCGACGAGCAGGTCCGACCGGCGGCAGGACGCTAACAGCAGGCAGCAGTCGACGGCAAGGACTCGGGGCAGACCGAGGGAGCCGCTCCGGGGCGCCTGTTTGACCCCCTCCCGCAGCCCCCGTACCGTATGGCGGTCGTGCCTCCCGTGGCGCGCTGCCCGACCTCAGACCCTGGAACCGCAGGACTGAGCAGACCGTTCGTCAGCCCCCACCCGTGGAGTCCCCGCCGTGAGCAAGCGCACCTTCCAGCCGAACAACCGCCGCCGCGCCAAGACGCACGGCTTCCGGCTGCGCATGCGCACCCGTGCGGGCCGCGCCATCCTCGCGGCGCGTCGCCGCAAGGGCCGCGAGGAGCTCTCGGCCTGAGTCTCGGCCCCGTCCTGGTCTGACCGGCCCGTCCGCACACCTGTCCGGCACGCCGCCGGACTCCCGTCCTGGAGGGCCCGTGCTGCCGCCGGAGCGCCGGCTCGTCCGTCGCACCGACTTCACCGAGGTCGTGCGGCGCGGCCGGCGTGCCGGGCGCCCGTTGCTGACGGTGCACCTGGTCCCCCCGCCGGACGAGCCGACGGACGTCCCCGCTCGCGCGGGGCTCGTCGTCAGCAAGGCGGTGGGCGGCTCGGTGGTCCGCAGCCGGGTCAGCCGGCGGCTGCGGCACCTGCTGCGCGACCGCCTGCCCGCCCTGCCGGACGGCACGCGCGTCGTGGTGCGGGCGGCCCCGCCGGCCGCCTCGGCCGACAGCGCCGCCCTCGGACGCGACCTCGACGCCGCACTGGCCCGGGCCGTGCGCGCGGGAGGACGGGCGTGAGCGCGGACACCGGCACGCGGCCCGGCGTGGTCGCCCGGCTGCTCCTCCTGCTGGTCACCGCGTACCGCCGGGGGGTCTCCCCGCTGCTCGGGCCGCGCTGCCGGTTCGCCCCCAGTTGCAGCGCGTACGCGGCGGAGGCTCTGCAGGTGTACGGCGCCGGACGCGGCAGCTGGCTCGCCGTCCGACGCGTGCTGCGCTGCCACCCGTTCCACCCCGGGGGGCACGACCCGGTCCCTCCGCGCCGGTCGAGCTGCCCGCCCGACCTCCCGTCCGCCGCCGCCGTCGGCGACCATGGTGGGGCGCGCTCCCCCGCACTCCGCCCTGACCCCTGCACCGCACCTCGACCCGGCCCTGGAGGCTGACTGTGTTCGACGTCCTCGCTGGACCGGTGGGCCTGGTGCTGCGGACCATCCACAGCCTGCTCACCAACGCCGGCCTGCCGTCCGGCAGCGGGCTGGCGTGGGGGCTGTCGATCGTCCTGCTGACGATGACGGTGCGCCTGCTGCTGTTCCCGCTGTTCGTGAAGCAGATCAAGTCGCAGCGGCGCATGCAGGAGATCGCGCCGAAGGTGAAGGAGCTGCAGAAGCTCCACAAGGGCGACCGCGAGACGCTCAACACCGAGATGATGAAGCTGTACAAGGACCACGGCGCCAACCCGATCTCGGGCTGCCTCCCGCTGGTCCTGCAGCTGCCGGTGTTCTTCGCGCTGTTCAAGGTGATGCGCGAGTTCAAGCCGGGCGCGGAGGCCAAGTACCACCTCTCCGAGCGCCTGCTCGAGGAGGGCGGCAAGGCCAAGATCTTCGGCGCCCCCATCAGCGCAGCGTTCAACAGCCCCGCCTCGCTGCTCGAGGACCTCGACGCCCGGGCCGTCGTCGTGCGGGTCGTCGCCGCCCTGATGGTCGTCGCGATGGGCGCGTCGACCTTCTACACGCAGAAGCAGATGATGGCGCGGGCCGGGACGGTCACCGACCCGCAGCAGGTCATGGTGCAGAAGATCATGCTGTACGTCCTGCCGCTCTCCTTCGCCGTCTCGGGCGTCTTCTTCCCGATCGGCGTCCTCCTCTACTGGCTCACCACGAACCTCTGGTCCATGGGGCAGCAGGCCTGGGTCATCAAGCGGATGCCGCCCGTCGTCCCCGGCGCCTCGTCGTCACCGACGAAGAGCAAGGGCGTCGACCTCGCCAAGGGCACCTCCGCCGTCGGGAGCACCGCGGACGCCGGCGCCGGCAGCGTCGCGATCGCCGACGCCCCGCCCCGCCCCGTGGCGGGCCCCTCGGGCAAGGCCGCCGGCAGCCGCAAGAACAAGAAGAAGCCGCGCGGCGGACGGCGCTGACCGTCCCTCCAGCTCCCCACCCGTACCACTCGAAAGGCCCCACGTGAGCACCGACAGCACGGCTCCCAGCGCTCCCGCTCCCTCCGGTGAGGACCTCCTCGTCCAGGAGGGCGACATCGCCGGCGACTACCTCGAGCGCCTGCTCGACATCGCCGACGTCGACGGCGACATCGACATGGACGTCGAGGGCGAGCGGGCCGTCGTCGCCATCGTCGGCGAGGGCCTCGACGCGCTCGTGGGCCCGGGCGGCACCGTCCTGGAGGCGCTGCAGGAGCTCACCCGGCTGGCCGTGGTGCAGCAGACCGGTGTCCGCAGCCGCCTCATGCTCGACATCGGCGGCTGGCGGGCAGGACGCAAGGCCGAGCTGACCGAGATCGGGACGCGCACCGCGACCACCGTCCTGGCCAGCGGCGAGCCCGCCCGGCTGGCGCCGATGACGCCGTTCGAGCGCAAGGTCGTGCACGACGCGGTCGCGGCGGTCGACGGCGTGCACAGCGAGTCCGAGGGCGTGGAGCCGGAGCGCCGCGTCGTCGTCCTGCCGGGCGCGTGACCAGCCCCGACCGTCCCGAGCCCAGCGACCTCCAGCCCGTCCCCGACGCCGCCGCGGAGGTCTTCGGCGACCGGCTGCCCGTGCTCGTCGCCTACGCGGAGCTGCTCGCCACCGCCGGGGTGGAGCGGGGCCTGCTCGGGCCGCGCGAGACCCCCCGCCTGTGGGAGCGGCACGTCCTCAACTGCGCGGGGCTGTCCGAGCTGGTCGAGCCGGGCCAGACCGTGCTCGACCTCGGCTCCGGCGCCGGCCTGCCCGGCCTCGTGCTGGCCGCGGCCCGCCCCGACGTCACCGTCGTGCTCTGCGAGCCGCTGCTGCGCCGGGCGACGTTCCTGACCGAGGCCGTCGAGACGCTCGGGCTGTCCGGGGTCGTCGTGCGCCGCGCCCGCGCCGAGGAGCTCGCCGGCAAGGTGCTCGTCGACGTCGTCACCGCCCGCGCCGTGGCGCCGCTCGACAAGCTGGCCGGCTGGGCCCTGCCCCTGATCGCTCCCGGCGGGCGGCTGCTCGCGCTCAAGGGCGAGCAGGCCGAGTCGGAGCTCGCGCAGGCCGGTGCGGCGCTCAAGCAGGCCGGGTCGACCGGCGCGTCCGTCGTGCAGGTCGGGTCGGAGGAGCTGGGCACCGCTGCCCGCGTGGTCGTCGTCGAGCGGGGCGAGGCGTCCGCGTCCGCGTCCGCGCCGCGCAAGGGGGCGCAGCAGCAGGTGGCGCACCGTGGCCACATCCAGCGGGGGCGCCGGTGACCGGGCTCGGCTGGCCCGAGGCGCCGACCGCGACGCCGCCGAGCCCGCTCGGCTGGCCCGGGGACCCCGAGCCCGCGCCCGTCCCGGTCCCGGCTGACGCCGGCCAGCCGGAGCCCGACGACGCCGGCGTGGACGGCATGGCCGGCTCCGTCCGCTCGGCCCTGTCCGGCACCGACGACACTCCGATCGCGGCCGCCGCCGCTGCCGCGGTCCGGGTGCTGTCGGGCCGCGGGTTCGAGGAGTTCCCGAGGCCCGCCGCGCTGCGGGTCATCACGGTGGCGAACCAGAAGGGCGGCGTCGGCAAGACGACGAGCGCCGTCAACCTCGCGGTGGCGCTGGCCCTGCACGGCGCCGAGGTGCTCGTCATCGACCTCGACCCGCAGGGCAACGCCAGCACCGCTCTCGGCGTGGAGCACCACGTCGGCACGCCCGACACCTACAGCGTCCTCGTCGACGGCACGAGCATCGCCGACGTCGTCCAGCCCGCGGCGGGCGTCCCTCGCCTGCGGTGCGTCCCGGCCACGATCGACCTCGCCGGCGCGGAGATCGAGCTGGTCAGCATGGTCGCCCGCGAGTACCGCCTGCAGCGGGCCATCGCGGCGTACACCGCCGAGGACGCCCCCGGGTCCGACCTCGACTACGTGATCGTCGACTGCCCGCCGTCTCTCGGGCTGCTGACGGTGAACGCGATGGCCGCCACGCAGGAGGTGCTCATCCCGATCCAGTGCGAGTACTACGCGCTCGAGGGCCTGGGCCAGCTGCTGAAGACGGTCGAGCTGGTCCGGGCGAACCTGAACCCGGTGCTCGCGGTGTCGACGATCCTGCTGACGATGTACGACGGCCGGACCCGGCTCGCCGACCAGGTGGCCGAGCAGGTCCGCAGCCACTTCGGCCCGCTCGTGCTCAGCGCGGCGGTGCCCCGGAGCGTGCGGGTGTCGGAGGCCCCGGGCTACGGCCAGTCGGTCGTCACGTACGACCCCGGCTCCCGGGGGGCGCTCGCGTACGTGGAGGCCGCCAAGGAGATCGCGGAGCGCG
>JAODNQ010000184.1 GCA_025464695.1 Frankiales bacterium | reverse complement strand
GACCGGCTCCCCGGCGAGCACCGCGGCGGCCGCCCGCACCCGGGGGTCCGGGGCGGCGCGCCGGTGCGGGGCGTCGGAGACCGCCGTGAGGCGGGCGCTGGTCATGCCGGGGATGTCGGCGCCGCGGGGGCCGAGGTGCATGGTCGGTCCGGACTAGCCCGAGGTGGCGCGGACGAGCACCAGCAGGACCACGACCACCAGGAGCAGGCAGCCGCCGGCGGCCAGCAGGAAGGTCGACCCGTCGCGCGGCTCGGCGGGCGGGCGGGGCGTACGGGGCGTCCGCTGGGACAGGGCGACGGCGGTGACGACCACGGCCTCGACGGCCAGCAGGCCGACGGCGAGGACGTCGAGCCCGCGGGAGACGAGGAACGCCGCCGACAGGCCGAGCGGCACGACGTAGAGCAGCAGGACGGCGAGCCGCGTCACCGTCCGGCCCCGACCGGCAGGCTCGTGGGACCGACGACGAGCGGCCTCTGCGGGACCTCGGGGAGCGGCAGCGGGGTCACCGGGACAGTCTGCGGGCCCGTCCTCGGCGGTGCACCGCGCCCGGCCCGCCGCCCGATGCGCGAGGATGGTCGCGACACGCTCGCCGAGGGCACTCGGCCGAGCACAGGGGATCTGGGAGTGGCATGAGCGAGTGGGGCCGGGTGGCCGAGGACGGCACCGTGTACGTCAAGACCGCGGAGGGCGGCGAGCGAGCCGTCGGGTCGTGGCACGCCGGTGCGCCGGAGGAGGGCCTCGCCCACTTCGTGCGGCGGTACGAGCAGATGGCCACGGAGGTGCAGCTGCTCGAGCAGCGCCTGCGCTCGGGCGTCGGCGACCCGCGGCAGGTCGCGACCAGCGCGGCCCGGCTCAAGCAGCAGGTCCCCGAGGCCGCGGCCGTCGGCGACCTCGCCTCCCTGGAGCGCCGGGTCGACGCGCTGGTCGAGAAGACCGCCGAGGCCGCGGAGGCCGCCAAGGCCCAGCGGGCCGAGGAGAAGGTCGCCGCGGTCGCGCAGAAGACCGTCCTCGCCGAGGAGGCCGAGGCTCTCGCCGGCAGCTCGGACTGGAAGACCGCAGGCGAGCGCCTGCGCACCCTGGGCGAGGACTGGAAGAAGATCTCCGGCGTCGACCGCAAGGCCGACGACGAGCTCTGGCAGCGCGTCGCGGCCGCTCGGAAGCGCTTCACCGAGCGACGCACCGCCCACTTCGGCGCCCTCGAGCAGCAGCGGGAGGTCTCCAAGCAGCGCAAGGAGGCCCTCGTCAAGCAGGCCGAGGCGCTGTCGGGCTCGACCGAGTGGAAGACCACGGCCGAGAAGTTCAAGCAGCTGATGTCGGACTGGAAGACCGCCGGCCGCGCGCCGCGCGAGGTCGAGGACACGCTCTGGCAGCAGTTCAAGGCCGCCCAGGACGTCTTCTTCCAGGGCCGCAACGCGCAGTTCGCCGCGCAGGACGAGGAGTTCCGCGGCAACCAGACGGTCAAGGAGCAGATCCTGGCCGAGGCCGAGCAGATCGACCCCGAGCAGGGGCTCGAGAAGGCCCGGGCCCGGCTCAAGGTCCTCCAGGACCGCTGGGAGGCCGCCGGCAAGGTCCCGCGCGACGTCATGCGCTCGCTCGAGGACCGGATGGCCGCCGTCGAGGACAAGGTCCGCTCGGCCGGCAGCGCCGCGCCGAAGCACGTCGAGAGCTCGTTCACGGTGAAGCTGCGCGAGCGGGTCGCCGAGCTCGAGGAGAAGCTGGCCAAGGCGCAGGCCGCGGGCCGGCCCACCCGCGACCTCGAGACGCAGCTGGCGACGCAGCGCGAGTGGCTCAGCGCCGCCGGTGGCGCCGCAGCCGCGCAGGCGGCGTCGGGCGGCTCCCGCAAGAAGGCCACGACCGCCTGGGTCCGCGCCGACTCCTGACCCCGCACGGCCGACGGCCCCCGCTCCTGCCCGGAGCGGGGGCCGTCGTCGTCGTGGGAGAGGTCAGCCCAGCGTGCTGTGGAGGAAGTCCACCGTGCGCTGCCAGGCGAGCCCGGCGTCGTCGGGGCTGTACGTGCCGAGGGTGTCCTCGTCGTTGTGGAAGGCGTGCGCCGCGTCGTAGTAGTGGAACGTGACGTCGGCACCGGACTCGGTGCGGATCTGCTGCTCCTGCGCCCGGGCCTGGTCGGCCGGGTAGAAGTCGTCGCGCTCGCCGTAGTGCCCGAGCACCTTCGCGGTGATGCCCGCGTACTCCTGCGGCACGGCCGGCCCGACGCCGTAGAACGGCACCGCGGCGCCGACCTTGTCGCCCTGCTGCGCGGCGAGCAGCAGCACGAAGCCGCCGCCCATGCAGAAGCCGACGGCGCCGACCTTCGCGGAGGTGACCGCCTCGTGGGCGAGCAGGAAGTCGACGGCGCCGCCGAGGTCCTTGGCCGCCTGGTCCACGGGCAGCGACATCATGAGCGCGCCGGCCTCGTCGGCGTCGTGGGCGGTCTTGCCGCCGAACAGGTCGGGCGCCAGGACGACGAAGCCCTCCTTCGCCAGCCGGTCGCTGACGTCGGCGATGTGGTCCGTCAGGCCCCACCACTCCTGGATGACGATCACGCCCGGGCCGCTGCCGCTCTCGGGGAGGGCGAGGTAGCCGTGGGCGCTGCCGGAGCCGCTCGGGAAGGTGGTGTTCTGGCGGGACGCGCTGGTGGTGTCGTCGGACACGGGGAGCCTCTCGGAGCACGGAAGGGAACACCCGATCCTCTCACCGGGTCGGCAGGTGCCGCTGTCCCGCTGTCGAAGCACTCCGCATGCGCACCCGCTCGCTGCTCGCCGCCGCCCTGCTGCTCGCCGCGGTCCCGCTGCTGCCGGCGGCCGCCGCGGCCGGTCCCGACGAGGCCCTCGGGCGGCTCGTCGGCAAGGCTGCGGAGTCGGTCGCCGGCGTCTGCCGCCGTGAGCTCGCGCAGGGGGAGGCCTGCAGCGCGCTGCCGGGAGCGCACGCACAGGACCTCGCCGCCTACCGGGGGAGCGAGGTGCACCGGGCCCTCGCGCTGCAGTCGCGGCTCGGCGACGACCTGCCGCTGCGCACCAGCAGCTGGGTCGGCACCCACAACTCCTTCAACAGCGTCAGCGAGCGCCCCACGCTGTCCCACAGCGACAGCAACCAGCAGCTCTCGCTGACCGACCAGCTCGAGGTCGACGTCCGCAGCCTGGAGGTCGACGTCCACTGGTGGCCGTCGGCGTCGGCGGGCGGGGCGCCGGCGCCGGTGGTGTGCCACGGCGAGGCGGCGCACGAGGGCTGCACCACGGAGCGCACGCTGCGCGAGCGCTTGACCGACGTCGCGGGCTGGCTGGACGCGCACCCCCGCGAGGTCGTGCTCCTGTACGTCGAGGACCACCTGGACGGCGCGGCGGGCTACGACGCCGGCGCCGCCGTCCTGCGGGACGTGCTCGGCGACCGCCTCTACCGGCCTGCCGACCGCGGGCTCGCCCCCTGCAGCGACCTGCCGCAGGACCTCACCCGGTCGCAGGTCCGCGCAACCGGGAAGCAGGCGTTCGTCATGAGCGGCTGCGGGACGGGCAGCGCCTGGGGCGCGCAGGTCTTCCGCTACCGCCCGAAGACCGAGGAGCGGCCGCTGGGCTACGGCGGGTACCCGCGGTGCGGGGGACACGACCCGGTGCGGGACGACGGCGTGTTCCTGCGGTACTTCGAGGACTCCACGGTCGTCAGCGCGGCGGGCGAGCCGGTGGGGGCGTCCAGCGTCGACGACGGCCTGACGCCGGGGACGACGGCCGCGGCCGTGCGGTGCGGGGTCGACCTGTTCGGGTTCGACCAGCTCCTGCCCACCGACGGGCGCCTCGCGGCGCTGGTCTGGAGCTTCGCGCCCGGCGAGGTCGACGGCGCGGAGGGCGACTGCGCGGTGCAGCGCAGCAGCGACGGCCGCTGGACCTCGGGCCCCTGCGGACCGCTCCTGCCGGCAGCCTGCAGGACGTCGACCGGCACCTGGCGCGTGACGGCCCCGACGACGACGGCCGCGTCCGCGGCCCGCTGCCGGGCGCTCGGCGCGGTCCCGGCGACGCCGCGGCGCGGACGCGAGGCCCAGCTGCTGCTGGAGGCGCAGCGGACGGCGGGAGCCGAGCAGGTCCGGTTGCCGCTGCGCTCCGCGGGCGGCGGCTGGAGCTGAGTCGGCCGGTCAGCCCGCGAGGGCGTGGGCGTTGCCGAGCTCGTCGAGCACGGCGGGCGCGCCGCGCCGGAGGTACCACTCGAGCTCGTACGTCTCGGCGAACTCCGCGGCGAGCATGTCCGGGCCGATCTGGCTGGGGTGCGCGAGCAGGGCGGCCCGCTTGACGGCCAGCTCCGCCGGCGTCGCCGCGACCGCCACGCTGATCTCGGCGGTGACGCGCCCGTAGTCGCGGCGTCCGCCCTGCCGGGGGTCGGCGTCGTCGAGCAGGTGGCGCCCGGCGAAGTGCAGGTGCTCCCGGTCGACCGTCGCGTCGTAGGAGGTGACCCCGGCGAGGGTGGCGGCGTGGCGGGCCAGCAGGTGCACCGCGACGTGGTCCGGGTGGCCGTACACGCCGTCGGCGTCGTAGCCCACGACCGCCTCGGCGGACTCCTGCACGGTCAGGGCGGCGAGGGTGCGGGCGAGGGCGGACAGGTCGGCCCGCACGAGCGCGCGGGGGTCGGTGCCGTCGCCGAGCCCGGAGTCGCGCCGGCCGAGCAGCACCAGGCGGGCCGCACCGAGCAGCTCGGCGGAGCGCTCGAGCTCGGCGCGCCGGACGTCGCCGAGGGTCCGGCCCTTCGGCAGCGGCTGGCGCGGCTCGCCGAGCTCGCCGAGGGTGGCGGTGACGAGGACGACCCGGGCGCCGCGGTCGGCCAGCCGCCGGACCGTGGCACCGGTGAAGATGGCCTCGTCGTCGGGGTGCGCGTGCACGACGAGGACGGTGCGGCCGCGGAGGTCCGCGCGGGGAGCGACGACGGGGGCGGGCGGGGGGAGCAGCAGGACGGACACGTCGGGGCCTGTCGGGAGGGCAGGCGCACGCGCCTGCGGGCTGTCGGGGACGGACTGCGGAGAGGCAGGGTCAGCGACAGCAGCGACAGGCGCAGCCGAGGGCGGCTGCGACGGCAGCGGCGGCTCGGGGCGTGGTCACGCCGGAAGCATGCCAGACGGGCGACGGTGCGGGCCAGCAGGGCCCTCGCGACGGGCCGGACACGGGGCTACACCGGCTCGGGCTCCGGCTCCGCGGGCAGCGGCACCCCGGGCTCGACGGGCGCGGGCGGCAGCAGGTCGGGGTCGTCCAGCTCGCCCGGGTCGTCCGGGACGGGCGTGGCGGGGTCGAGCGGCGGCGGCCCGGGGGTGGGCTCGAGCGGCCGGGCGGACAGCGGGATCAGGCGGGCGTCCATGAGACCCCGCTACCCCGCTGCGGGGCCGCGCACGACAGCGGCCGCCGCCCCCGGAGGGACGACGGCCGCTGGCGGTGGTGCGGGTGCTACGCGACGAACTCGCGCAGCGCGTCGGCGTTGCCGCCCTGGCGCAGCTCGGCCAGGGTGTCGCGCTCGATCTGACGGATCCGCTCGCGGGTCAGGCCCAGGTGGCGGCCGACCTCGTCGAGGGTGCGGGCCCGGCCGTCGTCGAGGCCGAAGCGCATCCGCATGACGGTGGCGCTGCGGCTCGGCAGGCTGGCGAGCACCTGCGAGAGCTGCCCCTGCATCATCTGCATCTCGACGGCCGCGACGGGGTCGGGGCTGTCGGAGTCGGTGATGAAGTCGCCCAGGACGGCCTCGTCGTCACCGACGGGGCTCTC
>JAODNQ010000183.1 GCA_025464695.1 Frankiales bacterium | reverse complement strand
ACCGGGGCCAGCAGCAGCACCGGAGGGGCCGCCGGCGGGGGTACCGGCGCGAGCGGCACGAAGGGGGCGGCCCCCGCCGCGGGGACGACCGGCGGCCAGGCCGCTCCGGCACCCGGCGCACCCACCGGCACCCTGCTGCTCGGCAACGTCGGCGACTACTCCGGCCTGTCGAGCTCCAGCACGGCGGGCGGGCTGCGGGGCGTGCAGGTGTGGGTCCAGGCGGTCAACGCCAAGGGCGGCATCAGCGGCCGCAAGGTGAAGCTGCTGGTCGCCGACGCGGGCGGGGACGGGCAGCGGGCCAAGGGCTTCGTCCAGGACTTCGTCGAGAGCAAGAAGGTGACCGCGCTGGTCGGCAGCCAGGCGGCGCTCTCGGTCAACGCCTGGGCCTCGTACGTCGACGGCAAGAAGGTCCCCGCGGTGGGCGGCGAGTGCGGCGCCGTGTACTGGAACCAGCACCCGATGCTGTTCAACCAGTGCCCGGCCACCGAGACGTCGCTCTACGGCATCCTCGCCAACGGCGTGGCGAACAAGGGCAAGGGCGCCAAGTGGGCCGACCTGTACTGCGTCGAGTCGCCGGACCTGTGCGGGAAGCTCGACAGCCTCGCGAACCAGGCGGGGTACGCCAAGAAGGCGGGACTGGCACCGGTCTACCGGGCGGGGATCAGCCTCGGACAGCCCGACTTCACGTCCGAGTGCCTCAACCTGCGCAACTCCGGCGCCCAGGTCGTGTCCGTCTTCGCCGACGCGAACACCACCCAGCGCGTCGCGCGCTCGTGCTCGCAGCAGAACTACAAGCCGGTCTTCCTGTCGGGGAGCATCCAGGCGCCGAGCAACGCACCGACGTCGGCCGGCCTGGAGGACGTCGAGCTGATGGTGCAGACGCTGCCGTTCAGCGGGGTGAGCACGCCGGCGTACGCGGAGTACAAGGCGGCGGTCGACAAGTACGGCGACGGCCAGACCGGCGTCGGCGAGATGAACGGGTGGGTCGCCGGAAAGCTGTTCGAGCGCGCGGTCGAGCTCGGCGGCGGGACGACGACGGCGCAGGTCGTGGCCGGGCTGCTCAAGATGAAGCGCGAGACCCTGGGCGGGCTGTCCACCCCACTGACCTACCTGGCCGGCAAGCCCGCACCCGACAGCCTCTGCTGGTACCGCATGCAGGCCAAGGGCGGGAAGTGGACCGCCCCCGGCGGCGCGAAGCCCAGCTGCTGGTCCGGGGCCTGAGGCGGGCGGACCGGCTCAGGCGCCGACGCCGAGGTACTGCTCGAACAGCGCCTCGCTGTCGAGCTCGCCCGGCTCCCCCGCGAAGGCGACCTCACCCTTGTTCAGCACGAAGACGAGGTCGGCCAGCTCGAGGGCGCGGGTGACGTACTGCTCCACCAGCAGCAGCCCCGTGCCCTCGTCGGCCCGCTGGCGCAGGAACTCGAAGATCTCGTCGACGACGATGGGGGCGAGCCCCATGCTCACCTCGTCGAGCAGCAGGTACCTGGGGTCCTCGACGTAGCCCCGGGCGAGGGCCAGCATCTGCTGCTGGCCGCCGCTCATCGTCCCCGCGATCTGGTCCATCCGCTGGCCCAGGATCGGGAACGCGGACGCCGCCTTCTCCAGGGCCTCCTCCACCGACAGCGTGGTGGCCTGCAGCCGCAGGTTCTGCCGGACGGTCAGGCTGCGGAACACCCCGCGCCCCTCGGGCACGTGGCTGACGCCGGCGCGGGCCAGGCGGTCCGGGGTCCAGCCGGTCGCGTCCGCGCCGTCGACGAGGAGCTGTCCGCCGCTGGGCCGGACGAGCCCGGAGGCCGCCCGCAGCAGCGTCGTCTTGCCGGCACCGTTCGGGCCGAGCAGCGCCACGACGGCGCCGTCGGGCACGGTCAGGTCGACCCCGCGCAGGACCAGGGTGTCGCCGTAGCCGGCCAGCAGGCCGCGCAGCTCAAGCAACGGAGGCTCCTCGGGCGCGCAGCCGCGCGGTCACCGGGCTCCGGGACCGGGCGGCGCGCCGCCGGGCCTCCTCGCCCGTGTCGGGGTCGGACGGCGTCCCGGTCGAGCCGCGCCCGCGGTCGGTGAGGACCGCGTTCGCGACCGCTGCCAGCCCGAAGACCGCCGGCAGGATCGCGAGCAGCTTCTCGTTCGTCAGGTACGCCGGCAGCACCGCGATGTTGATGCCGCCCAGGACGGCGGTGGGCAGCGGGGCGTACCGGAACGGCGCACCCGAGATGACCAGGATGGTGAGCCAGGTCAGGGACGCGAAGAAGGAGAACCCGGTCCCGTTGATCGACTGGGTGAGGCCGCCGAACAGCGCGCCGGCGATCCCGGCCATGAAGGCGGACAGGCAGAAGACCAGCACGCGCACGGAGTTGACGCCCGTGCCGAGCGTGCTGAGCGCCACCGGCGAGTCCGACATCCCGCGGAGCAGACGCCCGAGGCGACCACGGACCACGAACGCCGAGAGGACGGCGGCGGCGGCGGCCACGGCCAGGACCACGTAGTAGTAGCCGCGGTCGGAGTCGAGCCCGAACACCTCCGGACGCGGAGCCGGTCGGGCCCCGGCCGCCCCGAACAGCAGGGAGGTGCCGTACAGCAGGCGTTCGAGCAGGATGCCGAAGCCGAAGGTGGCGACCCCGAGGTACAGGCCGGACAACCGGATCGCCGGGACGGCCACGAGCGCGCCGACCGGGACCGTGAGCAGCCCGGCGCCGAGCACCGCGAGCAGCCAGGGCAGGTGCACGTCCACGGCCAGGTGGGAGAACGTCGCGGCGCCGACCGCCGCGAAGGAGGCGTGCGAGAGCGAGACCTGCCCCGACGTCCGCACGAGCAGGTGCAGGGACAGGAAGATGATGATAAAGATGACGCCGTTGGTGTAGACGGGCAGCCGCGAACCCACCAGCAGCGGCAGGAGCAGCAGCACCAGGGCCCCGCCGCCGCCACCGACAGCGCGCGTGGCGCGCGAGAAGGACGGCGGCGCCCCGGTCAGCAGGCGCTGGGCGCCGCCGATCGTCACCAGCTTGTCCTTGGGCGCGAACACCAGCACGAGGAACAGCACCAGGAACGGCACGGCCGACGGCAGGCCCGCGAGCCCCTGCACGCTGCCGAGGTAGCGGGTCGACAGCGCTGCCAGGACGCCGACCAGGAGCCCGCCCGCGTAGGTGAGCGGGAGGCTCGAGAAGAAGCCGACCGCGGCTGCGCCGAAGGCCTGCACCACGAGGAGCGTGAGGATCGTGGCGTCCAGGCCGATGTTCGGCACGAGCAGCACGCCGCTCAGGCAGGCGAACGTCGAGCCGACCACCCAGGCGAGCAGCCGCACCTGGACCGGGCTCCGTCCGCCCATGGCGAGCAGCGCCGGGTCGTCGACCACGGCCTGCATCGCCAGCCCCAGGGTGCTGACGCGGAAGAACACGAACAGCCCGGCGGCGGCTGCGAGGGCGACCAGCACGACGATCAGCTGGTCCACGCCCACGTTCACGCCCGCCACCCGGAGGTTGTCGATCGGCAGGAACGGCGGCACGCTGCGCTGCTCGGTCCCGTACAGCGTCGCTGCGACGCCCTGCACGGTGATGAGCAGACCCACTGTGGCCACGATCTGCAGGGCCGGACCCACCTCGGCCAGCACCCGGGCGAGGCGCTCGAGCACCAGCCCCAGCAGTGTGCCCAGCCCGAGGACGCTCACGAGCAGGGCGATCGGCCAGGGCCAGCCGAGGGTCACGTACAGGCTGTAGAAGCCGTAGGCGGCGACGGTGGCGACCGCCCCGTGCGCAAAGTTGAAGATGCCGGACGTCTTGTAGGTCAGGACCAGGCCCATGCCCGTGAGTCCGTAGAGGGACCCGGTCACCAGGCCGACCACCAGGAACGGGAGCAGGTCGCTCACGCGGCCGTCCCCTGCTCCCGGCTGCACAGCTCGCACGGACGGCGTCCGGCGCGCTCGTGCTCGGCGCGCTCCGCCACCACTGCGGACTTCCCGCGCACCAGGACGCAGCCGTCCCGGTGGTAGCGCTCCGCGCCGGGCACGCTCACGAGGGCGCCCGTCCGCACGGCCGGCTCGGCCCGCGGCACCGGGGGTCGCTCGTCCGCAGGCGCGCTGCCGGCGTAGCCGTCCCGCGTGACCTCGTGCGAGGCGAGGAGCTCCTGCAGGCGGACGCCCACGGCCCGGCGCCCTGTCAGCAGCCAGGTCCCTGTGCCGGAGGCCGCCACCAGGAAGCCGACGACGGCGAGGGAGGTCCACGCGTACTGGTGGGACAGCCGGCTGCTGCCCGCCACGCCGGCCCACGCCCCGAGGAGCACGAACAGGCCGACGACCTGACACAGGAGCAGCCGGACCGCGTCGCGCGGCACCCAAGGCTCGCTCGGCCCGGCCGGGCGGAGCAGTGCTCCCTGCGGCCGTGCGGCGCGTCGCTGCTCGACGACGGCGGTCACGGCGTGCGCGCGCGGGCGGTGCGGCGCCTGGGCTCCGGCAGCTCGTCGAGCGGCCCCTCGTCGACGACGTCGACCAGCACGTCGTGCGCGGGGACGGGCAGCTCGCGGAGCACCTGCTCGAGGACGTCCAGCTTGCGCCACTCGTCACGAAGGTCGGCGGACAGCCAGAGCATCGCGCCGAGACCCAGCAGGAACAGGCCGCCGATCCCGCCGCTGACCACGTACGGCATCTGCTCGAAGACGTAGCCCGTGCGGCTGACGCCGATCCAGCCGACGAGCAGCGCGAGCAGGCCGAGCGAGACGGCGACCCACGCCATCGTGCGGTCCCACTGCGTCAGGAAGTACGACTTCACGACCACACCACCTTGACTCCGAAGAACCTGATGAGCTGGGTGCCGCCGAGCAGCAGCACCCCTCCGAGCACGAGCGCGAGGTAGAAGACGGCGGGGTCGAGCGTCAGCGCCTCGCGGGCCGCTCCGGCCTGCACGACCTCGCCGGGCGGGCCCACCTCCTCCGCCGTCGCCGGAGCCGGGCCGGCGTCGGGCGCCGTCGCCGCCGGCACGTCCAGGGGGGCGCCGTCCGTGCTGCCGCTGTCGA
>JAODNQ010000134.1 GCA_025464695.1 Frankiales bacterium | reverse complement strand
CCCGGGGTCGCGGAGACCTCGCGACGGCGACCGCCCTCGAGGTCGTCGCGCGCGCGCCGCAGTCGGTCTGGCTGGGCGACTGGACGCCGGACCCGGCGCCCGTCGTCGCCCGCGCCACCGCGGCAGCCGCGAGGGCAGGCACAGTCCCCGTGTTCGTCCTCTACGCCGTCCCGCACCGCGACTGCGGCGGCGACTCCGCCGGCGGCATGCGGCCCGCGTCGTACCGGGCGTGGGTCCGCAGCGTCGCCCGGGCCCTCGGCAGCCGTCGCAGCGTCGTCGTCGTCGAGCCGGACGCACTGACGGTGCTCGACTGCCTGTCCGCCGCCGGGCAGGTCGAGCGGCTCGCCCTGCTGCGCGACGCCCTGCAGGTGCTGCGCGGCACGTCCGCGGTGACGTACGTCGACGCCGGGCACGCGGACTGGGTCTCGCCGGACGTGGTGGCGCAGCGGCTCCGCACGGTCGGCGTGTCCGGGGTGCGCGGCGTCGCGGTCAACGTCTCCGGCTTCCAGACCACCGCCGCCTCGACCCGCTACGCGGCCGCCCTGGCCGCCCGCCTGCCGGGCCTGCACGCCGTCGTCGACACCAGCCGCAACGGCCGCGGACCGACGGCCGACGCCACGTGGTGCAACCCGGCGGGCCGAGCGCTGGGCACCACCTCCCGCCCGGTCGCCGACCCCGTCGTCGACGCGCTGCTGTGGGTCAAGCGGCCGGGCGAGTCCGACGGCGCGTGCGGGCGGGACGAGCCGTCGGCCGGCAGCTTCTGGGCGGGCTACGCGGTGGGCCTGGTCCAGCGCTCCCGCTGAGCCCCGGGACGGGGTCCGCCGCGCCCTCGCGCGGAGGCGTGCGCAGGCTCCAGCGTGGGAGACTGCGGTGGTGACCTCCTCGAACAACCTCACCCGGGCCGAGGCCCGTGAGCGCGCGCGCCTGCTGATCGTGGCGTCCTACGACGTCGAGCTGGACCTGCGCGACCAGAGCACGGGGACGACGTTCGTCTCGACGTCGACGGTCCGCTTCTCCTGCACCGAGCCCGGTGCCTCCACCCACCTCGACCTCACCGCCCCCGGCCTGCGCCGCGCGGTGCTCAACGGTGTCGACGTCGACCCCGCGGGCTTCGACGGCGACCGGCTGCAGCTGTCCGGGCTGGCCGCGGAGAACGTGCTCGTCGTGGAGGCCGACTGCGCCTACATGCGCAGCGGCGAGGGGCTGCACCGGTTCGTCGACCCGGTCGACGGGAGCGTCTACCTCTACACGCAGTTCGAGACCTTCGACGCGCACCGGATGTACGGCTGCTTCGACCAGCCCGACCTCAAGGCGGTGTTCCGCCTGGTCGTGCACGCGCCCGATGACTGGACCTGCGTGAGCGGCGGCGTCGGCGAGCAGTCCGGCGGCACCTGGACCTTCTCCGAGACGAAGCCGCTGTCGACGTACATCACCGCGCTCGTGGCCGGCCCGTACTCGTCGGTGTTCAGCGACCACGACGGCATCCGCCTCGGCCTGTTCTGCCGCCGCTCGCTGTTCGAGCACCTCGACGCCGAGGAGCTGTTCCTCGTCACCCGGCAGGGCTTCGACTACTTCCACGAAGTCTTCGGGTTCCGCTACCCGTTCGGCAAGTACGACCAGCTGTTCGTGCCGGAGTTCAACGCGGGCGCGATGGAGAACGCCGCCGCGGTCACGTTCCTCGAGGACTACGTCTTCCGCAGCAAGGTCACCGACGCCGCCTACGAGCGCCGGGCCGAGACCGTGCTGCACGAGATGGCGCACATGTGGTTCGGCGACCTCGTGACCATGCGCTGGTGGGACGACCTCTGGCTCAACGAGTCCTTCGCGACCTACATGTCGGTGCTGGCGCAGGCGAGCGCCACCCGCTGGACCAACGCCTGGACCACCTTCGCCAACACCGAGAAGACCTGGGCCTACCGGCAGGACCAGCTGCCGAGCACGCACCCGATCGCGGCCGACATGGTCGACATCGAGGCGGTCAAGGTGAACTTCGACGGCATCACCTACGCCAAGGGCGCGTCGGTGCTGAAGCAGCTCGTCGCCTGGGTCGGCCAGGACGCCTTCCTCGCCGGGCTGCGGACGTACTTCGTCGAGCACGCCTACGGCAACACCGAGCTGCCCGACCTGCTGCGGCAGCTCGAGACCTCCTCCGGCCGCGACCTGTCGGCCTTCTCGGCGGAGTGGCTCGAGACCGCCGGCGTGAACACCCTGCGGGCGTCGTTCGAGACCGGCGCCGACGGCACGTTCACCGCCTTCTCGCTGCTGCAGGAGGCGCCGGCCGAGTGGCCCACGCTGCGCAGCCACCGGGTCGCCGTCGGCCTGTACGACCTCGTCGACGGCCGCCTGGTGCGCACCGGTCGCGAGGAACTGGACGTCGTCGGCGCCAAGACCGAGGTGCCCGGGCTGGTCGGGGAGCGCCAGCCCGACCTCGTGCTGGTCAACGACGACGACCTCACCTTCGCCAAGGTCCGGCTCGACGAGCGGTCGCTCGCCACGGTCACCGAGCACATCGGCGCGATCGAGGACTCCCTGCCGCGCGCGCTCGCCTGGGCGGCCGCCTGGGACATGACGCGGGACGCCGAGATGGCGGCGCGCGACTACCTGCAGCTGGTGCTCGCGGGCATCGGCCGCGAGACCGACATCGGCCTGGTGCAGTCCCTGGTCCGCCAGGCGACGAGCGCCGTCACGCTGTTCGCCGACCCCGCCTGGGCCCCGACCGGCCGCACCCGGCTCGCGGCCTTCGCCGCGGAGGAGCTCACCCGGGCCGAGGCCGGCGGCGACGTCCAGCTGGCCTGGGCCCGAGCGCTCGGCAGCCTTGCCAGCAGCGACGACCAGCTCGACCTGCTGAGCGGGCTGCTCGACGGCACGCGCACCCTGCCCGGCCTCGCGGTGGACGCGGAGCTGCGCTGGCACCTGCTGCGCCGGCTGGTCTCGGTCGGCCGCGCGGGCGAGGCGGAGGTCGTCGCCGAGCTCCGCCGGGACGCCACGGCGGCCGGCGAGCGGCACGCCGCGGCCGCACGCGCGTCCATGCCGACGGTGGCGGCCAAGGAGGCGGCCTGGGCGCTGGCCGTCGAGGACGACACCCTGCCCAACGCCGTGCAGGCAGCCGTGATCGGCGGCTTCTGGCAGAGCGAGCAGCTCGACCTGCTGGAGCCCTGGGTCGACCGCTACTTCGACGTCGTGCAGGACGTGTGGCAGGGCCGCACCGCCGAGATGGCCCAGAACGTCGTCGTCGGGCTGTACCCGTCGCTGGTGGTCGACCGGTCCGTGGTCGAGAAGACCGACGCCCACCTGGCGGCACACCCCGACGTCCCCGCCGCCCTGTCCCGCCTGCTCCTCGAGGGGCGCGACAGCGTCGTCCGGGCGCTGCGGGCCCGGGAGCGGGACGCCGCCGCCGGCTAGACCTGCCCGAGCAACGACGAGGCCGGGTCCCCGCGGGGACCCGGCCTCGTGCGTGCCGTGGAGCTAGTGCGCGGCGCCGGCCCCGTGCGCGGGAGCGTTGTGCCCGCCGAGGGCGTCGGCGCGGACCGCGAGCTGCGCGCTCTTGGCGTCGGCCGGGCTGAGCTCGCTGCGCTTGCCCGCCGCGTCGGCGATCTGCCGCAGGCCGTCGACGATGCCGCCGGACAGGTCGCCGCCGCCGAAGGCGCTCGTCATGGACAGGACGGCGAGCGCGCAGACGCGGTCGGGGACCCGGCGGCGGATGCCGGGGCCGGTCACGACCTCGAGCCGGCGCTGGCCGGGGGCGACCACGACGAGCACCGCCGTCGGGGACCGCTCCTCGCCGAGCGCGGCGTGCAGCTTCTCGGCGGCCGCGCGGAACTGGTCCAGCGACGTCAGCTCGAGGTCGCCGACGAGGACGCTGACGTCGAGGCCGTTCTCCTCGCGGATGCGCTCGAGCGCCTGCTCGATGCGCTCCTGCTGCCGGAGCGTCAGACCGCTCTGCCGAGCTCCACTACCAGTCGCCACGTGCGCCTCCTCGGTCCTCGGTGCCCACGACGGCGGTCTCGACGGCGGCCACGGGGTCGGCGGGGCCGCCGAACCAGACGGGCGCCGCGGACCAGCCGCGCTGCGGCCGGTAGCGGCTGCTGCGCACGGCGCCGGGCAGCCAGACGATCGCGGACAGCAGCAGCAGGATCGCCAGCGGGATGACGCCGTACAGCAGCAGCGCCTGGCTGGTGGAGATGTCCGCGGACGAGTCCGCGCCCTCCTGCGGCGCCAGGGGGTTGCGGGTGCTCGTGTTCGCCAGGGCGGGTCCGGCGGACAGGACGACGGTCAGCAGCGTCGCCGCCGTCACGCTGGCGCCGGCGCGCACTCGGGCGGAGGTGCGGCTCACAGGTCCCTCGTCGTGGGTCGGGCGGCGGGTGCGTGCCGCGGGTCGGTCCGGATCGTCCGCTGGGTCAGCGTCTGCGTCCCGGAAACTACCGTCCTCACCGCACACCCTCGTTCAGCAGGGCGGTGAGCCGTCGCACACCGGGGCTCGCGAGCAGCTCCTCGAGCCCGAGCGGGCGGCCCTCCCCGTCGGCCACGGGCAGGCGCCAGTTGGGGTACTCGTCGACGCTGCCGGGCAGGTTCGGCTGCCGCAGGTCGCCGACGGCGTCGCCGTAGGCGGCGAGCACGATCCGGCACGGGGACGCGGCGAGCGCTGCGTGCATGGCCAGGACCGGGTCTCCACCCTCCTCCAGCAGCCCCTCGGCGCGGAGCATGGCCAGCAGGGCGTCGCGCTCCTCGCGGACCCGCTCGCGCTCCTGCTCGACCGGCATCCCGAGCTGGCCGAGCTCGTCCCGGACCCGGACGTGCTCGTCGGCCAGGAAGCCGGCCGCGGTCGGGAGGTCGTGGGTGGTGACGCTGGCCAGCGCCGCCTCCCGCCACGTCCGGGGCGCGAGGAAGTCGCCGGTGTCCTCGTCGCGCTCGAACCACAGCACCGCGCTGCCGAGCACGCCCGTGGACTCCAGCGACGTGCGCACGCGGTCCTCGACCGTCCCGAGGTCCTCCCCCACGACGACGACGCCGGCACGCACGGCCTCGAGAGCCAGCACCCCGAGCATCGCGTCGGCGTCGTAGGAGACGTAGGTGCCCTGGTCGGCGGTGCTGCCCTGCGGCACCCACCACAGCCGGAACAGCCCCATGACGTGGTCGATGCGCAGCCCGCCCGCGTGCCGGAGCACGCCCTGCACGAGCGACCGGTACGGCGCGTACCCCTGCTCGCGGAGCCGGTCGGCCCGCCAGGGCGGCAGCCCCCAGTCCTGGCCCTGCTGGTTGAACGAGTCGGGCGGCGCGCCGACCGTGGTGGTGAGCGCCAGGGCGTCCTGCAGGGCCCAGGCGTCCGCCCCGCCGGCGTCGACACCGACCGCGAGGTCGTGCACGACGCCGACCCGCATGGCCGCCGCCACCGCACCGACGCCGGCGAGCTGCTCGTCGACGAGCAGCTGCACCCAGCACCAGAAGGCGACGCGGTCGGCGTGCTCGGTGCGGGCGGCCTCGACGTCGGGCCCGTCCGGGCGCCGCAGCCCTTCCGGCCACTCCTGCCAGGGCACGCCGTGGACCTCGGCCAGCGCGAAGAACAGCGCGACGTCCTCGAGGTCCGGGCCGCGCTCGGCCCGGAACGCCGCCAGGGCGGCGGGGCGGTGGCGCGGCCACAGCAGCTCCAGCGCCGCGAGCTTGGCCGTCCAGACGGGGTCGCGCAGGATCCGCTCCGGGTCGGTCTCGGGCCGCAGGGCGTCGACCGCGGCGCGCAGGGCAGCGGGGGCCTCGTCGTACTCCGGCAGGTCCTCGACCCGCAGGTAAAGCGGGGAGCGGAAGCGGCGCGAGCTCGGGGAGTACGGCGACGGGTTCAGCGGCGGCACCGGCGTCTCGGCGTGCAGCGGGTTCAGCAGCACCACCCCGGCGCCGTCGGCCGACGTCGTCTCCACGACGGTGCGCAGGTCGGCGTAGTCGCCGAGGCCCCAGGAGCCGGCGCTGCGCAGGCTGTACAGCTGCACCATCCAGCCCCAGGACCGCCCCTCGGCCGCCTCGATGCGCTCGGGCGCGACCACGAGGACCGCCTCGTCGGCCTCCGCGCCGGCGGTCGCCCGGAGCCGGTGCCAGCCGAGCGGCAGCGCCGGGAGCACCGCCTCGCGCAGCACCCGCCCGTCCCGCCGCTCCACGACGTCGCCCACGTCGACCCGGACGGTCGTCCCGTCCTCGCGCTCGACCTCCAGCCGGACGTCGCCGTCCTCGGGGGCACGGACCTGCACCACGCCTCCCGGACCTCGCACGACCAGCGACGGCGGCAGGAGCCGGCGCCACGGGGCGGCCGCCACCTCCGCCAGCGCGGCCTCGACGGCGTCGTCGGTGGCGGCGTCGACGTCGAGGGCGGCGAGCGCGGAGACGACCGCGGAGCGGGGGACGTCGACGGGGGTGCCGGACCAGTCCTCGTAGGAGACGGCCACGCCGTGGGCGCGGGCCAGCTCGGCGAGGCGGTCGGTGTCCGCGGGAGGGCCAGGGGTGGGGGCGGTCACGGCTGCCCCGTCCCCGTTCGGGCCCGTCTCACGCCCCGCGGTCACGGGTCGGTGCGCAGCCGGGCGTAGGAGACGAGGTCGTGGAAGGCGCCGTGCCGCCACTGGGCCCCGCGCAGGACGCCCTCACGGGAGAAGCCGGCGCGCTCCAGCGACCGCTGCTCCGGCGTGTTCTCGACGTCGGTGGAGGCCTGCACCCGGTGGACGCCCGTGGTGGCGAACAACTGCTCGGCGAGCATCCGCTGGGCCCGGGTCCCGTGGCCGCGGCCGTGGAAGGTGCTGTGGAGCGAGATGCCGATGTCGAAGGCCTGCGAGCCGGCGTTCGGCCCGTAGGTGACCGGGCGCCAGCCGACCCCGCCGAGCAGCCGGTCGTCGCCGTCGGTGACGACCAGCTCACCGCTGCCGGGCGGCAGCGGCAGGACCTCGACCACGACCCCCGGCGGTGCGCTGCCCCAGAAGTCCTCGAACGGCGACAGCCCCTGCTCGCGCCACCGCAGCAGCGTCGCGAGCTCGTCCTCGCGCGGCGGGCGCAACCGGGTGGAGACCTCGGTCACCGTGCCCTCGTCACCACAGCGCCGGGTGGCGGTCGCGCCACGGCCGGGCCTGCTCGAGCTGGGCCGACAGCCGCAGCAGGGTCAGCTCGTCGGCGGGGCGTCCCACGAGCTGCACGCCGATGGGCAGGCCGTCGGGCGAGACGTGCAGCGGCACGTTGACGGCGGGCTGGCCGGTCATGTTGAGGATGGCCGTGAACGGGGTCCACCGGGTCATCCGGTCGAACTCCTCCTCCGGCCCCACGCCGTCGGTGAACCAGCCGACCGGCACCGGCGGCTGGGCCAGCGTCGGGGTCAGCAGGACGTCGAAGCCGGCGGTCGCGGCGATGCCCCGGCGGGCGGCGCCCTGCAGGGCGGAGGTGGCGGCCGCGAAGTCGACGGCCGACCAGCTGCGCCCGAGCTCGCGCAGCCAGCGGGTCAGGGGGCGCAGCCGGTGCTCCTGCGAAGGGTCGACGGGAGCGGTGGCCGCCGAGACCGACCAGAGCACCCGGAAGTGCGGCAGCAGCTCGGGGCCGAAGGGCGGCGGGACGTCGACGACCTCGTGGCCGAGCTCCTCGAGCAGGGCGGAGGCGGCGTCGTAGGCCTCGACGACGTGGGGGTGGACGTCCGCGCCCTCGACGATCGGGGTGCGGGTGCGGCCGACCGTCAGCCGGCCGGGCTGCTCGAGCGCCGCCGACAGGAACGTCTGGGCGGGCGGCGGCGCCCAGTGCGGGTCGCCGACGGCCGGGCCCGCCATCGCGTCGAGCAGGGCCGCGGCGTCGGCGACGGTGCGGGTGAGCGGTCCGTGCCAGGACAGGCCGGTGAGGTCGCCGAGCACGGGGCCGCGGCTGATCCGGCCGCGCGACACCTTGATGCCGAACAGGCCGCAGACGCTGGCGGGGATGCGGACCGAGCCGCCGCCGTCGCTGCCCTGGGCGAACGGCAGCATGCCCGCCGCCACGGCCGCTGCCGCTCCGCCGCTGGACCCGCCGGGGCTGAGGCGCAGGTCCCAGGGGTTGCGGGTGGTGCCGAGGTCGGTCTCGGTGTAGCAGGGCAGGCCGAACTCGGGGGTGGCCGTCTTGCCCAGGCTGATCGTCCCGGCCTCCCGCATCCGCACGACGACCGTGTCGGACCAGGTCGGCACGAACCCCTCCGTGACCGCGCTGCCGAGACGGCTGGGGACGCCCGCCACGGCATCGAGGTCCTTCACCGCGAGCGGGACGCCGTGCAGGGCCGGGAGGTCCTCTCCCCTCCGGACGGCCGCCTCGGCCTCGCGGGCCTGCTGCCGGGCGGTGTCGAAGGTGCGGGTGACGAAGGCGCCCACCTCGCCGTCGAGCGCCTCGATCCGGCCGATGCAGTGCTCGACCAGCTCGACCGGGCTGGTGGTCCCGGTGCGGACGGCCTCGGCCTGCTCCAGCGCGGTCAGGTCGTGGAGCTCGGGCATGCCCGGACCGTAACGGCTAGGCGGGCTCCTCCAGGGCTTCCGACCACGGCCCGTCGCCCAGGAACGGCCGCCACCGGGGGTCGACCCGGCGGGCGCCCACGACGCGCCAGGCCGCCCCGCTGGGGGCGACCGGCTGCCGGCGCATGCGCCACCCGAGGTCGGCCACCGCCCGGTCGGCCTTGACGTGGTTGCACCGCCCGCAGGCCGACACCACGTTGTCCCAGCTGTGCGCCCCGCCCCGGCTCTTCGGCACCACGTGGTCCAGGCTCGTGGCGGGCGCACCGCAGTAGACGCAGCGGCCGCCGTCGCGGGCGAAGACCGCCTTCCGGGTCAGCGGCACGGTCGCCCGGTAGGGCACCTTGACGAAGCGGGTCAGCCGGACGACCGCCGGGACCGGGAGGCTGGTGCGGGCGGCGTGCAGCACCTCGTCGGTCTCCGCGACCGACACCGCCTTCCCGAGCAGCACGAGCACGACGGCGCGCAGGCCCGGGACGACGCACAGCGGCTCGTAGCTCGCGTTGAGCACCAGCGCCTCGGCCACGTCCACCTCCCGGGGCCGGCAGGCGTCGTGCCTGCGGCCCGCTCGCAGTCTGACCGACGCGCCCGGGATGCGCCACGCCCTTCCTGCCCGGCACGATCTCCGGGTGCTCCTGCTGCTCGCCCACGCCGCCGCGACCTGCGCCCTGGCCGGCCTGGTCGTGGTGGTGCAGCTCGTCGTCTACCCGGCCTTCCTGCTGGTCGGGCCGACGCCCGGGTGGGCGGCCTACCACGCGGCCCACAGCGCGGCGATCACGCGGGCGGTCCTGCTCCCCTGGGCCGTCCAGGGGCTGACCTGCGCCCTGCTGCTGGTGCGGCGGCCCGACGGCGTCCCCCTGTGGTGCGCCCTGCTGGCCGGCGCCCTCGGGCTCGCCTCCGTCGTGCTGACCGCAGCGTGGGCCGTGCCCCTGCACACCCGGCTCGGGGAGGGCTACGACGAGCGCCTCGCCCGACGGCTCCTCACCGCCAACGCCTGGCGGGTCCTCGTGTGGTCGGCGTCGGCGGCGGTCGCCCTGGGAGCGCTCGACCTAGGCTCGGGAGGGTGACGACCTACCCCGACGCCGAGCGCCTCGACCTGGTCGAGGACCTGCACGGGCACCCCGTCGCCGACCCGTACCGCTGGCTGGAGGACGCCACCTCCCCCCAGACGCGGGAGTGGGCCGCCTCCCAGGAGCGCCTGGTGCGGGAGCACCTCGACGCGCTGCCCGGCCGCGAGCGGCTGCGCGACCGGCTCACCGCCCTGCTGTCCGCCGGCGCCGCGGGTCCGCCCGCCTGGCGCGCCGACCGCGCGTTCTCCACCCGCCGGGGGCCGGGCCAGGAGCACGCGGTGCTCCACGTGCGGGAGGCCGACGGCACCGACCGCCCGCTGCTCGACGTCGCCGCGCTCGACCCCTCCGGCGCCACCACCCTCGACGCCTGGGCGCCCTCGAAGGAGGGCCGGCTGCTCGCCTACCAGCTGTCCACGGGCGGCGACGAGGAGTCCGCGCTGCACGTGCTGGACGTCGAGACAGGCGAGCCCGTCGACGGCCCGCTGGACCGCTGCCGCTACTCCCCCGTGGCGTGGCTGCCGGGCGGCGAGGAGCTCTTCTACGTCCGCCGGCTGCCGCCCGGCGAGGTGCCGGCGGGTGAGGAGCAGTTCCACCGCCGGGTGTGGCGCCACCGGGTCGGCACGCCGACCTCCGAGGACGTCCTGGTCCCCTGCGACGGCTACGCCGAGCCGACGAACTACTACGGCTGCTCGGTGTCCCGCGACGGCCGCTGGCTGGTCGTCAGCGCGAGCGCCGGCACCGCGCCCCGGGACGACGTGTGGCTGTACGACCTGTCGACGCCGGACGCGCCGCCCGCGGAGGTGCAGGTCGGGGTCGACGCTCGGCTGTCGGCGTGGGTCGGCCGGGACGGGCAGCTGTGGCTGCTGACCGACGCCGGCGCTCCCCGCGGCCGGCTGTGCGTCGCCGACCCTGCCCGGCCGCAGGAGTGGACCGAGGTCGTCGCGGAGGACCCCGAGGCCGTGCTCGAGGACGTCGAGCAGCTGCTCGACGGTCGGCTCGTCGTCCTGCGCAGCCGCCACGCCGTCAGCGAGGTCGAGGTCGACGGCGTCCCCCTCCCGCTGCCCGGGCTGGGCACGGTCGGGGGGCTGTCGGGACGGCCCGAGGGCTCGGACGAGGTCTGGTTCGGCTGGACCGACACCACCACGCCTCCCCGCGTGCACCGCTACGACGCCCGCACCGGTGAGGTGTCGCTCTGGGAGGACGCCCCGGGCGCCGCCGACGTCCCCGCCGTGGCGGCCCGCCTGGTCGAGGTGACGTCGAAGGACGGCACCACGGTGCGCGCCCTCGTCGTGAGCGCCGCCGCCGAGCCCGACCGGCCGCGCCCCACCGTCCTGTACGGCTACGGCGGCTTCGGCGTCTCCCTCAGCCCGGGGTGGACGACCAGCGCGCTGGCCTGGGTCGAGGCCGGCGGCGTCTGGGTCGTGGCCAACCTCCGCGGCGGCAGCGAGGAGGGCGAGGAGTGGCACCGCGCAGGGATGCGCGGGCAGAAGCAGAACGTGTTCGACGACTTCGCCGCGGTCGCCGACGCCCTGGTGGCGCAGGGCTGGACCACGCCGGGGCAGCTCGGGATCTACGGCGGCAGCAACGGCGGCCTGCTCGTCGGCGCGGCGCTGACCCAGCGGCCCGAGGCGTACGCCGCCGTCGTGTGCTCGGCGCCCCTGCTCGACATGGTCCGGAACGAGCGGTTCGGCATGGGCCGGACCTGGAACGACGAGTACGGCACGGCGGCCGACCCGGAGGAGCTCGGCTGGCTGCTCGGCTACTCCCCGTACCACCACGTCGTCGAGGGGGCCCGCTACCCCGCGGTGCTCTTCACGGTCTTCGAGGGCGACAGCCGGGTCGACCCCCTGCACGCCCGCAAGCTCTGCGCGGCCCTGCAGTCCGCGACGTCGTCGGACCGCCCCGTGCTGCTCCGCGACGAGAAGGACGTCGGCCACGGCGCCCGCTCGGTCAGCCGCACCGTCGGGCTGTCCGTCGACCTGCTGTCCTTCCTGGCGCACCACACGGGCCTCGACCTGGCCCCGGACGACGGGACCTCCGCGTGAGGGCGGGGGTGTTCCGCGACGCCGTGCAGAGGTACGGCGACGAGGCGGTGACCACGTCCCTGCGGATCCTGCTCATCGTGGTCCTGGCCGTCGTGGTCCGGGCGCTGCTGCACCGTCTGGTGGCCCGCACGGTCCGGGGAGCCGTGGACGGGCGCACCCCGGTGGTGCTGCGACCGCTGGCGGACCGGTTGGCGGACCGGCTGGGCGTCGAGTCCGGCCCGCTGCTGACCGAGCGCCGGCGGCAGCGGGCCGAGACGCTCGGCTCGGTCCTGCGCAGCACCGGCTCCGCGGTCGTGCTCGTCGTCGCGGGCGCGATGGTGCTGTCCGAGCTCGGGCTCGACCTGGGCCCCGTCCTGGCGTCGGCGGGCATCGTCGGCGTCGCCCTGGGCTTCGGCGCCCAGACCCTCGTCAAGGACGTGCTCACCGGGACGTTCCTCATCCTCGAGGACCAGTTCGGCGTCGGCGACGTCGTCGACCTGGGCGAGGCGAGCGGCACGGTCGAGGCGGTCGGGCTGCGCACCACGCGCTGCCGCAGCGTCGACGGCACGGTCTGGTACGTCCGCAACGGTGAGGTGCTGCGGGTCGGCAACATGAGCCAGGCCTGGTCGCGGGCGCTGATCGACCTGCCGGTGTCGTGGACGTCGGACGTCTCGGCGGTCAGGACCCTGGTCAAGCAGGTCGCCGACGACCTCTGGCGCGACCCCGAGTGGCAGGAGCGCGTGCTGGAGGAGCCGGAGGTGTGGGGCGTGGAGTCGCTGTCGGCCGACGGCGTCGTGCTGCGGCTCGTCGTCAAGACCGTGCCGCTGGCGCAGTGGGACGTGCAGCGCGAGCTCCGGGAGCGGCTGAAGGCCGCCTTCGACGCCGCGGGCGTGTCGATCGCGGTGCCTCAGCGGCAGGTGCAGACCCTCGCTCCCCCGGAGGCGGCCGCATGAGCCTGTACGAGGAGGTCGGCGGCGAGCCCGTCTTCCGGCAGCTCGTCGACGCGTTCTACGACGGCGTCGAGACCGACCCGGTGCTGCGCCCGCTCTACCCGGAGGGCGACCTGCAGGCGGCCCGCGACCGGCTGCGGATGTTCCTCGAGCAGTACTGGGGCGGTCCGACGACCTACAGCGACGAGCGCGGCCACCCCCGGCTGCGCATGCGCCACGTCACCTGGCAGATCGGCGAGCGCGAGCGCGACGCCTGGCTGCGCCTCATGCTGGCGGCCGTCGCCCGCCTCGAGATCAGCGACGAGCACCGGGCCGCGGTCTGGGACCACCTGGAGCGGGCAGCACACACGCTCGTGAACGTGCCGCGCTAGACCCGACCCCTGGAGACCCCGTGCTCGGCCTGCCCGACGGCGTGACCGCGTGCCTGTTCGACCTCGACGGCGTCCTCACCGACACCGCCGCCGTCCACGACAAGGCCTGGACCGAGACGTTCGACGCCTTCCTGCGCGGCCGCGACGGCGAGGGCTTCACGCCCTTCGACCCGGTCGCCGACTACAACAGCCACGTCGACGGCAAGGCCCGCGAGGACGGCGTGCGCGACTTCCTCGCCAGCCGGGGCATCGTCCTGCCCGAGGGCACGCCGGACGACCCGCCGGACGCTCCCACCGTCCACGGGCTCGGCAACCGCAAGAACGAGCTCCTGCTGCGCCGCATCGCCGAGGACGGCGTCGAGGTCTACGAGGGCAGCCGCCGGTACCTGCAGGCCTGCGCCGACGCCGGGCTGCGTCGCGCGGTCGTGTCGAGCAGCGCCAACACCCAGCAGGTCCTGGAGGTGACGGGCCTCGCGCCGTTCGTCGAGGTGCGCGTCGACGGCGTGACCGTGCGGTCGGAGGGCCTGCGCGGCAAGCCGGCCCCGGACGCGTTCCTGCGCGGGGCGGAGCTGCTGGGCGTCGCACCGTCGCAGGCGGCCGTCTTCGAGGACGCCCTCGCGGGCGTGGAGGCAGGGCGGGCCGGACGGTTCGGCCACGTCGTCGGGGTCGACCGGGTGAAGCACGCCGACGCGCTGCGGGAGCACGGCGCCGACGTCGTGGTGCAGGACCTGGCGGAGCTGCTGTGACGCGCTCGCCCACCCGGCTGCCCGCCCCGGTGCTGCCGGTCGAGCCGTGGAGCGTGCGCGAGCCGTCGCTCGACCTGGCCCGGCTGGCGCAGAACGAGTCGGTGTTCGCGCTCTCGAACGGCCACATCGGGCTGCGGGGCAACCTCGACGAGGGCGAGCCCTACGGCATCCCCGGCACCTACCTGAACTCCTTCTACGAGGAGCGGCCCCTCCCCTACGCGGAGTCCGGCTTCGGCTACCCCGAGGACGGCCAGACGGTCGTCAACGTCACCAACGGCAAGCTGCTGCGGCTGACCGTCGACGACGAGCCGTTCGACGTCCGCTACGGCACGCTGCACGCCCACGAGCGGGTGCTCGACCTGCGGGCCGGCACCCTGACCCGCACCGCCGACTGGACCTCGCCCGCCGGGACGCGCGCCCTCGTGCGCTCCACCCGGCTGGTGTCCCTGGAGCACCGCGCCGTGGCGGCGGTCTGCTACGAGGTCGAGGCAGTCGACCGCATGCGCGTCATCGTGCAGTCGGAGCTGGTGGCGAACGAGCAGGTGCCCGACCAGTCCGGCGACCCGCGCGTCGCCGCGGCCCTCGTCGACCCCCTCGAGCCGCTCATGCAGGACGTCGAGCAGAACGGCGTCCTGCTGGTGCACCGCACCCGCAACAGCGGCCTGGTCATGGCCGCGGGCATGGACCACGAGGTCACCGTCCCGGGACGCTCCGAGGAGGAGACCGACGCGCGGCCGAACTGGGCCCGCACCACCGTCACCTGCGTGCTGCAGCCCGGCGAGGTCCTGCGGGTGGTCAAGTACCTGGCGTACGGGTGGTCGTCGGCGCGGTCCAAGGAGGCCGTGCGGGACCAGGTCGCGGCCGCGCTGACCGGCGCGCGCTACGAGGGCTGGGACGGCCTCCTCGCCGGGCAGCGCGCCTACCTCGACCGCTTCTGGGCCGACGCCGACGTCGAGGTCGAGGGCGACCCCGTCCTGCAGCAGGCGGTCCGCTTCGGGCTGTTCCACGTGCTCCAGTCGGGCGCCCGGGCGGAGGGCCGCGCCCTGCCGGCCAAGGGGCTCACGGGTCCCGGCTACGACGGCCACGCCTTCTGGGACACCGAGGGCTACGTGCTCCCCGTGCTCATGTACGCCCTGCCGTCGGCCGCGGCCGACGCCCTGCGCTGGCGGGCCGCCACCCTCGACCTCGCCTGCCAGCGGGCACAGGTCCTGGGCCTGGACGGCGCGACCTTCCCCTGGCGCACCATCCGGGGTCAGGAGTGCTCGGCCTACTGGCCGGCCGGCACCGCCGCCTTCCACGTCAACGCGGTCATCGCCAGCGCGGTCGAGCGGTACCGGGTCATCACGGGCGACGACACCCTCGAGCGGGAGGCCGGGCTCGGGATGCTCGTGCAGACCGCCCGGCTGTGGGCGTCCCTCGGCCACCACGACCGGTCGGGTGCCTGGCACGTCGACGGCGTGACGGGGCCGGACGAGTACAGCGCGGTCGCCGACGACAACGTCTTCACCAACCTCATGGGCGCTCGGAACCTGCGCCTCGCCGCCGCCTCCTGCCGCCGGCACCCCGACCTCGCGGCGGAGCACGGCGTGAGCGAGGAGGAGGTGTCGCGCTGGCTGGCGGCCGCGGACGCCGTCCACCTGCCCTACGACGAGGAGCTGGGGGTGCACCCGCAGTCGGAGGGCTTCACCCGCTACGGCGCCTGGGACTTCGAGGCGTTCCGCGACCGGTACCCGCTGCTGCTGCACGCGCCGTACGTCCAACTCTACCGCAAGCAGGTCTGCAAGCAGGCCGACCTCGTGCTGGCGATGCAGTGGTTCCCCGACGTGTTCACCGCCGAGCAGAAGGCCCGCAACGTCGACTACTACGAGCGGATCACCGTCCGCGACTCGTCGCTGTCGGCGTGCAGCCAGTCGGTCATGTGCGCGGAGGTGGGCCACCTCGAGCTGGCCCACGACTACGCGCACGAGGCCGCACTCGTGGACCTGCGCGACCTGCACGGCAACAGCCGCGACGGCCTGCACATGGCCTCGCTGGCCGGCGCCTGGTCGACCCTGGTCGAGGGCTTCGGCGGCCTGCGCGAGCACGCCGAGCTGCTGGGCTTCGACCCGCAGCTGCCCGAGGGCATCGACCGGCTGGCCTTCCGGCTGCGCCGGCAGGGAGTGCGCCTGCACGTCGAGGTCACCCACGACGCCGTCACCTGCAGCCTCCCGGACGCCGCCGAGGACGCCGTCCTGCCGCTGCTGCTGTGCGGGCAGCGGGTGGAGGTGCGGGGCGGGGCGCCGGTCACGCAGCCGCTGGTGCCGCGCACCCCGCTGCTGCCCCGTCCCACGCAGCCCCCGGGCCGGGAGCCGGCCCCGCACGACTGAGCGGGCCGCCCCGGTCTACTCGGGCTGCGCCAGCAGCAGCACCAGGACGCCGGTGCCGTAGCCCGGCACCTCGACGGTGAGGTCGCTGCGGTGCGGGTGGGCCCGCAGCAGCTCCACGACGTCCTCCGTCACCGGCTCCGGCGCCACCTGCACGGCCTTCAGCTTGAGGTGCGCCTCGGCGTCGTTGAACAGCGACGCCGCGACGTTGAGCACCTCCTGCGTGTTGTCCGCGAGGTCCTGCGGCACCGCACCGGCGTCGAGCGCCTCCTGCACCTTGGGCATCGGCACCAGCGCCAGGGCGGCACCGAGCACGCAGCCCAGGGTGAGGTCGCACAGGATCAGGCCGCGGGTGCGGCCGGTGTCCTCGACGTAGCTGCCGACGACGTGGACGCCGCGGCCCGGCAGCACCGGCGCGGGCTCCTGGTGCACGGTCACCGAGCGGTCGAACAGCCCGTTGAGCAGCCCGCGGACGTCGCTCGCCGACGGCAGGACGGCCTCCACGAGACCGTCCTGCGCGACCGCGGGCTCGACCACCTCGGTGCTCATCCGACGAGGACGCCGCCGAGCGCCTCGGCGAAGGTGTCGGCGGTGAACGGCTTGGCGATGAGGAACAGCGCGCCCGACGCGGTGGCCAGCTCGCGCATCGCGTCGGTCGACTCCGACGTCACGAACCCGAACCGGACCGGGTTGTCCTGGGCGCGCAGCGCCTGCAGGAACTCGATCCCGCTCATCTCCGGCATGTTCCAGTCCGACAGCACGAGGTCGGGGCTCCCGGCGAGGGTCTTCGCCAGACCGTCGGCGCCGTTCTCGGCCTCGACGAAGTCGTGGTCGCCGAAACCGGCCTGACGCAGCGTGCGCGTGACGATCATGCGCATGGCCTTGCTGTCGTCGACGATGAGGATCTTCACGGTCACACCTTCCAGACGCTGATGTGCAGGGGGCCGGCCGCGCAGACCAGCGCGACCCGCTCGACGAGCACCGCACCGGGGACCCGGACGGTGTAGGACTCGCCCTCCGCGACGGAGGGGATGGACAGCTTGCTGGGCCCGGGCACCAGCGACTTGATGTTCCCGCCCACCATGTTCGTGAGCTCACCGAGCGCGTCGCACACCTCGTCGGCGGACAGGGTGCCGGGGTCGGCGGCGAACATCGCCTCGGCGGACGCCTGGGCGAGGTCGCTCGGCACCTCGAGGAAGACCGAGCCCTGCCACTCGCCGGAGACGTGAACGGTGCCGGTCATGGTCCGGCCGTCGAGGGCGGGCGCCTCGGGGCCGAGCGGGTGCAGCTCGAGCTCCATCGACAGGAAGGACGACCAGACGTCCTGGGCGATGCTGGTGATGTCAGCGGCCGACACGAGGGTCGTCGGGTTGGCGTCTACGGTCATGTCACTTCTCCTGGGTGCGCGGCCGGTAGGCCGTGGCGCGGTCGAGGACGACGCGCTCCCACGCGTCGTCGATGGTCAAGGTGGTCTCCGCGCCACCCAGGAACAGGTAGCCACCGGGGCGGAGCACCCGGCGCACGCGTTCGAGCACGGCCTTCTTCGTGGGCGTGTCGAAGTAGATGAGGACGTTGCGCAGGAACACGACGTCGAAGGGGCCCATGGCCGGGAAGGGCGTCGCGAGGTTCAGCGGCCGGGTCTGCACCGTCGAGCGCAGCTCGGGCTTGACCTGCCACTCGGTGCCGACCTTGTCGAAGTGCTTCACCAGCATGGTCACCGGCAGGCCGCGGTTGACCTCGAGCTGGCTGTAGCGGGCAGCCTTCGTCCGCTCGAGCATCTCCGCGGACAGGTCGGTCGCGAGCAGGCTGGTGGTCCAGCCCGGGTGCCCGGCGAGGGCGTCGCGCAGCACCATGGCGATCGTGTACGGCTCCTGGCCCGACGACGACGCGCCGCACCAGATGCTGAGCCGGCGCTCGGCCGCCCGGGTCCTGAGCAGCTCCGGGACGACGTGCTTGGCCAGGGCGTCGAAGGGGTGGAGGTCGCGGTAGAACGACGTCTCGTTGGTCGTCATCGCGTCGACGACCTGGGCCGTCAGCCGACCGCTCGGCTCGCGGCGCATCTTCGTGACGATCGCCGCGATGCTGCCCTCGCCGGTGGAGCGCGCCAGCGGCAGCAGCCGCGACTCGACGAGGTACTCCTTGCCCGGCTCGAGCACGATGGCGCTCTGCTTGCGGACGACGTCGCGGATGTAGTCGAAGTCGGAGGTGGTGAGGGTCGCGCTCATCGACCGGCTCCTGTCAGGGGGGTGGTCTCGGGACGGGCACCGCTGCGACCGCGGGCGATGACCTGGAGCACGTCGCGGGCGACGTCCTTCAGGGGCAGGACACGGTGGGCCTGGCCGGCGGCGACGACGGCGCCCGGCATGCCCCACACGACGGACGTCGCCTGGTCCTGCACGACGACCTCGCCGCCGGCGGTGCGGACGACCTCGCTGCCGCGCGCGCCGTCCGAGCCCATACCGGTGAGCACGACCGAGAGGACGTGCTCGCCGTAGAGCGAGGCGACGCTGCGGAACATGACGTCGACCGCGGGGCGGCAGAAGTTCTCGGCAGGGGCGTCCGACAGCCGGACGACGACGGCGGCGCCACGGCGCTCCAGGACGAGGTGCCGGTCACCAGGGGCGACGAGGACGCGGCCGGCCTCGAGCCGGTCGCCGTCCTCCGCCTCCTTGACCGACAGCGGGCACTTGGCGTCCAGCCGCTGAGCGAACAGGCGGGTGAAGACGGGGGGCATGTGCTGCGTGATGACGACCGGGACCGGGAGGTTCGCGGGCAGGAGCGGCAGCAGCGCCGTGAGCGCGTCCGGTCCCCCCGTCGAGGAGCCGATCGCGAGGACGTCGACCCGGCTGGTGGGGGCGGGGCCCGAGGGCAGCGGCCCGCCCGGGCGGACCGGGGCGGCCAGCAGGCGCGGCCGGGCCTGCGCGGGCACCGGAGGCCGGCCACCCGGCACGAGGGCCTTGATCTTCGGGATCAGCTGCTCGCGGACCGCGGCGATCGCCTCGGGGACGCTCCCGACGTTGGCGGGCTTGCACACGTAGTCGCTGGCACCGGCGGTCAGGGCGTCCAGAGTGGCCGCCGCGCCGCGCTCGGTGAGCGTGCTGAACATGATGACCGGGAGCCGGGGGTGGGTCTTGCGCAGCTCGCGGAGCGTCTCCAGGCCGTTCAGCTCCGGCATCTCGACGTCGAGCGTGACGAGGTCCGGGGCGACCTGGAGCAGCTTCGACAGCGCGAT
>JAODNQ010000105.1 GCA_025464695.1 Frankiales bacterium | reverse complement strand
GGCCCGGCGCAGGCAGCGCGCAGCCCGGCAGGGGCGGGGCGCGCGGGCCGGGACACGGGCTCTCTCCCTCCGACCGCCTTCGAGGCGGCCGCACGGGCGGACAGACGGACAGGCGGACGGGCAGGTGCAGCGGGCAGGGCGGCAGGCGGGCAGAGCACCGGCGGGGGTGCGCTGCCGGCCACTCGACCCGGGAGGGGGACGGGGAGCGCGCGGCCAGCTCGCATGCTAGGGGTGGGGGGGTCTTACCGGAACGTTTCGGCAGTGACCTCCTCCGCTTGAGCCGGGACCTCCCGCTGGAGGGGGAGGAGCCGGCGCCGGAGGGGCGGGGATCAGGGGGTGCGGGGGAGCGCCAGCGTGAGCCGGTCCAGCTCCCGCCCGAGCACGGGGAGCCCCTCGACCTTGGCCAGGCACAGGGCCGCGCCGGCCTCCAGGGCCTGCGCGCGGACCTCCGGGTCGAGGTAGGCCGTGTAGAGGACCACCTGCACCGACGGCAGCGCGGCGCGGATCCGCCGGGTGGCCTCCAGCCCGTCCGCGCCGGGCATGCGCAGGTCCATGACGACGACGTGGGGGCGCAGCCGGAGCGCCTCCTCGACCCCGCGGGCGCCGTCGTCGGCCTGGCCGACGACGTCGAAGCCGTCGAGCTCGAGCGTCTCGACGACGACCCGGCGCACGTGGGCGGTGTCGTCGACGACCAGCACGCGGACGGCCGGGCGCCCGGTCAGGCGGGCCGGGATCTCGGACACGGACGTACCCTTCACCACATGTCGACCGCGGGTCCAGTCCGTCCGGCCCGTGCGGCGCGCCCCCTGCCGGCCACCTCCCGACGGCGGCTGTCCCGGGCGGCCCGGCGCCGTCGGCGAGGTCGTCGCGCGGCCCGCGTCGTCCTCGTGCTCGTCCTGGCGCTGCTGACCGGCGCCACCACGTTCGTCGGAGGCCTGCTGGCGGCGCCCGTCGACTTCGACAAGGACCTCATCCCGCAGCAGAAGTCCGTGCTGCTGCTCGCCGACGACGGCACCCAGTTCGCCTCGGTCCCGCCGCCCACGCGCCGCAAGGTCGTCCCGGCGGCGCAGATCCCGCAGGCGATGCGCGACGCGATCATCTCCGCGGAGGACGAGCGCTTCCTCGACCACAACGGCGTCGACCTCGTGTCCACGACCCGGGCCGCGCTCAACGACCTCGCCGGCGGCCGCAAGCAGGGCGGCTCGACGCTCACGCAGCAGTACGTGAAGAACGCCTACGTCGGCAACGAGTCGAGCCTGCTGCGCAAGGTCCGCGAGGCCGCGCTCGCCGTCCGGCTGGAGAAGGAGAAGTCGAAGGACGAGATCCTCACCGACTACCTCAACGCCCTGTACCTCGGCAACGGCGTCTACGGCGTCGAGGCGGCGTCGCTGTACTACTTCGGCGTGGCGATCAAGGACCTCGCGCTCAACGAGAAGACGGGCAAGCGCGACGGCAACCTGGAGCTGGCTCGCGCCGCCCTGCTCGCCGGCATGGCGCCCGCGCCGTCGGCCTGGAACCCGGTGAAGTCCTTCGCCACCGCCAAGGAGCGGCAGAAGTACACGCTCAACCGGATGGTGTTCGCCAAGTACATCGACAGCGCCGACGCCAGCCGCGCCCTGGACCGGGACGTCACGCCCGTCAAGGAGACGCCGCCGCCGCCCGCCACGAGCGCGCCGGAGTACGCCGACCTCGTGAAGGACCAGCTCCGCACCAAGTTCGAGAACGACGAGGACGTGCTGTTCCGCGGCGGCCTGCGCGTGAAGACGACGCTGAACCTCGACCTGCAGGCCGCCGTCTCCCGGGCGGCCCGCGAGGTGCTGCCGAACGCGGGCGACCCGCAGACGGCCGTCGTCGCCGTCGACATCCGCAACGGCGACGTCAAGGCGATGACGACGCTGCGCCGCGCCCCGGCGAAGACCTACGCGCCGGACCGCAACGGCAAGGTGCGCGCCCCCCGCCCGGTGATCGAGGGCTACCAGCGCGACGGGTACAACCTCGCCACGAACGCCACCCGCTCCACCGGCTCGACGATCAAGCCGTTCACGCTGGCGACCGCGCTCGAGCAGGGCCACCGGCTGTCGGAGACCCGCTACGCGCCGCAGTGCAAGCCCTACCGCGACAAGCGGGAGAAGGGCGAGTACTGCAACAGCGACGGCGGCGAGCAGGGCACCTTCTCGCTGCGCAGCGCCCTCGCGGCCTCGGTGAACACCGTCTACGTGCCGCTGGCCGACGAGGTCGGGCACGAGGCGGTGCGCAAGACGATGCTCGACTCCGGCGTCGTCGCGGCGGACGGCGCGGACGCCGACAAGCTGCCGCTCGACCCCGCCCCCGAGAGCTTCGGCCTCGGCACCACCGCCCTCGTGACACCGCTGTCGATGGCCAACGCCTACGGGACCATCGCCAACCACGGCGTGCGCGTCCCCCCGCGCTTCTTCACCGAGATCCGCACCACGGCCGTCGCGGGGTCGCCGGCGAAGGTCGTCGACGAGGAGCCGGCCAAGCCGTCGGGCACGCGGGCCATGCCCGTCGACGTCGCCGACCGCGTGGTCTCCGCCATGCGCGACGTCGTCACCCGCGGCACCGGCACGTCGGCCGCCCAGGAGTTCGAGGTCTTCGGCAAGACCGGCACCACGAACGACAGCACCGACGCCTGGTGGATCGGCTGCGCCCGCTCCCCGCAGAACATCTGCATGGCGGTCTGGATGGGCTACGAGGACATCACCTGCAAGGGCGTGCAGGACAGCGGCGCGTGCGGCGGCATGAAGGGCGTGCACGGCGTCCCGCAGGTCTACGGCGGCACGCTGCCGGCCCGGATCTTCGACCGCGCCTTCGAGATCCTGCGCGACATCCAGACCGGCCGCGCCGCTCCGCCCGCTCCCCGGGGCGGCTACGCGGCGTTCACGCCGCCACCTGCCCCCTCGCCGTCGGTCCGCTCGGGCGGCGCCACGGTGGAGCCCACGGCCACGACGCGGCGACGCCGCGCCCGCCGGACCCGGGCGCCCGTGGTGGAGCGGACCCGCGAGGCCGCCCCGCAGGTCACCTCCGCGCCGGAGCCGACGCGCGCACCGACCCGGGACCCCGCTCCCGCTCCCACGGCGGCGGAGCCGACCACGGGCGGCGGTACCGGCGGAGGCACCGGCGGGACGGGCGGGGACGGCGGCGTCGTGCCGGGCGGGGGCGGGGGAGCCACCGCGAGCCCCGGCGGCTGACCGGTCCGCTGTGAGAGCGTCGGGCGCGTGACTGCTGCCCCGCGCCTGGACGACCTCGTCCGCGACGCTGCCCGTGCGACGCCGGACAAGGCTGCGCTCGTCTTCCGCGACGCCCCCACCACCTGGGCCGAGCTCGACGCCCGGGTCGACGCCTGCGCCGCCGGCCTCCGCGGCCTCGGGCTCGACGAGGGCGACCTCGTCGCGCTCCAGCTGCCCAACACGCTCGACTTCCCGGTCGTCTACTTCGGCGTGCTCCGCGCCGGCCTCGTGGCGGTTCCGGTCAACACCGGCTACACCGACGCCGAGACCGCGCGGCTGCTGGCCGACAGCGGGGCCCGGGCGCTGCTGGTGCCCGACGGCGCCGTCCAGGCGACGGCCGGCACGCACCCCGCGCTGGAGCACGTCCTCGGTGCGGGCGACCCGCGGCTGCAGGAGGCCGGGACCCCGCCCGCCACCGACCGCGGCGGCGAGGACCTCGCGGTCGTCCTCTACACCTCCGGCACCAGCGGCACCCCGCGCGGCGCGATGCTCAGCCACCGGGCGCTGCGGGCCAACCTCGACCAGTGCGCCGCCATCGACCCGCCCGTGGTCGCCCCCGACGACGTCGTGCTGCTCGTCCTGCCGCTGTTCCACGTCTACGGTCTGAACGCCGCGCTCGGGATGGTCGCCCGGCAGGGCGCCACGGGGGTGCTCGTGGAGCGGTTCGACCCGGTCGAGACGCTCGAGCAGGTGCGCCGGTCGGAGGTCACGTCCCTGGTCGGTGCTCCGCCGATGTACGTCGCCTGGTCGATGCTCCCCGACGTCGGCGACGCCTTCACCTCGGTGCGGCTGGCGCTGTCCGGCGCCGCGCCGCTGCCCTCGCAGGTGCTGCACCGGGTGCTCGACGCCACGGGCCACCACGTGTTCGAGGGCTACGGGCTGACCGAGACCGCCCCCGTGCTGACCAGCACGCTCATGAGCGAGGTCGCCAAGCCCGCCTCCGTCGGCCGCCCCGTGCCCGGGGTGGAGCTGCGGCTGCTCGACGAGGACGGCCGGCCGGTCGACGACGGCGACCCGGGCGAGGTCGTCGTCCGGGGCCCGAACCTGTTCTCCGGCTACTGGCCCGACGGCGCCGACGGCCCGGACGCCGACGGCTGGTTCGCCACGGGCGACGTCGGCCTGCTCGACGACGACGGCGACCTGCGCCTGGTCGACCGGCGTCGCGAGCTCGTCCTGGTGAGCGGCTTCAACGTCTACCCCCGGGAGGTCGAGACCGTGCTGCTCGGCCACCCGGACGTCGAGGAGGCCGCGGTCCTCGGCATCCCGCACCCCTACACCGGCGAGTCGGTCAAGGCGCTGGTGGTGCTGCGCGACGGCGCCCGGGTCTCGACGGAGGAGCTCATCGCCTTCTGCGCCCGCTCGCTGGCCCGCTTCAAGTGCCCCACCGCCGTGGAGGTCGTGGCGGCGCTGCCCCACTCGGCCACCGGGAAGGTCAGCAAGGGCGCGCTGCGGGCGGCCGGGGCGTGAGACCGCTCCTGCGGCGGCGCACCCCGCCGTCGGAGGTCGCGCTGGTGACCCGCGCCGACTGCTCGCTGTGCTCGGCGGCCGAGCCGGTGGTGCGCCGGGCCGCGCAGGACGCCGGTCTGGTCCTGCAGGTGCTCGACGTCGACGCCGACCCGGCGCTGCGTGAGGCCTACACCGACAAGGTCCCCGTCGTGCTGCTCGACGGCGTCGAGCACGCCTACTGGACGGTGGACGAGGCCGTGCTCCGGCGGGCGCTCAAGGGCTGAGCCCCAGGGGCTTGTGACCTGCGACTCAGGGCTTCGTGCACACGTTCACAAGCGCGTAACCTCGAGTCTCCCGACCCGCCCCCGGCTGTCCCTCGCCGCCGCCGTCCTGGAGCCGATCCGTGTCCGAGCAGGCGCCCCGCCCCGTGGTGGCTCCTCGCTCGGCGACTGCGGCGGCTGCAGCGCAGGGTGCCGGTGCGCCCCGGCCGGTGCCCGAGGCGACCGTGGCGCGGCTGCCGGTCTACCTGCGGGCGCTGCACGGGCTGGCCGAGGAGGGGCACACCACGGTCAGCAGCGAGGGGCTCGCGGAGCTGGCCGGCGTCGGCTCGGCGAAGGTCCGCAAGGACCTCTCCCACCTGGGCTCCTACGGCACCCGCGGCGTCGGCTACGCCGTCGAGGAGCTGGTCTTCCACATCAGCCGCGAGCTCGGGCTGACCCAGGGCTGGTCGGTCGTGCTGGTGGGCGTCGGCAACCTGGGCTCCGCCCTCGCGGGCTACGGCGGCTTCGCCGGCCGCGGCTTCCGCATGGCGGCCCTGCTCGACGCCGACCCCGCCCGGGTCGGCACGCAGCTGGCCGGCCAGACGGTGCGCCCGGTGAGCGAGCTCGAGGCCGTCGTCGCCGAGACCGGCGTGAGCATCGGGGTCATCGCGACCCCCGCGGAGGCCGCGCAGGGCGTCTGCGACCGCTTGGTCGCCGCCGGCGTCACGAGCGTCCTGAACTTCGCGCCCGTCGTCCTGCAGGTGCCCGACGGCGTCGACGTCCGCAAGGTCGACCTCGCCCTCGAGCTGCAGATCCTCAGCTTCCACGAGCACCGGAAGGCGGCTCGGGAGCTCCCGGAGCGAGCCCTGGGGGTGCCTGCGAGCGGAGGTCGCGACCGGTACCCGGCGACGGAGGAGCCGGCGTGCCGGGAGCTCCCGGAGCGAGCCCTGGGAGTCATGGCGTGAGCGTCCTCGCCGTCGGCGTCTCCCACCGCAGCGCGCCGGTCTCGCTGCTGGAGCAGCTGACCGTCGGGGTCGGCGACACGACGACGCTCGTGCAGGAGCTGCGCGGCGGGGCGGTCACCGAGGCGGTCGTGCTGTCGACGTGCAACCGGGTCGAGGTCTACGCCGACGTCGCGACCTTCCACGGCGGCCTCGACGAGGTCACCGACCTGCTGGTCGCCCGCAGCGGCGTCCCGCTCGACGAGCTGAAGAAGCACCTCTACGTCCACTACGAGGACCAGGCCGTCCTGCACCTGTTCCAGGTCGCCTGCGGGCTGGACTCGATGGTGGTGGGCGAGGCCCAGATCCTCGGCCAGCTCCGGCGGTCCTACGGCGCGGCGTCCGAGGGCGCCGGCCGGACCCTGCACGAGCTGTTCCAGAAGGCCCTCAACGTCGGCAAGCGAGCGCACAGCGAGACCGGCATCGACGAGGCCGGCCGCTCGCTGGTGACGGTCGGGCTCGAGCACGCGATGGCCGTCGTCGGCCCGCTCGAAGGGCGCAGCGCGCTCATCGTCGGGTCCGGCTCCATGGGGGCCCTGGCCGGCGCGACGCTGCGGCGCGGGGGCGCGGCGGAGGTCGTCGTCGCCAACCGCACGCTCGCCAACGCGGAGCACCTCGCGGCCGCCCTGGAGGGCCGGGCCGTGCCGCTGGCCGACCTCGAGGACGCGCTTGCGGAGGCCGACGTCGTCGTCTCCTCGACGGGCGCCACCGGGATCGTCGTCGGCTGCGACGTCGTCGAGCGGGCGCTCGCCCGGCGCGACGGCCGGCCGCTGGCGCTGCTGGACCTCGCGCTGCCCCGCGACGTCGACCCCGCGGTGCGCTGGCTGCCCGGCGTCACCCTGGTCGACCTCGAGCAGCTGGGCCAGGTGCTGCAGGGCACGCAGGCCGGCGCCGACGTCGAGGCCGTCCGCGCGATCGTCGCCGAGGAGGTCGGCAAGTTCCTCGCCTGGCAGCGCGCCTCGCGGGTCGCCCCGACGGTCGCGGCGCTGCGGGCCCGGGCCGACTCCGTGGTGCAGTCCGAGCTGACGCGTCTCGCCGGGCGCGTGCCGGGCCTGTCCGACAAGGACCGCGGCGAGGTCGAGCAGGCCGTGCGACGGGTCGTCGACAAGCTGCTGCACACGCCGACCGTGCGGGTGAAGGAGCTCGCCGACAGCACGGGCGGGGTCTCCTACGCGGAGGCGCTGCAGGAGCTGTTCGGCCTGGACCGTCACGCCCCGGCCGCCGTGGTCGTCACGGGCCTCACCGTGGAGGAGGCGCCGTGACCGGTCGCCCGCTGCTGCTCGGCACGCGCGGCTCCGCCCTGGCCCTCACGCAGTCGGGGCACGTCGCCGAGGCGCTCCGTGCCCTGGGAGCGCAGGTCGAGCTGCACCGGGTCGTCACCAGCGGCGACACGTCGTCGGCGGCGATCGCGCAGATCGGCGGCACCGGCGTGTTCGTCACGGCGCTGCGCGAGGCGCTGCTGCGCGGCGAGTGCGACCTCGCGGTCCACTCCTTCAAGGACCTCCCGACGGCGCCCGCCCCCGGCCTGGTCATCGCGGCCGTCCCGCTGCGGCAGGACCCGCGCGACGTGCTCGTCGCCTCCGGCGGCCGCACCCTGGGCGAGCTGCCGGCGGGAGCCCGCATCGGGACGGGGTCGCCCCGCCGCACCGCCCAGCTGCACGCGCTCGGCCTGGGCTTCGAGGTCGTCCCGGTCCGCGGCAACGTCGACACCCGGATCGGCTACGTCACCAGCGGCCGGCTCGACGCCGTCGTCCTCGCCCGGGCCGGCCTGGCCCGGCTCGGCCGGCTGGACGAGGCCACCGAGGTGCTCGACCCGCTGCAGCTGCTGCCCGCGCCGGCGCAGGGCGCGCTCGCGGTCGAGTGCCGCGCCGACGACGCCGAGCTCGTGGCGCTGCTCGGCCAGCTCGACCACCCCGACACCCGCACGGCGATCGCCGCGGAGCGCGCCCTGCTCGGCGCGCTCGAGGCCGGGTGCACCGCGCCGGTCGGCGCGCTCGCGGAGGTGGCCGAGGGCGACGACGGCGACGAGGTGTTCCTGCGCGGGCTCGTCCTCGCGCCCGACGGCAGCGACGCCGTCCGCCTGTCCGCCACCGGCCCCGTCTCGGACGCCGAGGGCGTCGGACGCCGCCTGGCCGCAGAGCTGCTCGAGCTCGGGGCCGCCGAGCTGATGGCCGTGGACGCCCTGCCCACCGACGCCGTGCCTGCTCCGACCGCAGACCTGCTCGACCCGACTCCTCCCGGAGGACCCGCATGACCCCGCCGCTGCGCAGCCCCAAGACGACGGCCAAGAAGGTCGTCGGGACGGTCGCCCTCGTCGGGGCCGGCGCGGGCGACGCCTCGCTGCTGACCCTGCGCGCCGCCGAGCTCCTCGCCACCGCCGACCTCGTGCTCGTCGACGAGCGCGTCAGCGGCAGCGTCCTGGGGCGGATCGGCCCGGACGCGGAGGTCGTCGTCACCGACGAGCCCTCCGGCGCCGCCGTCGTCGCCGCTGCCAAGGCCGGCCGCAACGTCGTCCGCCTGCTGCCCGGCGACCCGTTCGTCACGGCTGAGGGCGGCCCCGAGGCGGAGGCCGTCGTCAAGGCGAAGCTGCGCCTGGAGGTCGTCCCCGGTGTCCCGTCGGCCGTCGGCGTCCCGACCTTCGCCGGCATCGCGACCGGCCTGCCGCGCACGGTCGCCCGCACCGGCGACGCCGTCGACTGGCGCGCCCTCGCCGCCGCGCCGGGCGCTCTCGTGCTGACCGGCGTCGTCGGCGACGTCCCGAAGGCCGCGAGCTCGCTGGTCGAGCACGGGCGCAAGGGCTCCGAGCACGTCGCCGTCACGGTGGGCGGCACGACGGAGGACCAGCGCACCGTGCTGACCACCCTCGACGCCGTCGAGGCCGACCTCACCGCCGCCGGCCTGAGCGGCGAGGCGGTCACGGTGGTGGGCGCCGCGGTCAAGGCCGCCGGACGGCTCGGCTGGTACGAGAACCGGCCGCTGTACGGCTGGCGCGTGCTGGTGCCCCGCACCCGCGACCAGGCCGGCGTGCTGTCGCAGGCGCTGCGCAGCCACGGCGCGATCCCCGTCGAGGTGCCCACCATCGCCGTCGAACCGCCGCGCACCCCGGCCCCCATGGAGCGGGCCGTCCGCGGGCTCGTCACGGGCCGCTACCTGTGGGTGGCCTTCACCTCCACGAACGCCGTCAAGGCGGTCCGCGAGAAGCTCGAGGAGTTCGGCCTGGACGCCCGCGCGTTCGCCGGCGTGAAGGTCGCCGCCGTCGGCGAGGCCACGGCCGCCGCGCTGGTCGAGTTCGGCATCAAGCCCGACCTCGTGCCGTCCGGCTCGCAGTCGTCCGAGGGCCTGCTCGCCGACTGGCAGCCCTACGACGAGGTCTTCGACCCGATCGACCGGGTGCTGCTGCCCCGCGCCGACATCGCCACCGACACCCTGCTCGCCGGCCTGCGCGAGCTGGGCTGGCAGGTCGACGACGTCACGGCGTACCGCACCGTCCGGGCCGCCCCGCCGCCCGCCGAGACCCGCGAGGCGCTGAAGGGCGGCGGCTTCGACGCCGTGCTGTTCACGTCGTCCTCGACCGTGCGCAACCTCGTCGGCATCGCCGGCAAGCCGCACGACACCACCGTGCTGGCCTGCATCGGGCCGCAGACGGTGGCGACCGCCGAGGAGCTCGGCCTGCGGGTCGACGTCGTGGCGCCCAAGCCCGACGTCGCCGCGCTCGTCGAGGCGCTGGCCGAGCACGCCGCCCAGCGCGAGGGCGGCCTGCCGTCGGCGCCTCGCCGCAAGAAGCTCGCGAAGCAGGCGGCCCGGCAGTGAGCCCGGCACGGGAGCTGATCGCGGCAGGTGCGCTGTGACCGCCTGGCTCGGCCCCCGTCCACGACGGCTGCGCCGGACCCCCGCGCTGCGGCGCCTCACCGCGGACGTGCACGTCCGGCCGTCCGACCTCGTGCTGCCGGTCTTCGTCAAGGAGGGCATCTCCTCGCCCGCCCCGATCGGCTCCATGCCGGGGGTCGTGCAGCACACGCGCGACTCCGTGCGTGCTGCTGCGGCCGAGGCCGCGTCCGCCGGCGTGGGCGGTCTCATCCTGTTCGGGGTCCCGGCGGTGAAGGACGGCCGCGGCAGCGGTGCCGACGACCCCGAGGGCATCGTGCAGCTGGCCCTGGCCGACGTCGTCGCCGAGGTGGGCGACGCGCTCGTCGTCATGAGCGACCTGTGCCTGGACGAGTACACCGACCACGGCCACTGCGGGCTGCTCACCGACGCCGGCGAGGTCGACAACGACAGCACCCTCGAGCGGTACGCGTCCATCGCCGTCGCGCAGGCTGTCGCGGGCTCCCAGGTGGTGGCGCCGTCCGGGATGATGGACGGCCAGGTCGCGGCGATCCGGGCGGGCCTCGACGGCGCCGGGTACACGGACCTCCCCGTCTGGTCGTACTCGACGAAGTACGCCAGCGCCTACTACGGCCCCTTCCGCGATGCCGCCGAGTGCGCGCCGTCGTTCGGTGACCGCTCCAGCTACCAGCAGGACGGCGCGCGCGGCGCCGACGAGGGCGTCCGCGAGGCGCTGCAGGACGTGTCCGAGGGTGCGGACGCCGTCATGGTCAAGCCCGCGGGGGCGTACCTCGACGTCGTCCGGGCGGTGGCCGAGGCGGTCGACGTCCCGGTCGCGGCGTACCAGGTCAGCGGCGAGTACGCGATGGTCGAGGCGGCCGCGGCGCAGGGCTGGATCGACCGGGAGCGGATCATCCTCGAGCAGCTGGTCGGCATCAAGCGCGCCGGAGCCGGCACGATCCTGACCTACTGGGCCACGGAGGCCGCGCGCTGGCTGAGGTGACGGTCCGGCCGCTCGTCGACGCGGACTGGGACGCCTTCTTCCCGGTGTTCTGCGCCGTCGTCGACGACGGCGAGACGTACGCCTACCCGCCCGGGATGGCCTCCGCCGAGGCGCGCGCCCTGTGGGTGGAGCCGCCGCCGTCGTCGGCCTGGGTCGCGGTGTCGTCGACGGGGGAGGTGCTGGGCTCGGCGAAGACGGGGCCCAACCGGCCGGGCCGCGGCGCGCACGTGGCGACGGCGTCGTTCATGGTGGCGCCGGCCGCCCGCGGGCTCGGGGTGGGCCGGTTGCTCGGGGAGCACGTCGTCGCGCTGTGCCGGTCGCAGGGGTACCGCGCGGTGCAGTTCAACGCGGTGGTCGAGACGAACACGGCTGCGGTGCGGCTGTGGACGTCGCTCGGGTTCTCGGTCGTCGGCACGGTGCCGGAGGCGTTCGACTCGCGGACGCACGGGCTGGTGGGGCTGCACGTCATGCACCTGCCGCTGGTCTGACCGGTCGGTCCGCGTCGGCGACGACGCTCTGGCGCTTCTAGCTGGTGCGCCGGGGCGACGTCGGCGGTCGGGGGCCGGCTGCGCGCGCTCGTGACGTGGTGTGGTCCCGCCGGCCGCGCACGGACGTCGTCGTGCGTCCCTCGAGGTGGCTGACCGACGCTGGGCCCGGTGACGTCCGCGGGTCCGCCCGAGCCGGTCTCAGCCTGGCCCCCTACGCGCGCGGAAGATCTTGAAGTCGTTCTTGAGCGGGTCTTTCTGGGGGCGGTTCTTGTCGGACCCGGGTGCGACGCTCGCTGCAGCGATCAAGGGGAGGGGGCAGCCATGTCGGACGGCGGGACGCGTACTGCGTCGGCGGCGTCCTGGGCTGTTTCGGGGGTGCCGTTCTCGACTGCCTCGACCGCCTCGCCTGGTGCGACTGCCTGGACTGCCTCGACCGTGCCGACTGGTGCGACCTCCTCCACTACCGCAACGGCTTCACTCGGTCCGTCGGCTGATGTGGTGGCGTTGAGCCGGGCAGTCGACGAGGCGCTCGGGGTGGTGCCGTCGGTGTTGTCGCCGGTCGTGGCGGTGGGTCGGGCGGAGGCGTTGCTGCGGTTGCAGGACCGGGTGGCGGCGTTGGCGTTGCGGGCGGTCGCTGATGTGGAGGAGCGGGAGTTGTGGCGGGTGCGGTCGGCGGGCTCGACCCGGACGTGGCTGCGGACGCTGCCGTGCGGCGACACCGGGCAGCTCGGGGCCGCGCGGCTGCTGCCGGACCGGCCGGTGCTCGCTGGGGCCTTCGAGGCCGGTGACGTGT
>JAODNQ010000053.1 GCA_025464695.1 Frankiales bacterium | reverse complement strand
GGGACACCTGCTCCGCCGCCGCCGACACCACGTTCGCCTGCGCCGACGCCTGCTCCGCCGACGCCGCGATCGTCGTGCTCACGCTGCTCAGCTCCTCCGAGCTGCCGCTCAGCGCCTGCGAGTTCCGCGCCATCGCCTGCACCGCCGTCCGCACCGTCTCCATGGCCACCCGCAGGTCCCCGGCCATCTGACCGACCTCGTCCTTGCTGTCGACGTCGACGCTCTGGGTCAGGTCGCCCTGGGCCATGCCCTTGAGGACCTCGGACACCTTCTTCAGCGGCTTGGTGACCAGGCCGCTGACGAACAGCGCGAGCCCGAGGCCGAGCAGCAGGCCGACGAGCAGGGCGGCGAGCACGAGGGTGCGGGCCGCGGTGAAGGTGCTGTGCGCCTCGGCCGCCGTCGCCTTCGCGCGCGCCTGCTCCTTGTCGAACATGGCACCGAGCAGCTCGGTCGCCTTGTCGGTCAGCGGCTTGCCCTCGGCGTCACGGACCTTGGAGAAGGTCTCGACGTCGTGGCGCACCGCGGCCGGGAGCAGCTTCCCGTCCCGGACCTCCTGGTAGGCGATCCAGGTGCTCTTGAACTCCGCGAGCAGCTCGGGGTCGACCGCCTTGGCCTCGTACGCCGCCACGGCAGCGCCGAGGTCCTCGTCGTCCTGGGTCACGGCAGCCTTGCTCTTCTCCACGCCCGCGGCCGTCTGGCTGATCACGGCGTTCGCGGTGTCGAGCCGGGTGAGGACCGTCGCGCGGCGCAGCACCGACAGGTCGGCGACCGGGAGCAGGCTGTCCTCGTAGACGGAGCTGGCCGCCTTGTCGACGCTGCCGAGCTTGCTGATGGACAGGGCGCCGACGCCGCAGGCGACGAGAGCGGTGGAGCTGACCGCGATGAGGATCTTGGTGCCGACCTTGCGGTCGGCGAAGAAGCGGGTGGCGGGGTTGCCCGCGCGGGCGTCCTGCGGCATGGGGAGTCCTTCGGGGTGAGGCGCCCGGTCGGCGGCGTTGCCCCTGCCATCGGTGCGGACCTCCCCTGCACGAGCCCCCGACGGCGGAACCGCCCGCGAGCGGTCGCGACGGGCCATGCCGGCTGGCCCTGCCTGACCACCCCGTCACCCGGGCGGGTGTCCAGGCGGGCAGCGCCTCAGGACGCCTGCGCCTCGAGGTACGCCAGGAGCGGGGCGGTCGACGGCGTCCCGGCGAGCTCCAGGCGGCACACGTCGCGCAGCGCCTGTTCGTGCGCCACGAGGCGGTCGAGCGCCTCGAGGTCGGTGTCCGAGGCGGCTCGGAGGTCCTGGTAGTCGCGGAGCGCGGGCTCGACGAGGGCGGTCATCCGCGTCCACAGCTGCTCGTGCGGCAGCCCGGCCAGCTCGTCCGCCAGCTCCCGCCCCTGCCCGTCCGCGCTGGGGGAGGGCACGAGGCTCCGGCGGCGCAGCACCGGCGCGAGCACCTCGCGCGTGACCTCCTCGACCTGCGCGAGCAGGCCGAACAGCTCGACCTCGCGGGGAACCTGGGTGCGCGCTGCGAGCGCCGAGAACAGCGCGGCCCCCATCACCTCGCCGTCGTGGGCAGCGAGGACGCGGGCGTCGAGGTCGGTCACCGGTGGAGCAGACCACGAGGGGCCCCTCCTCATGGAGGGGCCCCTCGGGACGTGCTGGCGGTGGCGGTGGGATTTGAACCCACGGACGGCTTGCACCGTCACACGCTTTCGAGGCGTGCTCCTTCGGCCGCTCGGACACGCCACCGTCGTCGAGCCTAGCGGAGGTCGCGGTGCCCGCCGAAGAACTCCCGCAGCAGCTCCGCGGACTCTCCGGCGAGCACGCCCCGCACGACCTCGGGCCGGTGGTTGAGCCTGCGGTCGCGCACGACGTCCCACAGCGAACCGACCGCTCCGGCCTTGTCGTCGTCGGCGCCGTAGACCACCCGGGCCACCCGCGCGAGCACCAGGGCGCCGGCGCACATCGTGCAGGGCTCGAGGGTGACCACGAGGGTGCAGCCCTCCAGCCGCCAGCTGCCCCGCGCTCGTGCGGCGTCGCGCAGCGCGAGCACCTCGGCGTGCGCCGTCGGGTCGCCGTCCGCCTCCCGCGCGTTCCGGCCCCGGCCCACCACGTCGCCGGCCGGGTCGAGGACGACGGCCCCCACCGGCACGTCACCGGAGGACCGGGTGCGGGCGGCCTCCTGCAGGGCCAGCCGCATCGCGGCGTCCCAGCTCACCCGGCTGCCTGCCTCACGATCCGGGCCGGCTCACCCGTCGCGCAGGGCCTCGAGCACGTCCAGGCAGCCGGCGCGCTCGCACAGGGCGGTGTGGACGTCGGCGGGCAGCAGGCCCTCCTCCGCGCAGAGGGCCACGAGGTCCTCGGCCGGGGTGCCGAGGTCGGCCAGGACGGCGGTGTCGCCGACGGGCTCGGCGACGGGCCGGCTGCTCTCGTCGTCGTCGTCGCCGTCGGCCTCGTCGACCTCCTCCCAGAGCATCGCCGCCACGCCGCTGGCCTGCACGGCCCGCCGGTCGGACAGGAACACCCGCGGTTCGACGAGCCCCACGTTCTCGACCCGCACGACGGCGACGTACTCGTCGTCCTCCTCGAGCAGCAGCAGCGCCGGTCCGGGGCCGTCGTCGATGAGGTCGCGCAGCTGGTCGGCCAGGACCTCGAGGTCGTCGACGCCGTCGAGGTCCACCTCCTCGCCGACCCAACCGGGACCGGTGCGTGCGAGGGCGGCGGCGAAGTACGACACGAGGAGGGCTCCGGGAGGTCGGTCGAGAGAGTGACGGGGCGTCAGCGGCCGCTGAGCGCGTCGACTACCCGCTCGTAGGGCTCCGCGAACCCCAGCCGCCGGGTCAGCGCCGACAGCATCTCGTCCGCGTAGGCGTCGAGGTCGGACAGGATGACGCCGAGCTCCATCGCGTCGAGCCCGAGGTCGCCGAAGATGTCGAGGTCGCCGGCCGGCCACACCTCGTCGAGCTCCTCGCCCTCGGGGACGTCGATGTCGAGGTGGTCCAGCACCTGCTCGGCGAGGTCCCACTCGGCGGACGCCGTGACGTCGGACAGCAGCAGCCGCACGCGGCCCTGCTGCACCCGCACGACGACGAAGAACTCGTCGGCGACGTCGACGAGGGCGAAGGCCCCGGACTCGCTCGGCTGCTGGCGGACGGCGGCGATGAGGCCGTCGAGGTCGCTCGTGAGCACCTCGGGGAGCGGTCCGACCTGCCAGCCGGCCTCCTCGCGGAAGGCCACGACCGCGTAGGCGTCCGTGCCGGTCGCCTGCTCGGTCACGTGTCGCCTCCTCGTGCTGTCGGGCTGCTGCTCGGGGTGCCGGTCGGACGGCGCGCGGCGGGGCTGGGCTGCGCCTGCCGGCAGTGCGCACTGTCGCAGACGCGCCGTCAGGGTGGAAGCCCTGGGGTTCAGCACGGACGGGCCAGGGGTAGCGGTCAGGCAGACACCGTTCCGGACCCTCGTAGGAGACTCCCTCATGGCACAGCGCAACACCGTCGCCCACTTCCTGCACGACGCCGGCCTCGCTGCCTGGTTCGGCGGCTCCCTGATGGGTGCCGTCGGCGTGAACGGCGCGGCCAAGGACGTCGACGACCCGCGCCAGCGCGCCCGCGTCGCCAACGCCGGCTGGGGCCGCTGGACGCCGGTCAACCTGGTCGCCATCGGTGCGCACCTCGTCGGCGGCTTCCAGCTGCTCAAGGAGAACAAGGGCCGCGTCGCGACGCAGAAGGGCGTCCTGGCGAACACGAACACCAAGCTCGCCCTGACGGCCGGTGCCCTCGGCGCCACCGCGTACGCCCGGGTCCTCGGCCAGAAGATGATGAACGCCGGCGACGTCCCGGTCGGCGGCGGCGCCGACCCCATCGCCTCCACCCCGCCCGAGGTCGCGAAGGCCCAGAAGCAGCTGCACGCGCTGCAGTGGGTCATCCCCGCCCTCACCGGCGGCATCCTCGCCAGCAGCTCGCTGCACGAGGAGCAGCAGACCCCGACCGAGCAGTTCAAGAACACCGTGCTCGGTCTGCCGTCCGCCGTCGGCACCGCCGTCAGCGGTCTCGGCGCGGCGGTCTCCGCCAAGTAGCCCCCCGCACGCGTCGAGCGCCCCGGTCCGTCGGACCGGGGCGCTCGTGCGTCCACCCCCAGGCGCGTGACCAGCTGCGTCTCATGCGCCCGTCCTGCGCGGCGGCCGTCGCACCGGCACGGCCGACGCCGGGTCCTCCGGCCAGGCGTGCTTGGGGTACCGGCCGCGGAGGTCGGAGCGGACGCCCGGGTAGCCGGTGGTCCAGAACGAGGCGAGGTCGCTGGTGACCGCGGCGACGCGGGACGCCGGCGACAGCAGGTGCAGCCGCAGCGGCCGTCCCGCCACCGACGGCGCCCGCTGCCAGCCGAAGACCTCCTGGACCCGCACCGGCAGGACCGGTGCCTCCGGGTCGCTGTAGTCGACGCGGACGTGCGAGCCGCTCGGCACCTCGACGCGCTCGGGAGCCACCTCGTCGAGCCGGCCGGCCACCTGCCACGGCAGCAGCCCGCGCAGCGCCGCCGTCAGGTCCAGCCGCTGCAGGTCGGCGCGGCTGCGGGCACCTGACAGGTCCAGGGCCGCGAGCAGGGCGTCGTCCCCGACGTCCGGCCACGGCTCGCCGAGCCCGCTGTGGCAGGCGGCCAGCCGGGCGCGCAGGGCGACGGCGGACGGCGTCCAGCGCAGCAGCCCGAGGCCCTCCCGGCGCAACCCCTCCTGCAGCGCGGTCTGCACGCGCAGCGGGTCCGGCCGGGGCAGCGGCCGCTCCTTGAGCACGACCGCCCCGAGCCGCTCGACGGTCCGCGCCCGGACGTCGCCGTCCTCCCAGACCACCTCCTGCTGCTCGACGACCGGGCCGACGTCGCGGGCCGTCTGCTCGTCCAGCACGGCCGCCAGGCGCACCCGGGCGTCGCTGCGCCCCGGAGGCCGGTCGGCGACGGCGACCGCCAGCCAGGGCGCTCCCGTGAGGGCCGCCCCGGGCGGCAGCTCGGCCGCGGTCCCGCCGGCCATGAGGTACGTCCGGCCGCCGGGAGTGCGCAGCCGCCCGACCCGCTCGGGGAAGGCGAGGCCGACGACGAGGCCCGGCGGCAGGCCGGTCGGCGGCGCGTCCGCCACGGTCCGGCGCAGCCGGCGCACCTCGTCCTGCCAGCGCGCCGTCGCGGCGCGGTCCCGGCCGGAGCGGAGGCCGCGCAGCACCTCGGCGAGGTCGTCCGTCCCGCCGCCGAGCCCCTCGTCCGACAGCACCGCGACGACCTCCGCCGTCGCCTGCGCCCCCAGCAGCGGCGCGCCGTCGAGCAGGGCCCGGGCCAGCCTCGGGTGCGCCCCGACGGCGGTCAGCGCGCGGCCGCGCGGCGTCACGGTCCCCGCCTCGTCCACCGCGCCGAGGCCCTGCAGCACGTCCTGCGCCACCTGGGCAGCACCAGGGGGCAGCGGGTCGAGCAGGGCCAGGCCGCGGCCCCCGGGAGCACCCCAGCAGGCCAGCTCCAGGGCGAACGCGGTCAGGTCGGCGGTCGCCACCTCGGCCTCGGCGTGGGCGGGCAGCCGCTCGTGGTCCGCGGCCGACCAGCACCGGTACACCCGCCCCGGTGCCTCGCGCCCGGCCCGGCCGGCCCGCTGGTGCGCCGACGCCCGCGACACCGGCACCGTCGCGAGAGAGCCCAGGCCGCGGGCGAGGTCCACGCGGGGGACCCGGGCGAGACCGGCGTCCACCACCACGCGCACACCGGGCACGGTCAGGCTGCTCTCCGCGACGGCGGTGCTGAGCACCACGCGCCGGCCCGCCCGCTGCTGCAGCGCGGCGTCCTGCTGCGCGGCGGGCAGCCGCCCGTGCAGCGGGACGACGTCGAGGCCGCGCAGCCGCCCAGCGACCGAGGCGACCTCCCCGGCCCCGGGCAGGAACACGAGCAGGTCGCCGGACGTCTCGGCGTGCGCACGCCGGACGACGTCCGCCACGTGGTCGAGCAGCCGAGGGTCGACGCGCAGGCCGAACGCGGGGGCCACCGGCGGCACGGGCGGGCACCAGACCGCCTCGACGGGGTGCAACGCGCCGGTCGCCTCCACCACCGGCACGTCCCCGAGCGCCTCCGCGAGCCGGGCCGCCTGGGCGGTGGCCGACATGGCGAGCAGCCGCAGGTCGGGGCGCAGCACCGCCCGGACGTCGACCGCGAAGGCCAGCGCGAGGTCGGTGTCGAGGTGCCGCTCGTGGCACTCGTCGAGCACGACCGCGCCGACGCCGGCCAGCTCCGGGTCGCGCTGCAACCGGCGCACCAGGACGCCGGTGGTGACCACCTCGACGCGGGTGCGCGGACCGGCAGTGCTCTCGCCGCGGACGGTGTGGCCGACCCGGTCGCCCGGGCGCTCCCCCAGCAGCGCGGCCATCCGGCGGGCGGCGGCGCGG
>JAODNQ010000042.1 GCA_025464695.1 Frankiales bacterium | reverse complement strand
ACCGGTCGAGGCCCCGGCCGCCGTGCCGGTGGAACCGCCGACGGAGGCGTCGACGGAGGCGTCTACGGACGCGTCGACGGAGGCGTCGACGGACGCACCGACGGACGCGCCGACGGACGCGCCGACGGACGTCGCGACGGGGGAGCCGGACGTGACCGACGTCCCCGACGCGGATGCTGCCGACGCCGAGCCGGCTGTCGAGGTCGAGCCGGCGGTCGCCGCGCAGGACGAGGCGCCGCCCGCCGAGGCCAGCCAGCCGGCCGAGGCCGAGGGCGACGCACCTGCCGCCGAGGTCGAGCCGGAGACCGCCAGCTCGACCCCGACGGACGCCGATCCCGAGCCCGCGCAGCCGGCCACCGCCAGCCCCGCCGTCGAGGCCGACGAGGCGACCCCGTCCGGCCCGCCCGCCGAGGAGTCCGCCCCCGAGCAGCAGCCCGCGGCGAGCAAGCCCGCCGAGCGACCGCTCGTGGACAGCAGCCCCGCTCCGGCGTCCGCCTTCCGCCAGTTCACGATGCCCAAGGCCGCCCCGGCGTCCGAGGCCCCCGCGCCGACGCAGGCCGTGCGCCCGGCCCCGTCCGGCCCGTCCTCTGCGACCGCCCCGGCCCCCGCCCCCGTGCAGGAGGCCGCCTCGGACGAGGGCGAGTGGTACGACGACGAGGAGACCGGCGAGCAGCGCCGCCGCCCCTGGTGGCGACCGGGCGGGTAGGCCCCCTGAGCAGCACGAAGGCCGCGTCCCCGAGGGGGCGCGGCCCTCGTCGTGGAGGTGCTACTTGAAGACGTCCTTGACCTTCTCGCCGGCCTGCTTGAGGTTGCCGGCGGCCTGGTCCTTGTTGCCCTCGGCCTCGAGGCGCTCGTCGCCGGTCGCCTTGCCGAGGCTCTCCTTGCCCTCGCCGCCGAGCTCCTGGGCCTTGTTCTTCAGCTTGTCGAGTCCGCTCACGATGAGCTCCCTTCCTCACCCGCTCCCTGCCCATTGCGCCTGCCCCGCACGCCTGCCGAGCCGTGCGAGGGTGGCCGCGTGCGTCCCGGTCCCCTCTGCGCAGCCCTGCTGCTGGCGGCGCTGACCGCCTGCGGGGACTCCTCCGGCGAGCCCGCCCGGTCGCAGGCGGGAGCCCCGCGGGCACCCGTCCCGCCCGCCTCGCCGACCCCCGCCTCCACGCCCGTGGTGCAGCTGGGCGACGGCGACCTCGACGTGGTGCCCGGCTCCGGCGCACCGGTCGGCACCGGTCCGGCCGCGTCGTACGTCGTGGAGGTCGAGGGCGGTCTCGGCGTCGACGCTGCCGCCTTCGCCGCCGACGTCGAGCGGGTGCTGTCGGACCCCCGGTCCTGGAGCGCGGGCGGCCGCCGCACGCTGCAGCGCGTCGACGGCGGCGACGTCACCTTCCGGGTGGCCCTGGCCAGTCCGCGGACGACCGACCGCCTCTGCGCGCCGCTGCACACCGGCGGGTACTTCTCGTGCGCCAACGGCGACCGGGCGGTGCTCAACGCGGCGCGCTGGCTGACCGGCGCGCCGACGTACGAGGGGCAGCTCGCGCGGTACCGGTCGTACGTCGTGAACCACGAAGTGGGCCACACCCTCGGCTTCGGGCACGCGGAGTGCCCGGGCGCCGGCGAGCTCGCGCAGGTGATGGTGCAGCAGACGAAGTCGCTCGACGGGTGTGACCAGAACCCCTGGCCGTACCCCTGAGGGAATCGCTCCCGCGCTGGCAGGCTTGTCCGACAGGAAGCGTCCGCGATCGAAGGAGTTCCCCGTGCCGTTGCCGCCCCTGGTCGAGCCGGCTGCCGAGCTGACCCGCCAAGAGGTCATGCGCTACAGCCGCCACCTGATCATCCCGGACGTGGCGATGGACGGGCAGAAGCGCCTCAAGAACGCCAAGGTGCTCGCCGTCGGCGCGGGCGGTCTCGGCAGCCCGACGCTCATGTACCTCGCCGCCGCCGGCGTCGGCACCCTCGGCATCGTCGACTTCGACGTCGTGGACGAGAGCAACCTGCAGCGCCAGGTCATCCACGGCCAGAGCGACATCGGCCGCAGCAAGGCCGAGAGCGCGAAGGCGTCGGTCCAGGAGATCAACCCGCTCATCGACGTCGTGCTCCACCAGGAGCGCCTCGACTCGACGAACGTCATGGAGATCTTCGCGCAGTACGACCTCATCGTCGACGGCACGGACAACTTCGCGACGCGCTACATGGTCATCGACGCCGCCTTCTTCCTCGGCAAGCCGTACGTCTGGGGCTCGATCTACCGCTTCGACGGTCAGGCGTCGGTCTTCTGGCCGACCGCCCCGGGCGGCAACGCGCCCTGCTACCGGTGCCTCTACCCGGAGCCGCCGCCGCCCGGCATGGTCCCGAGCTGCGCCGAGGGCGGCGTCCTCGGCGTGCTGTGCGCGTCGATCGGCTCGATCCAGACGACCGAGGCGGTCAAGCTGCTGACCGGCATCGGCGAGCCGCTGGTCGGGTCGCTCATCGTCTACGACGCCCTCGACATGGAGTACCGCAAGATCCGCGTCCGCAAGGACCCGGAGTGCCCGCTCTGCGGCAAGAACCCGACCATCACCGGGCTCATCGACTACGAGGCCTTCTGCGGCGTCGTGTCGGACGAGGCGCAGCAGGCGGCCCAGGGCAGCACCATCCTCGCCACCGAGCTCAAGGCGAAGATGGACGCCGGGGAGGACTTCTTCCTCGTCGACGTCCGCGAGCCGGCCGAGTACGAGATCGTCTCGATCCCGGGCTCCACCTTGATCCCCAAGGGCGACATCCTCAACGGCTCGGCGCTCGCGTCGCTGCCGCAGGACAAGGAGATCGTCCTGTACTGCAAGAGCGGCGTCCGGTCCGCCGAGTCGCTCGCGGCGCTCAAGGCCGCCGGCCTCGGCAACAGCGTCCACGTCCAGGGCGGCGTGCTCGCCTGGGCCGCGCAGGTCGACCCCTCGCTGCCCACGTACTAGCGCCTGCGACCGGCCGGTCCCCTCGACGGGGGGCCGGCCGTCGTCGTGCCCGGGCCGACGTCGTCCTCGGGTCGGGACCGGTCTAGGTCGGGATGCCGCCGCTGCCCAGGATCTCGCGGATGCCGCGGAAGGGCTCGCCGACGGTCATGGTGCCGTCGCCGATGACGAGCTCGCGGATGTCCTGCTCGTGGCCGCTGCCGCGCATCTTCACCACCAGCACCCCGCGCCGCAGCGCGCTGTCCACCTCGACGTAGCGCAGGACGATGATCGCGTCGATCAGGCCCGAGATGTGGCTCGAGGTCACCGACGTCCCGCCGACGAGGGTCGGCGCCGACGCCGTCAGCAGCGTCGCGAGCCCGATCTGCTTGACGAACGACGTCAGCCCGATGACGAACTGGCGGTAGCTCGGCTCCGAGCCCAGGCGCTCGAGCGCGCTGAGGCTGTCGACGACCAGCCGGTTCGGCTGGTGCCGGTCGACCAGGCTGCGGATCTCGACGAGGTGGTCGTCGAGGGACCCGACCTCGGGGTAGACGGACACGACGTGCAGGAGCCCCTGCTCGGCGTAGGCGGCGAAGTCGTGCCCCCAGGCCTCGCCGTTCTCGTAGACCTGCTCGCGGGTCTCCTCGTACGCCATCAGCAGCACGGACTCGCCCTTGCTCAGGGCGTCGCCGACGAACTGGGTCGCGATGAGCGTCTTGCCCGTCCCCGTCGGCCCGGTGAGGAGGGTGCTGGCGCCGCGGAAGACGCCGCCGTGCAGCAGCTCGTCCAGACCGGCGTTGCCCGACGACGCGCGCTGGTCGAAGCGGGTCTGCGACTGCGTCCGCTCGCCGACGGGCAGCACGACCAGGCCCCGCCCGGGGACGACGGTGAACGGCACGTCGCCCTTGTGGTGCATCGCTCCGCGCATCTTCAGGACCTCGACCGTGCGGCGGCGGAACGAGCCCTCGCGCACGTTGCGCAGCAGCACGACGTTGTCGGCGACGAACTCCTCGATGCCGTACCGCGACAGGGTGCCGCCGGGGTCGCCCGGCGTCTCGACGGTCAGCACCACGGTCAGGCCGAGGGCGCGCAGGCTGCTGATGAGCCGGCGCAGCATCTGCCGGGCCGCGGTCGCGTCCTCCTGGAGCGCGAGCACGGCGTTGAGGCTGTCGAGCACGAGCCGCCGGGCGCCCGTCGCGTCGACGGCGTGACCGATCTGGGCCGCCAGCGTGTCGAGGTCGTAGGGCGCGATGCCGGCCGACGTCGACAGCGGCGAGGCGTCGACGAAGCGCCAGTCGTCCGCTGCCTCCCACGCGGCGACGTCGAAGCCGAGGGTCGCGAGGTTGGCCCGCAGGTCCGCGGCCGGCTCCTCGAGCGTGACGAACACGCCCGGCTCGCCGCGGCGCACGCCCTCGGCCAGGAACTGCCCGGCGAACACGCTCTTCGCGCTGCCGGCCTGCCCGGCGACCACGGTGGCGCGCCGCGTAGGCAGACCGCCCATGGCGACCTGGTCGAACCCGGGGATGCCGGTGGCCGTCTTGGGGACGGAGGCCCCTTGCTCGTGCCCGTCCCGGCCCAGGTGCAGCAGGCCCTGCCGGCGCGCGGCCGCCGGTCCCGTCTCCTCGCTCACGTGTCGCCTCCCTGGGGCTCGGGGCGGGCCGCGGCGTCGTCCTCGACGGCCGTCGCGCTGCCCCGGTGCAGGCGGAACCAGGCCGTCTTGCCGTCGCCGGGGTGGACCGTCATGTCGCTCGCCTCGGCGAGCGACGCCACGAGGCCGAGGCCCCAGCCGCCCTCCCGGCCGTCGTAGGGGCGCTGCTGCGGCAGGGCGAGGTCGAGGTCGTGGACGGTGACGAGCACGGAGCGTTCGGCGACGGTGATCCCGACCTCGATCGGCGTGCGCGCGTGCAGCACGGCGTTGGTGACGAGCTCGCTGGTCAGCAGGAGCAGCGCGTCGTGGGTGTCGTCCGGCAGGGTCGGGGCATGCGCGTCCACGAAGCGGCGTGCCTCACCGACGATCCGGGGGAGCGGGTCGAGGTGCAGGTGGTGCACCTCCTGCACGACGTCGCCGTCGAGCGCCTCGAGCAGCACGCGCTGGCAGCTCACGGTCTCCCTCTGCGTCGACGGTCGGTCCGGCCCGACTCTCCTCCCCTCCCCGTTCGCACGAGGCCCCACACTGGTTGCGTGCCGCGCCGTGCTCGCCCCTCCGCGAGCCTGTCCGCCGGGCTCGGCACCCGCCCCGGCGCGACCGGCCCCCCGACGGCGTACGCCCTCGTCGTGCTGGACGCCGTCGAGACGATCCCTGCGGGCCGCGTCCTGACCTACGGCGACGTCGCGGAGCTGACGGGCAGGGGCACCGGCCGCACGGTGGGCACCGTGCTCAGCAAGCACGGGCGCGAGGTGCCCTGGTGGCGCGTGGTGCAGGCCTCCGGCCGGCCCGCGGAGCCGCACCTGCAGGAGGCCCTGCGCCGGCTCGAGGAGGAGGGGTGCCCGCTGCGCGGCGAGACCGTGGACCTGGCCCGGGCGCGGTGGAGCGGTGTGCGGGACGCCACACCTGACCTACCCTGAGGTGGGTTGTCCGTTCTGCCCCCCTCTGGAAGGACTCGTCCCCGTGCGTCTGCGCCTGCTCGTCCCCGCTCTCGCCCCCCTGATCGCCCTGGCTGCCGTCGCCGCTCCCTCCGCGTCGGCCGCCCCGACGTACGCGCCGGCCGCGACCGCCGCCGTGCACCCCGGCGTCCAGACCCTCACCGAGGGCGCGCAGTGCACCTCGAACTTCGTCTTCACCGACGGGGCCCGCACCTTCCTCGGCCAGGCCGCCCACTGCTCCGGCCTCGGAGCGGCCACCGACACCGACGGCTGCCTCGCCAAGTCCCTGCCCCTCGGGACGAAGGTCGACGTCGACGGCGCCACGCAGCCCGGGACGCTCGTCTACTCCTCCTGGCTCGCCATGCAGACCGCGGGGGAGAAGGACGCCGACACCTGCGCCTACAACGACTTCGCGCTCGTGGAGCTCGCCGCGGCCGACGTCGCGCGCACCAACCCGTCCGTCCCCGTGTTCGGTGGCCCGACGGCACTGGGCGCGGGCACGTCGGCGGGCGACAGCGTCTACAGCTACGGCAACTCCTCGCTCCGCCAGGGCCTGACGCAGCTCAGCCCGAAGGTCGGTGCGTCGCTCGGCGACAGCGCCGGTGGCTGGACGACGTCGGTGTACACGCTCACGCCCGGCATCCCCGGCGACTCCGGCTCGGGCTTCCTCGACGCGACCGGCCGGGCCTTCGGGACGCTGTCGACCGTGGCGCTCGCCCCGCTGCCGCTGTCCAACGGCGTCGGCAACCTGGCCAAGGAGGTCGCGTACGCGCAGACCCACGGCGTCGCCGGCCTGTCGCTGGTCAAGGGCGACGTGCCGTTCACCGGCTCCCCGCTGAGCCTGCTCGGCGGGCTGGGCGGCACCGGCGGCCTCGGGCTCTAGCACCCCGCCCGCGACGGGCCCGCGCTCCGGACCGGGGTGCGGGCCCGCTGCGTGTCCGGCAGCGCGGCTACAGGTGCGCGGCCGTCGCGAGCCAGCCCTCCCGCGCGCTGGGCCAGCGGGGCTGCCAGCCGGACGCGTCACGGAAGCGGCGGTTGCGCACCCGGTGGGAGCGCGTCAGGGCCGCTGCGGTCGAGCCCCGTCCGGCCGCCGCGGGGAGCTGTCGCAGCCGGCGGAGCCCGAGCGCCGCGGCCTGCGCCGCGACCGTCTCGGCCCGGGTCAGCGGCACGTCGTCCCCGACGTCGTAGGTGCCCTCGGGTGCCGTGAGCGCGGCCAGGACCGCGCGGGCGGCGTCGTCGTGGTGCAGCGCGCACGCGTAGGCGTCCGGCGGGCCCAGGACGGGCGTGACGCCGAGGCGTCGTGCCAGCCGTGCGCTGCTGACGGTGTGCGAGGAGAGCGGGCCGTACAGCAGGCCGAAGCGGAGCACGACGCCCTCGCCGGCGAACCCGCGGACGTGCCGCTCCGCAGCCACCGCCGAGGCCAGGTGCACCCCCGGGTCGAGCGGCCAGTCCTCGTCGATCCACGTGTCGCCGCCGTCCGCGTGCAGGAAGGCGACGGAGTCCCGGACCACCCGCCGGGCACCGGTGCGGGTCGCCGCGGCGACGACGGCCGCGGTACCCGCGTCGCGCAGCCGGTCGTGCGCGCGCCAGGCGCCTCGGCTGCCCGACCGCAGCAGGGAGGGGACGGCCGTGGTCAGGTCGACGACCACCTCCGCCCCCTCGGCCGCGGTCGCCAGCGCGTCCTCGTCGTAGGCCGGGAGCGACACCGGCCGCGCACCGAGGTCGTGCACCAGCCGGGCGCGCTCCGGGGTCCGCGCGACGACGTCGACGTCGTGGCCCGCCTCGACGAGCAGGGGCACGAGCGGACGGCCGACCACGCCGGTGCCACCGGTCACGAAGATCTTCACGCGCCCACCCTCCTCGCCGCTCCGGGTCCTGTCGGACCCGGGTGGTGGACTGCTCCCGTGACCGAGACGCCCGCCCCGACGCTGCGCCGGCGGCCGCCGCAGGCCCGGCGGGCGCCGGTGCTCGACCCCGCCCAGCAGCGCGTGGTCGACCACCCGGGCGGGCCGCTGCTCGTGCTCGCCGGTCCCGGCACGGGGAAGACCACGACGCTCGTCGAGGCCGTGGTCGACCGGGTGCAGCGCCGGGGCCTGGCGCCCGAGCAGGTGCTGGTCCTGACCTTCAGCCGGGCCGCTGCCCAGGAGCTGCGGGCGCGCACCACCGGCCGGCTCGGCCGCACCACGCGCGGGCCGGTGGCCATGACCTTCCACGGCTACGCGTACGCCCTGCTCCGCCGCGAGCTGGCCCGGCCGGGCGGGCCCGCGCTGCGGCTGCTGTCGGGCCCCGAGCACGACCTCGAGGTCGGACGGCTGCTGGCCGGGGAGGTCGAGGACGGCGCCCGGCGGTGGCCGGAGTCCCTTCGCCCCGCCCTCGGCCTGCGCGGCTTCCGGGCCGAGCTGCGCGACCTGCTGCTGCGCGCCCAGGAGCGGGGTGTCGACGCCGGCCTGCTCGCCCGGCTGGGCCGCGAGCGCGGGCGCCCGGAGTGGGTCGCGGCCGCCGGCTTCCTCGACGACTACGACGCCCGCTTCGACCTCGACCCGAGCGCGGAGGTCCTCGACTACGCCGGCCTCGTGCGGTCGGCCGCGGCGCTCCTGGAGGGCGACCCCGCCCTGCGCGAGGCCGAGCGCCGCGACCGCGCCGTCGTGTTCGTCGACGAGTTCCAGGACACCGACCCGGCCCAGGTCCGGCTGCTGCAGGCCCTGGCCGGCGACGGCCGCGACCTGGTGGCCGTGGGCGATCCCGACCAGTCGATCTACGCCTTCCGGGGCGCCGAGGTGCGCGGCGTGCTGGAGTTCCCACGGATGTTCCGGACCAGCTCGGGTGACCCGGCGCCGCAGGTCGTGCTCCGGACCAGCCGGCGCTCGGGCCCGGTGCTGCTCGCGGCCAGTCGCGCGGTAGCCTCTCACCTGCCGTCCGGCGCCCTTATCAGCGAATTCAGGGCGCTGGAGTCCGATACTCGCGCGGCGTCCGGCCTCTGTCGGGTGGACGTATTCCGGGCAGGTTCGACCAGCGCC
>JAODNQ010000261.1 GCA_025464695.1 Frankiales bacterium | reverse complement strand
CGTGCGGGCGGCCCGGGTCGACCTCGCGTCGCCGAGCCCGGGGCGACGCGCCGTCGTCTGGCGCAGCGGCGCCCTGGCCGGGGGGATCCGCAGCCGCACGCTGCGCCTGGTCGTCGTCGGGACTCCGGGCCGGCCCCGGGTGCAGCTGGACGCCGTCGCCGTCGTGCGCTGAGCCGCGCCGCTGCGGCCCGCGTCGGGCACACTTGACGACCGTGCGTCCCCTCGTCCTCGCCTCCGCCTCGCCGGCCCGGCTCGGCCTGCTGCGCGCCGCCGGTCTGGACCCGCGCGTGGTCGTCAGCGGCTTCGACGAGGACGCCGTCGCCGCGGACGACCCGTACGCGCTCGTCGAGGCCCTCGCCGTCGGCAAGGCCACCACGGTGGCGGCCGACGTCGCCGACGGCGCCCTGGTGGTGGGCTGCGACTCCCTGCTCGTCCTCGACGGGCAGGCCCTCGGCAAGCCCCGCGACGCCGAGGACGCCGTCGCCCGGTGGCACGCCATGCGGGGCCGCGAGGGCGTGCTCGCCACCGGCCACTGCGTCATCGACACCGCCCGCCGCCGGCAGGTCAGCGCCGTCGGCACCACGGTCGTCCGCTTCGGCACTCCCAGCGACGCCGAGGTCGAGGCCTACGTCGCGACGGGGGAGCCGCTCGCGGTCGCGGGGGCGTTCACGCTCGACGGCCGGTCCGCGCCGTTCGTCGACGGGATCGACGGCGACCACGGCAACGTGATCGGGCTGTCGCTGCCGCTGCTGCGCAGCCTGCTCGCGGAGCTGGACGTGGAGGTGACGTCGCTGTGGGCACCTTGAAGATCGGCCCGATCGCGGTCGACCCGCCCGTGGTGCTGGCGCCGATGGCGGGCGTCACGAACGTGGCGTTCCGGTCGCTGTGCCGCAGCTACGGCGCGGGCCTCTACGTGTCCGAGATGATCAGCGCCCGGGCGCTCGTCGAGGACAACACCAACACCCTCAAGAAGGCCGGCTTCGGGGCGGACGAGGACGTCCGGAGCATCCAGCTGTACGGCGTCGACCCGGTCTACGTCGGCTCGGCCGTCCGCAAGGTGGTCGACGAGCTCGGCGTGCACCACGTCGACCTCAACATGGGCTGCCCGTCGCCGAAGGTCACCCGGCACGGCGGCGGCGCGGCGCTGCCCGCGCGTCCCCGCCTGGTGGGCCGCATCGTCGAGGCCGCCACCCGGGCCGCCGGCCCCGTGCCGGTCACGGTGAAGATGCGGGTCGGCGTCTCGCCGACCCACGAGACGTTCCTCGAGGCGGCGGCCGCGGCCGTCGACGGGGGAGCCGCCGCCGTCGCCCTGCACGCGCGCACGGCCGAGCAGCTGTACTCGGGCAGCGCCGACTGGACCCGGATCGCCGAGCTCAAGCAGCACGTGACGAGCGTCCCGGTGCTGGGCAACGGCGACGTCTGGTGCGCGCAGGACGCCCTCGACATGCTCGCGCAGACCGGCTGCGACGGCGTCGTCGTGGGGCGCGGCTGCCTGGGCAAGCCGTGGCTGTTCCGCGACCTCGCCGACGCCTTCGCCGGCCGCCCGCTGCAGGGCCCCGCCCGGCTCGGCGACGTCGTCGAGGCGATGCGCCGCCACCTGCGGCTGCTCGTCGAGCAGTTCGACGACGAGGGCCTGGCCTGCCGCGACTTCCGCAAGCACGTCGGCTGGTACCTCACCGGCTACCCCGCCGGCGGGGAGCGGCGGCGGCGGCTCGCCCTGGCCAGCTCGCTGGCCGAGTACGACGTCCTGCTCGACGAGCTCGACCCCGCGGAGGAGCTGGGCGCGGGCCTGGAGGCGGCGCCCCGCGGCCACTCGCAGGGGCCCAAGGAGGTCACCGTGCCCTACGGCTGGCTGTCCCCCGCCTCGCTGGTCAGCGACGCCGCGCCCGGCCGGGAGGCGGACGCCTGGACGTCCGGCGGCTGAGGGACCGCGCCGAGGAATCACGCCGCACCCCGCGGCGCTGTACGAGGCATGACACTGGCTGCTGGGACCGGCACGACGCTGCCGCTGAGCGTCCTCGACTTCGTGGGCATCGAGCACGGCGAGACGCCGAACGAGGCGATCCGCGGGGCGGTCGGGATCGCCCAGGCCGCCGAGGCCGCGGGCTTCCGCCGCTACTGGGTCTCCGAGCACCACAACATGACGTCGCTGGCCTGTTCCGCCCCCGAGCTGCTGACGGCGCACGTGGCCCTGCAGACGTCGACCATCCGCGTCGGTGCCGCCGGGATGATGCTGCCGAACCACAGCTCCCTGAAGGTCGCCGAGACGTTCCGGACGCTCGTGGCCATGCACCCGGGGCGGATCGACCTCGCGCTCGGCCGGGCCCCGGGCACCGACCCGCTCACGGCCCACGTCCTGCGCCGCGGCGTCCGCACCGACCCCGCCGAGGGCTTCCCGCAGCAGGTCGCCGAGCTGCTCGCCTTCCTCGGCGACGGCTTCCCCGAGGGGCACCCGTACGCACCGCTCGTCGCCGCCCCCGTGGTCGAGGAGCGGCCGGAGCTGTTCGTGCTGGGCAGCAGCCCCTACGGCCCCCAGTTCGCCGCGGTCAACGGCCTGCGCGCGGTGTTCGCCCACCACATGAGCCCCGAGCTCGCCGTCCCCGCGCTGCGGGCGTACCGGGAGCAGTACGACGGCGACGACCCGTACAGCGCGATGTCGGTGCTGACGTTCGCGAGCGAGGACGTCGAGGCGCAGCGCGAGTTCGTGGCCGGCTGGACGCTGACCATGCGCAACCTGCGCAGCGGGGTCCGCGAGCCGCTGCGCCCCGAGGAGGTCGTGGCGTTCGCCCGCTCCTGCGACCTGCCGCCGCTCGACGACGACCGCATGGTGGTGGGCGAGCCGAAGCTGGTCGTGGAGCGGCTGCTCGAGCTGAAGGAGTCGGCGCAGGTCGACGAGGTCGTGCTCGTGACGCCCTCGCTCGACCGGGCACGCCGGGCCGGCAGCCTGGCCGCGGTCGGCGACGCCTGGCGCGACGCCGCCTGACGTCCGCTACGCGGGGCGGCGGGTGAGCAGCCGCACGAGCCC
>JAODNQ010000203.1 GCA_025464695.1 Frankiales bacterium | reverse complement strand
ATGCTCTGGGACGTCCGGGAGATCCTGCAGTTCTTCCGCGCCCGCATCTCCCTGGCACCCGGCGACGTCGTCTTCACGGGCACGACCTGCGGGGTCGGCATGGAGGACGGCCGGTACCTGCAGGCGGGTGACGTCGTCGAGGTCGAGGTCGAGGGCATCGGCGTGCTGCGCAACACCGTCGGCGTCCGCGGCGCGCGGGGCTGACGGCGTGCCTGCCATCGCGCCCGTCCCGCTCGACCTGCTGGACCCGGAGCTCGCCGAGGAGGTGGCCGGCCGGGTCGCCGCCCGCACGCTGTCCAGCACCCTGCCGGTGCAGGTCTGGGCCCACCGACCTGCCGCGGCCACCGCCTGGGTCCGGCTGCTCGCCGAGCTGCAGGAGCGCAGCAGCCTGCCCGAGCGGCTGCGCGAGCTGGTCCGGCTGCGCATCGCCTCCCACACGCAGTGCCGCACCTGCGCGGTGGGCCGCAAGTCCGACACCGTCACCGAGGAGGACGTCGCCTGCCTGTCCTCCGACGACAGCCGGTTCTCGCCGCTGGAGCAGGCGGCCCTGCGCTACGCCGACCTGTTCGCGGTCGACTGGTTCGGCGTCGACGACGACACCTACCGCGACCTCGCCGCGCACTTCAGCACCGAGCAGGTGGTCGAGCTGCAGATGCTCTGCGCGATGATGCTCGCCGGCGGGCGGCTCGCCCTGGTCCAGCGGGCCTGGGTCGACGACGAGGCGCCTCCCGTCCTGCACTAGACAACCCGGACGCTCTCTGTACAGTCCGTCCCGTGCGGCACGGGGTCGCGCGGAGGAGGTCTGTCGTGCGGGTCGTCGTCGTCGGTGCAGGGACCATGGGGTCGGGGATCGCCCAGCTGGCAGCGATGCAGGGGCACGAGACGGTGCTGGTCGACCTCGACCCGGCGCAGCTCGAGCGCGCGCTCGCCACCACGCGGGACAGCCTCGCCCGCTTCGTGAAGAAGCAGACGCTGACCGAGGACGCCAGCCAGGCGGTGCTCGACCGGCTGACCACGACCACCGTCCTGCGCGAGGCGGCCGCCGGCGCCGACGTCGTCGTCGAGTCGGTCGTCGAGGTGCTCGAGGTCAAGCAGGCCGTCTTCCGCGAGGTGGCCGAGGTCGCGCCCGCCTCCTGCCTGCTCGGGACCAACACCTCGCAGCTCTCCATCACCTCGATCGCGTCCGCCGTGCCCGACCGGGCGAGCCGGGTCGTGGGCCTGCACTTCTTCAACCCGGCGGTCCTCATGCGCCTGGTCGAGGTCGTCTCCGGGCTGCAGACCTCGGAGGAGGCCCTCGCGGAGGCGGTCGCCTTCGGGGAGGGCCTCGGCAAGGAGACCGTCGTCTGCCGCAAGGACAGCCCGGGCTTCCTCACCTCCCGCATCTCCGCCCTCGTGCGGCTGGAGTGCCTGCGCATGCTCGAGGAGGGCGTCGCGAGCCCCGGCGACATCGACAAGGCCCTGCGGGTCGGGTTCAACTGGCCGATGGGCCCGCTCGAGCTGGGCGACTTCAACGGCCTCGACACCTACCTGCACATCCTCGGCTCGCTGGAGCAGACGCTCGGCGACCGCTTCAAGCCCACCGTCGGGCTGCGCAACCTCGTGGCGGCCGGCCGCCTGGGCCGCAAGACCGGCGAGGGCATCTACACCTACGGCGCCGACGGCAAGAAGGTCGAGTCCTGACCCGCCCCGCGCTGGTCCTCGTCCACGGCGCCCAGCACACCGGGCGCTGCTGGGAGCCGACCGTGGCCGAGCTGGCGCGCCAGGCGCCGGACCTCCAGGTGCTGGCCGTCGACCTGCCCGGTCGCGGCCGCACGCCGGGCGACCTCGCCACCCTGACGATCGACCAGTGCGTCGAGAGCGTGGTGGCCCAGGTCGAGGAGGCGGGCCTGTCCGACGTCGTCGTCGTGGGCCACTCCATGGCGGGCCTGACCGTGCCCGGGGTCGTCGCCCGGCTCGGTGCCGACCGCGTCCGCCGCCTCGTGCTGGTCGGGGCCTGCGTGCCGCCCGACGGCGGGACCGTGCTGGACACGCTGAAGGGGCCGATGCGGGCCTACGTCGCGCGGGCCGCGCGGAAGGCGACGCCCGCGCCGCCGATGCCCCGGCTGCTGGCGGGGTGGGCCTTCTGCAACGGCATGACACCCGACCAGAAGGCCTTCGTGCTGTCCGGCCTGTGCGCGGAGGCGACCCGTACCAGCGCCGAGCGGGTCGACCGGAGCGCTCTGCCGCGGTCCGTGCCGCGCACCTGGGTCGTCACCCAGCGCGACCGCGCGCTGCGCCCGGCCCAGCAGCGGCGCAGCATCGAGGCGCTCGGGGGCGTGGACGAGGTGGTCGAGGTCGACGCCTGCCACGACGTCATGGTCAGCGCGCCCGTGGAGCTCGCCGCCCTGCTGGCGGCGCGGGCCGTCTAGCTCCCGGCCCGGCCGCGGCCGCGGTCGGCGGTGACGTGGGCGAGCAGCGGCGCCACCCGGTAGGGGACCGGGGTCGTGAGGGCGATCTCCGTCGTCGTCCGGACCACCCCCGGGACGTCGAGGACGTCCTGCAGCAGCCCCTGCAGCTCGGCGTGGTCGTGCGCGGCCACCCGGACCATGAGGTCGCTGCGCCCGGTCGTCGCGACGACCTCCAGCACGTAGGGCCGCTCGGTCAGGGCGTCGATGACGTCGGCGAGGGCGCCCTGGGCCAGCTCCAGGTGCAGGAAGGCGATCACGGGCAGCCCCAGCAGGTCGAGGTCGAGCCGGGCGCTGAAGCCCTTGAGCACCCCCGACGCCGTCAGCCGGGCGAGGCGCGCCTGCACGGTGTTGCGCGCCACCTGCAGGGTCGCCGCCAGCTCGGTCACCCCGGCTCGGGGGTCGTCCGCGAGTGCCCCGAGGAGGTCGGCGTCGAGGCGGTCGATGCTGCTCACTGCGGTCAGCTCCTGCTCGTCCCGGGCGCTCCGACTGAGCACCGCGCTCAGCACCTCCGAGACACGTTGACACTATCCGTAGGAGTTGTCACGGTGACTGTCCGTCCGCCCCTCGCTCGTGCAGGAGTCCCCGTGACCGACCTCGTCGTCGCGCCGCCCGTCCCGGCCCCCGCCTCTGAGCCCCTCGTGGACTACGACCTCGCCGACCGGTACCGGCCCGGCGCCCGGCCGGTGCTGCTGACCGGCGTCCAGGCGGTGGCCCGGCTCCTCGTCGAGCAGCACGCCCGCGACGCCCGGGCCGGCCTGAGCACGGCGAGCCTGGTGTCCGGCTACCCGGGCAGCCCCCTCGGCGGCCTCGACAAGACGCTCGCCGGCATCCGCGCGCTGCGCGAGGAGCACGGCATGCACCTCGTGCCCGGGCTCAACGAGGAGCTCGGCGCGACCGCGGTGTGGGGCAGCCAGAGCGAGCTGCCGGGCGAGCGGACCCACGACGGCGTCGTCGGCGTCTGGTACGGCAAGGGTCCGGGTGTCGACCGGAGCGGCGACGTCTTCCGGCACGCCAGCCTCTACGGCGCGCACCCGCAGGGCGGCGCGATCGTGCTCGCCGCCGACGACCCCGGCTCGAAGTCCTCGACCGTCCCCTGCGTCAGCGAGCGGTCGCTGGCCGCGCTCGGCATCCCGGTGCTCTACCCGCGGAACGCCGCCGAGGTCGTGACGCTGGGGCTGCACGCCGTGGCGCTCTCCCGGGCCTCCGGCTGCTGGGTCGCCCTGAAGATCGTGTCCGACGTCGCCGACGGGCTGTTCACCGTCGACGAGGACTTCGGTGCGCTCTCGACCACCGTGCCCGCCCTCACCTGGCAGGGCCTGCCCTGGACCTACGTGCAGCGCCGGCTGCACGCCCCCACCGACAGCCTGCTGGCCGAGGACGACCTGTTCGGGCCGCGCTGGGCCATGGTCGAGGCCTACGGCGCGGCCAACCGGCTCGACGTCGTCGAGCTCGACCCGCCCGCCGCGACGCTCGGGATCGCCGCCTCCGGCGTGCAGTTCGACGCCGTCCGGCAGGCGCTGCGCGACCTCGGCCTCGACGACGACGCCCTGCACCGGGCGGGCGTCCGGCTGCTGCGCATCGGCATGCCCTACCCGCTCGGCAGCACGGTCCTGCGGGAGTTCGCCGCCGGGCTGGACGAGGTGCTCGTCGTCGAGGAGAAGACCCCGTTCGTCGAGACCCAGGTCCGCGACCTGCTCTACGGCCTGCCCTCCGCCCCGCTCGTGCTGGGCAAGAAGGCCGCCGACGGCCGCCCGCTCGTCCCGGCCGGCGGGGCGCTGACGGCCGACCGGCTGGTGACGCCGCTGCGCCGCTGGCTGACCGGCCGCGCCGACCTGCTCCCGCTGCCGGCCCCCGCGCGCACCAGCCTGTCGCTCACCCCCGTGGCGCTGTCCCGCACCGCGTACTTCTGCTCCGGCTGCCCGCACAACCGCTCGACGGTCCTGCCGGAGGGGAGCCTGGGCGGCGGCGGCATCGGCTGCCACGCCATGGTCACCATGGCCACCCGCGAGACCTCCGCGGTCACGGGCCTGACGCAGATGGGCGGCGAGGGCGCGCAGTGGATCGGGCAGGCCCCGTTCACGGCCGTCCCGCACATCTTCCAGAACGTCGGCGACGGGACGTTCTTCCACTCCGGCCAGCTGGCTGTGCAGGCCTGCATCGCCGCGAAGGTGAACATCACGTACAAGGTGCTGTTCAACCAGGTGGTCGCCATGACCGGCGCCCAGGACGCTCAGGGCGGGCTCGAGGTCCCGGCGCTGACGCGCAAGCTGCACGCCGAGGGCGTCGTCCGCACGATCGTCTGCGCCGACGAGCCGGAGCGCTACGGCAAGCACCCTGACTTCGCGCCGGGGGTCGTGGTCTGGCACCGCGACCGCCTCGACGAGGCCCAGCGGGTGCTGCGCGAGGTCCCCGGCGTGACGGTGCTGATCTACGACCAGCAGTGCGCCGCCGAAGCCCGACGGCTTCGCAAGCGCGGCAAGGCGGCGCCCCGCACCACGCGCGTGGTCATCAACGAGGCCGTGTGCGAGGGCTGCGGTGACTGCGGCGTGAAGAGCAACTGCCTGTCCGTCCAGCCGGTCGACACCGAGTTCGGCCGCAAGACGCAGATCGACCAGAGCTCCTGCAACACCGACTACACCTGCCTGCAGGGCGACTGCCCCTCGTTCGTCACCGTGACGGTGCCGGAGGAGGCGGAGCGCAAGGACGCGCCCCCGGCGCCCAGCGTCCCCGAGCCGCACGTGCCGTTCGCCGGGTCCGGCTTCGACGTCTTCCTCGCCGGCATCGGCGGCACGGGGATCGTCACGGTCAACGCCGTGCTCGCCACCGCCGCCCTGCGGCAGGGGCTCCGCAGCACCGGGCTGGACCAGACCGGCCTGTCGCAGAAGGCCGGCCCGGTGACCTCGCACCTGCGGCTGTCGGTCGACGACGGTGAGCCCGCGAACCGGGTCAGTGCCGGGGGCGCCGACGCCGTCCTCGCCTTCGACCTCCTCGTCGCGGTCGACCCCAAGCAGCTGGCCCTGGCCACGGCCGGTCGCACCGTCGTCGTCGCCTCCACCAGCCCGACGCCGACCGGCGAGATGGTCTACGACCCGCAGCTGCGCTACCCGGACGAGGGCGAGATGCTGGCCCGGCTCGGTGAGAACGCCGCCCGCGTCCAGACCCTCGACGCCCTCGCGGCCGCCGAGGCGCTGTTCGGGTCCACCGAGACGGCGAACCTGCTGGTCGTCGGCGCCGCCTACCAGGCCGGTGCGCTGCCGCTGACGGCCGCGTCGCTGGAGTCGGCCATCGAGCTCAACGGCGTCGCCGTCGAGGCGAACCGGGCGGCCTTCCGCTGGGGCCGGGTCAGCGTCGCCGACCCCGCCGCCTTCGCCGCGGCCACCGCCGGTCCCGCCCGGCGCCCCGTTCCCGACGGCAGCGCCTTCCTCGTCGACCGGGCGCTCGACGGCGAGACCCGCCGGCTGGTGTCGGTCCGGGCGGCCGCGCTGCGCGACCACTCGGGCGACCGCGCCGCGCGCCAGTACGTCGCGCTCGTCGAGCGGGCCTGGCTGGCCGAGCGCCGCGTGGGCGACGCGACCGCCTACAGCGAGGCCGTGGCTCGGGGCGCCCACCGCCTCGGCGCCTACAAGGACGAGTACGAGGTGGCCCGGCTGCTGACCGACCCGGGCCTGGAGCAGGACCTGCTCGCGCAGGTGCCGGGCGCCACGGGCGTGACCTACAACCTGCACCCGCCGGCCCTGCGGTCCGCCGGCATGAGCAGCAAGCTGAAGATGCCCGCCGCGCAGTTCCGGCCGGTGCTCAAGGCCCTGGCCCGCGCCAAGCGCCTCCGGGGTACGGCGCTCGACCCGTTCGGCCGCGCCCTCGTCCGCAAGGTCGAGCGCGCGCTGCACGCCGAGTACGTGGCGCTGGTCGACAGCCTCAGCGACCGCCTGGATGCCGAGGGCTACGACGCCGCCGTCACCCTGGCCGACACGCCGGAGCTCGTGCGCGGCTACGAGGACGTCAAGCTGCGCAACGTCGAGGTCTACCGTCAGCGCCGCGAGGAGCTCGGACGGCCGCTGCCGAGCGAGGTCACGGCACTGCTCGGCTGAGACAGTTACTGCTCCAACTGTCTAGACGCAGAGCTGTGTGCGGCCTACCCTCGGACCCGTAGACCGGGTCCGAGGGGGAGCAGATGAGCACGACGACAGACCTCCGGCAGCGGGCTCAGCCGGAGCCGGCGCTGGACGAGCAGCTCCTGCGGGCGCGGTTCGAGGACGAGCTGCGCGCGGCGGGCCTGGCTCTGCCCGAGGGCGAGCGCGAGCTCGTGGTCAGCCTCTGCGTCAGCGCCTACCGCGAGGACCTCGCCCGTGCCGCGCGTCGCCTGCCCGAGCCCCGGTGACGCGTCCGCGCCGGGAACCTGACCTCGAGGCGGCACGCACCGCGGTGGCGGACCTGCTCTCCGCCCTCGGGTACGACAGCGACGAGGAGTCGCTGCGCGACACACCGCGCCGGGTCGCTGCGGCGTTCTCCGAGATGCTGGAGCCGCGGCAGTTCGACATGACGACCTTCCCCAACAGCGAGGGCTACGACGAGCTGGTCGTCGCCACCGGCATCCCCTTCTCCTCGCTGTGCGAGCACCACCTGCTGCCCTTCGTGGGCGTCGCCCACGTCGCCTACAGCCCGGGCGCCCGGATCCTCGGCCTGTCCAAGCTGGCGCGGGTCGTGGAGACCTACAGCCGGGCCCTGCAGGTGCAGGAGCGCATGACGATGCAGATCGCCCACTGGCTGCAGGACTCGCTCACCCCGCGGGGGGTCGGCGTCGTCGTCGAGGCCGAGCACATGTGCATGTCGATCCGCGGCGTCCGTGCCGTGGGGGCCCGCACGACGACGTCGGCCCTGCTCGGCTCCCTGCGCGAGGACGCCCGCACGCGGCAGGAGTTCCTGAGCCTCGTCCGCGGCTGACGTGAGCGGGCTCCTGCGCCGGCCGGCGCCGCTGCTGCTGCGCGGCGTCGAGGTCGACGGGGAGGCCGTCGACGTCCTGGTCCGCGAGGGGCGGGTCGAGCAGGTCGGGACCGGGCTCGTGGCCGGGACAGCCGATGTGGTCGAGGTCGTCGAGGGTCGGGGAGGCGCGCTGCTGCCGGCGCTGCACGACCACCACCTGCACCTGCTCGCCACCGCCGCCGCCGACGTGTCCGTCCGGTGCGGGCCGCCCGACGTCGTCACCCGGGACCAGCTGCGGGACGCACTCCGCCAGGCAGCGCCCGGCCCGGTGCGCGGCACCGGCTACGACGACAGCGTCGCCGGGCCGCTCTCCCGCGAGCTGCTCGACGCCCTGGCGCCCGGCCGCTCGGTGCGGCTGCAGCACCGCACGGGAGCGCTCTGGGCGCTGAGCACGGTGGCTCTGCAGGAGGCCGGGCTCTCCGTCCCGGACGGCCTGCTCCGCCGCGACGACCCCCGGCTCGCACAGGTGCCGGCGTCGTGGCCGGACCTCCCTGCCCTGGGCGAGCGGCTCGCCCGGTGGGGCGTCCTCGGCGTCACCGACGCCACCCCCGACCTCGCCCCCGAGGCGCTCGCCACCCTCGTCGGTGCCGGCCTGCCGCAGCGGCTGCTGGTGCTCGGCGCCCCGGACGGCTGGGTGGGGGAGGGCGACGTGCGGGCGGGCCCGCGCAAGGTGCTGCTGCACGACGAGGCGGACCTCGACCTCGACGCGCTGGTCCGGCTGGTCCGCGACAGCCACCGGCGCGGGCGGCCGGTGGCCGTCCACACCGTCAGCCGCTCCTCCTTCGTGCCCCTGCTCCTGGCGCTGCAGGAGGCGGGCGTGCTGCCGGGCGACCGGGTCGAGCACGCCGGCGTCGTCCCGTCCGACCTGCGGCAGCCGTTCGCCGCGCTCGGGGTCGCCGTCGTCACCCAGCCCGCCCTGGCCGCGGCGCACGGCGACGACCACCGCCGCGACGTCGACCCCGAGGACCTGCCCGACCTGTGGCCCTACGCCTCCCTGCTCGCCGCGGGGGTGAGGGTCGCGCCGTCGAGCGACGCGCCGTACGGGCCGCTCGACCCGTGGGCCGTGCTGCGCGCCGCCTGCGACCGCGCCACGCCGTCGGGCGAGATCGCGAGCCCGCACGAGCGGGTCCCGGTGGCGACGGCGCTCGCCGGCCTGCTGTCACCCCTCGAGGACCCGGGCGGGCCGCCGCGCCGGGTCGCCGTGGGTGAGCCGGCCGACCTCGTGCTGCTCCACGTGCCGCTGGCCGAGGCGCTGCGTGCCCCGTCGGCGGACGTCGTCCGGCTCGTGCTGTCGCGGCGCTAGCGTGCGCCGGGTGCTCGACGTCGAAGGCCTGCGCCTGGGCGTCCCGGCGCCCGAGGTCGACGGCGACGACGTGCACGGGGCGCTCCTGCTGCTCGACCTCGACGCCCTGCCGCCCCCCGCGCGCCTGGCGGCCCTGCTGCCCGAGGTGCTCGCCGCCCTGGCCGCCCGCTCCGCGCTCGTGGTCGGGGTCGCGCGGGAGCCCCTGACCCCGCAGGCGGTGCTCCTCGCGGAGGCGCTCGACCTGACAGTCGCCCCGGAGGGGCCGTCGTCGGTGGTGCCGCGGCCCGACGTCGAGGCGGCGGTCGCGCTGCTGGAGGCGGCCGTGCGGGAGGGGCCCCGGGCCTCGCTGGTGCTGGCCGCGCTGCTGCGGACCACACCCCTGCTGCCCGTCCCCGAGGCCCTCGCCGCCGAGGCGGCCGGCTACTCCACCCTGCTCGCCGGACCGGAGCACGCGCAGTGGCTGGCCCGGCGCGGACCCGCCCGTCCTGCCCCGGAGGAGGGGCCGCGGGTGTCCGTGCACCGCGAGGGCGACCTGCTGCGGGTCCGCCTCACCCGCCCTCGCCGCCGCAACGCCCTGGACGCCGCCATGCGGGTCGCCCTGCTCGACGCCCTCGAGGTGGCCCGGGCCGACCCCGGCGTCCGGGTGCAGCTGACGGGGGAGGGCCCGGTGTTCTGCAGCGGCGGCGACCTCGACGAGTTCGGCAGGCTGCGCGACCCCGCGACCGCCTGGGTGGTCCGGACCGCAGGCTCTCCCGGCGCGCTGCTGCACCTGCTGCGTGAGCGCGTCGAGGTGCACGTCCAGGGCGCCTGCGCCGGCGCGGGCACGGAGCTGCCCGCCTTCGCCACCCGGGTCACCGCCGCCCCGGGGACGACGTTCCGCCTGCCCGAGCTGGACATGGGGCTGCTGCCCGGGGCAGGAGGGACGGTCAGCCTGCCACGCCGGATCGGCCGGTGGCGCACCTGCTGGCTCGCCCTCACCGGCCTGCCGCTCGACGCGACGGACGCCCTCGCCTGGGGACTGGTCGACGACGTCCATGACTGAGCCGCCGCTCCCGGGCCGGCGGCTCGACCCGGTGCCGGAGGACCCTGCTGCTCAGCGCGCAGGCCGGCTGCTCCGGGAGCTGGGGACGGAGCCGGCCGGCACCGGCAGTGCGCTGACGGTGTCGCCGGCACCGGGCAGCGGCGCCGTCGCCGACTGGGCAGCCAGCGGAGCCATGGCGCTCACCGGCCGGCCCGACGGCCCGCCCCTGGTCGCACCGGGCGCCCCCGCCACGGCCGCGCGCGCCGCGCTGCTCGCGCTCGACGCGCTGGCCGGTCGACGCGTCCTCGAGGTCGACGGGCACCTGCTGCTGGGGGAGCGGGCGGCGCTGGCCGGCCTGCGGCGTGCGGCGCCGTGGTCCGCGGGGGGCGCCTGCCGTTCGGTCCGCGCCGCGGACGGCTGGGTGGTCTTCTCGCTCGCCCGGCCCGAGGACGACGAGCTCCTGCCCGCCCTCGTCGAGGGGGAGGCGCACGGTGACCGGTGGGACGTCGTCACGCAGTGGTGCCGGGGCCGGTCGGCGGAGGACGTCGTCGCGCGGGCGCAGCTGCTGGGGCTGGTCGCGGCGAGGGTGCCGGACGCGCCCACCCCGGTGTGGCCCCCGTGGCGGATCACCTCCTCGGGGCGGCGACGGCCGGTGCCGCACCGGGAGGCGCCGCTCGTGGTCGACCTGTCGACGCTGTGGGCGGGACCGCTGTGCGCGTCCCTGCTCGGCGCGGCCGGGGCGCAGGTCGTGCGGGTCGAGAGCTTGAGCCGCCCCGACGGCGGGCGACGCGGCACGCCCGCGTTCGACGACCTGCTGCACGCGGGGCAGCCGTCCGTGGCCCTGCCGTTCGACACCCCCGACGGGCTCGCCCGGCTGCGCGCGCTCGTCGGCCGGGCCGACGTCGTCGTGACCTCTGCCCGTCCTCGAGCGCTTCGGCAGCTGGGGCTGGACCCGTCGGAGCACCTGGCGGGACGGGAGGACGCCGTGTGGGTGGCCGTGACAGCGCACCCGCCCGGGCCGGACGGGACCGTCGCTGCGGGCTACGGCGACGACGCCGCCGTCTCCGCCGGACTGGTCCGCCACCTGGACGGCGTGCCCGTGCCCTGCGGCGACGCGCTGGCCGACCCGCTGACCGGCCTGCACGCGGCGGTCGCGGCCCTGGCGTGCCTGCAGGCGGGCGGCACGCACCTCGTGGAGGTAGCGCTGTCGGAGGTCGCGCGCTCGACGCTGGACCCGTCGTCGACCTGCGAGGCGGAGCGCGACGGCGACACCTGGACCGTCGAGGGCGTGCCGGTCGCGGCACCACGGGCACGGACGCCGTCGGGCCGTGCCCGCCCCCTGGGGGCAGACACGGCCGACTGGACCTGAGCTAGGCGGAGGCCTTCTGCGCCCGCAGGGACGGCAGGAGGAACACCGCGAGGAAGCCCAGGCCGCCGAGGCCGCCGAGGGCGAGGGCGCCGAGGGCCCAGCCCCACCCGCCGCGGTCGAGGTCGAGGGCGGCGTCCAGCGACACCGAACCGGGACCGAGCAGCGCGACGGCGAGGGCGCCGACGGCGACGAGCCCGACGTACTCCCAGCCGCCCTTGAAGATGAAGAACCCCTTGCCGCGGTGGTCGGTCAGGGCGGCGACGAGCATCAGACCGACGAAGGCGGCGACGGCCAGCGGCGTCAGCAGCCCGAGCGTCAGCAGCACGCCGGCACCGATCTCGTTGGCCGCGGCGGCACGCGCGTGCAGCATGCCGGGGCGCAGCCCGAGCGACTCGAACCAGCCCGCGGTGCCGCTCAGCCCACCGGGCCCCGACGTCTTGTTGAGCCCGTGCACCAGCAGCATCACGCCCAGGAACACCCGCAGCAGCAGTGCCGCGCCGTCGACCTCGTCCATACGACCTCCTCGATCAGGCGTGACAGTACCTGTACGACCTGTCCAGGACGAGAGGTCGGGTACGGTCCGCCGGTCGGACCGGTCGCGGTCCCGCAGGGAGGTGGCCGTGGCGGTCCTGGACGGCAAGCGGGTGCTCGTCACCGGAGGCGCGCAAGGCATCGGCGCCAGCGCCGTGGCAGCGGTCGTCCGCGAGGGCGGAGCGGTGGTGTCGCTCGACCGCAACGAGGAGCTCGGGGTGCAGGTCGCCCGGGCGGCGACGGAGGCCGGTCCGGGCAGCGCCACGTTCCTGCGCTGCGACGTGTCCCGTCGCGAGCAGGTCGACAGTGCGGTCGCCACCGCGGTCCAGCTCCTCGGCGGCCTGGACGGTCTCGTGCACGCGGCGGGCGTCGAGAACCGCGCGCCGGCCGAGGCACTGACGGACGACATGTGGCGCACGGTGCTGGACGTGAACCTCGGGGGAACGTTCCTGACCAACCAGGCGGTCTTCCCCTACCTGCGCGACGGCGGCGGGGGACGCATCCTCAACTTCGGGTCGGCCGCGGGCCTGGAGCCCTACGTCAACGCCGCCCACTACGCCGCGGCGAAGGCCGGTGTCATGGCCTGGAGCCGGACCGTCGCGCACGAGTGGGGCAAGCACGGCATCACCGTGAACGCCCTGGCGCCCGCCATCTGGACGCCCATGTACGACCACACGCGGTCCCTCATGGACGCCGACCAGCTGGCCGCCCACGACGCGTTCATGGCGAGCCGCATCCCGGTCGGCGGAGCGCTCGGCTCGGCGGACCGCGACCTCGCCCCCGTGCTCGTGTTCCTGCTCAGCGACGGAGCGCGGTTCATCACCGGGCAGGTGCTCCCGGTCGACGGCGGGCTGACCCACGTCCGCTGAGCCGGCGGTCCCCGGCGTCGACCTCGACCTGCTGCGGGCCTGGATGGACGGGCAGGGCCTCGGCGCCGGGCCCCTCTCCGGCGTCCACCGGCTGACGGGTGGCACGCAGAACCTCCTCGTCGCGTTCTCCCGCGGGGAGTCGCGGTACGTCCTGCGGCGCCCTCCGGTGGAGGGCCGCCCCCGCAGCCGCGACACCGTCCGGCGTGAGGCCCGCGTGCTGCAGGCCCTCGGCGGGACGGCCGTGCCGCACCCTGCCCTCCTCGGCCACTGCCCGGACGACGAGCCGCTGGGCGCCCCCTTCCTGCTCACCGAGCACGTCGAGGGCGCCAGCCCGTGGGAGGCCGGACTCCCTGCCGACCCGGCGCAGCAGCACGCCGTCGGGCTTGCCGTCGTCGACGCGTTCGCCGCCCTCGCCCGGGTGGACGTGCGAGCCGTGGGCCTCGGCGACCTCGGCCGCACCGACGACTGGCTGGCACGGCAGCCGGAGCGCTGGCGGGCGCAGCTGGCGTCGTACGCCGCGCTCGACGGGGAGGCCGGTGCGCGCCTGCCCCTGGCCGACGAGGTGCACGCGTGGCTGGGCGGCTCCCTGCCCGGCAGCTGGACCCCGGGCCTCGTGCACGGCGACGCCCACCTGGGCAACGTGCTGGTGCGCGCCGACCGGCCGGAGGTCTCGGCGGTCGTCGACTGGGAGCTCGCGACCCTCGGCGACCCGCTGCTCGACCTCGGTCAGCTGCTCGCCACCTGGCCGGTCGCGGGCACCGGCTACGGCGGTCGGGTCGACGCACCGTCGTTCCCCACCCCGGCGGAGGTGGTGGCGCGCTGGTCGGAGCGGTCCGGCCGCAGCACCGCGGACCTGCCGTGGTTCGCCGTCCTCGCGAGCTACCGGCTCGGCGTCCTGCTCGAGGGCACCCGCGCCCGGGCCCGCGCCGGCCTCGCCTCGGCGGCGACGGGCGACGTCCTGCACGAGCGCGCCCTCGGTCTGGTGCGTCGTGCGCACGACCTCATCCCTGCGGACGGAGAAGCACGTGTGGGACTTCGAGACTGACCCGGACTACCAGCGCAAGCTGGACTGGGCCGCCACTTTCGTCCGGGAGGAGGTCGAGCCGCTGGACCTCGTCCTCGGCGACCCCTTCGACAAGAGCGACCCCGTCGTCCGCGCCGCGGTGCGCCCGCTGCAGGAGCAGGTGCGCGCCCAGGGCCTGTGGGCCTGCCACCTCGAGCCCGAGCTGGGCGGCCAGGGCTACGGGCAGCTGCACCTGGCGCTGCTCAACGAGGTGCTCGGCCGGTCCCGTTACGCCCCCACGGTCTTCGGCTGCCAGGCACCGGACTCGGGGAACGCCGAGATCCTGGCGAGGTTCGGCACAGCGGAGCAGAAGGCCGCCTACCTGCAGCCGCTGCTGGACGGGACCGTCACCTCGAGCTACGCCATGACCGAGCCGCACGCCGGGGCCGACCCGATGCTGTTCACCACGCGTGCGGTGCGCGACGGGGACGAGTGGGTGCTCGACGGCGAGAAGTGGTTCGTGACCAACGCGCGCCACGCCGCCTTCCTGCTGGTGATGGCCGTGACCGGTGTCGAGGCCGACGGGCGCAACAGCATGTCCATGCTGATCGTCCCGACCGGCACGCCGGGCGTCGAGGTCCTGCGCAACGTGCGGGTGGGGACCGACGAGCCGGGTGAGGGCGCCCACGCGTACCTGCGCTTCACCGGCGTGCGGCTGCCCGCCGACGCGGTGCTGGGGGAGCCGGGCCAGGCGTTCGTCATCGCGCAGACCCGCCTGGGCGGCGGCCGGATCCACCACGCGATGCGCACGATCGCCCAGGTGCGGTGGGCGTTCGACATGATGTGCGAGCGCGCCGTCTCCCGGACCACGCGGGCCGGCACGCTCGGGTCCCTCCAGATGACGCAGGAGCGGATCGCGGACAGCTGGGTGGAGATCGAGCAGTTCCGGTTGCTGGTGCTGCGCACGGCCTGGCTCATCGACAAGCACCAGGACTACCGCGTGGTCCGCAAGGACATCGCCGCGGTGAAGGCGCTCATGCCCAAGGTGTTCAGCGACGTCGTCCACCGCGCCATGCACCTGCACGGGGCGCTGGGCGTCTCGCTCGAGATGCCGTTCACGACGATGCTCAGCAGGGCGGAGGCCCTGGCGATCGCCGACGGCCCGACAGAGGTGCACAAGGTGACGGTGGCCCGCCAGGTGCTGCGCGACCACACGCCCGTTGCGGGGCTGTTCCCGAGCGAGCACCTGCCGACCCGCGAGGCGGCCGCGCGGACCCGGCTGGCCCGGCTGCTCGAGCAGGAGGTGGCCGCCACGTGAGCGACCTCGAGGGTCGGGTCGCCGTCGTCACCGGCGGCAGCCGCGGGCTGGGCCGGGAGATCGCCCGAGGGCTCGCCGCAGCCGGCGCGACCGTCGTCGTGGCGAGCCGCGACCTGGCCGCGTGCGAGGCGTTCGCGGCGGAGCTCACGGCGACCTCGTCGCGACCGGCCCTGGGACTGCGCTGCCACGTCGGCCGCTGGGCGGACTGCGACCGGCTCGTCGACGAGGTGGAGGCCCGCTTCGGTCGGCTCGACGTCCTCGTCAACAACGCCGGCATGTCCCCCCTGTACGAGGACCTGCAGAGCGTCACGGAGGAACTGTTCGACAAGGTGGTGGGCGTCAACCTGAAGGGGCCGTTCCGGCTCAGCGTCCGGGCCGCGGCGCTCATGCAGCGCGAGGGCCGCGGGGCGATCGTGAACATCACGAGCATCGCGGCGGTCCGGCCCCGGGCACACCAGGTGCCCTACGCGCTGGCGAAGGCGGGGCTCAACGCGCTGACGCTGGCGATGGCGCACGCGTGCGGCCCCGAGGTGCGCGTGAACGCGGTGATGGCCGGGCCCTTCCTCACCGACGCCAGCGAGGGCTGGGACATGACGGCCTTCCAGGAGCGTGCCGAGCGCGACATCCCGCTGCGCCGGGCGGGGCTGCCGCACGAGGTCGTGGGAGCGGTCCTGTACCTCGCCGGCGACGCGTCCAGCTACACGACCGGCGCCGTCCTCAAGGTCGACGGCGGGGAGTCCTGGGCCCCGGCCTGAGCTCGCGGCGCCTGGTGTGTCATCACTGTTCATGACACAGTCGGGCCTCCGCCCCCGACCAGCCCGAGGTACGCATGACGCTCCGCCCCGACTTCGCCACCCGCTACGGCCCCTGGGCCCTCGTGACCGGAGCCGCCCAGGGCATCGGCGCGGCCTACACCGAGCGGCTGGCCGGTCTCGGCCTGTCCGTCGTCCTGCTGGACGTCGAGGAGGAGCTCCTCGACCGGCAGGCCGCCCGCGTGCGCTCGCTGTCGCCGGGGGTCGAGGTCCGGACGCTGCTGACCGACCTCAGTGACGCGCCCGCGCTGCAGGCCGCCGTCGAGGGCCTGGACGACCTCGAGGTCGGTCTGCTGGTCGCGAACGCCGGCATCGGGGCGGTGGGGCGCTGGCTCGAGGTCCCGCTCGAGACCAAGCTGCGGCAGGTCGCGGTCAACTGCGCGTCCGTGGTGGTCCTGGCCGACCGCCTCACGCCGAAGATGGTCGAACGCCGGCGGGGCGGCGTCATCGTCATGTCCTCCGGGTCGGCCCAGGCCGGCTCGTCGTTCATCGTCACCTACGCCGCGACCAAGGCCTTCGACCGCGTCTTCGCCGAGGGCCTGTGGTCGGAGCTCGGCCCGTACGGCGTCGACGTGACGACGGTGATGCCGGGCGCCGTCGACACCCCCGGCTTCCGCGACACGGTCCCGGCGGGCCACGAGCCGACCCGGATGATGCAGCCGGTCGACCCGTTCACGATCGTGGACGCCGCCCTGGCCGGGCTCGGCACCTCGGTGAACGTCACGCCGGGGCCGTGGCTCGCCGGCCTCCTCGCCCCCCTCATGGGGCTCGTGCCGCGGCAGGCGCTGCTGCGGCTCGGCGACAAGGCCGTCCGTCAGATGTACGACCGCTGACGCGAGCCGTCAGGGTCGGAGCAGGACCTTGATGGCCGAGCGGTCGTCCATCGCCGCGTAGCCCTGCGCGACCTGCTCGAGCGGCAGCTCCGCGTCGAAGACCGCTCCCGGCCGCAGGGCGCCGGAGAGCACGTCGCCGAGCAGCTCGGGCAGGTACGTGCGGACCGGCGCGACGCCGCCGCGCACGCCCACGTTGTCGCCGAACAGCCGCCGGATCGGCAGCTCGGCGCCGTACGGCGCGCCCACGTACCCGACGGTGCCGCCCGGCCGCGTGCAGCCGATCGCCTGGGTCATCGACTCCGCCGTCCCGACGCACTCGAGCACGGCGTCCGCCCCGGTCCCGCCCAGGAGGTCCCGGACGGCCGCCACGCCGTCGTCGCCCCGCTGCTCGACGACGTCGGTGGCACCGAAGCCGCGGGCGACGGACTGCCGGGTCGCGTGGCGCGACATCGTCACGACCCGCTCCGCCCCGAGCCGGACCGCGGCGAGGACCGCGCACAGGCCGACGGCGCCGTCGCCGACCACGACGACCGTCGACCCCGGCCCGACCATCGCCGACACCGCGGCGTGGTGCCCCGTGGCCATGACGTCCGACAGCGTCAGCAGGTCCGGCACGAGGGCCTCGTCGACGTCCCGGGGCACCGGCACCAGCGTGGCGTCGGCCAGTGGGACCCGCACGCGCTCGCCCTGCCCGGCGTCCGCGCTGCCGTTCTCCCGGGCCAGGGAGCCCCAGTTGCCGCCGTGCAGGCAGGACGTCGTGACGCCGTTGCGGCAGTGGACGCACGCGCCGTCGCTGATGACGAACGGCGCGATGACCAGGTCACCGGCGCTCAGGGTGCGGACGGCGCTGCCGACGTCCTCGACCACGCCCAGGAACTCGTGGCCGATCCGGACCGGCTCCGGGGTGTCGCGTGCCCCCCGGTAGGGCCACAGGTCCGACCCGCAGATGCAGGAGGCGACCACGCGGACGACGACGTCGGAGGGTCGCTCGACGCGGGGGTCGGGGACGTCGTCGACCCGGACGTGGCCGGGGCCTGCCAGGACGGTTGCGCGCACGTGCCGAGTCTCCTCGTCGTCATCGTGGTGCTGGGAGTCGGGGTCAGTAGCCGGGACGGAAGCGGGCGTCCTTGACCCGCCAGCACTGGCACGCCGTCGCGTAGACCACCGGCCGCCACTGCTGCCCCCCGGTCGGTAGCGCAGCGCTGTTGAAGATGGCGGGACCGGACGGCAGGGAGAGGTCCTTCTGCCCGACCCGGGACAGCCCCGTCGCCAGCTGCGTGCGGACCAGCGACGGCGCCCGCTCCGCCATGTCCTTGAACATCGCCACGTTGACGCAGGCGATGCCGAAGAACACCGCGGACGGCGCGGCGTAGGGAGCGGGCAGGCCCACGCCCTTGAGCAGCCGCGTGCACTCCTTCGTCGCGGCGCCGTGCTGGTAGCCGGGCGTGTTGCCGGCGCCCGTCTGCTGGGTGGAGATCATGAGCGTCTTGTCGAAGCTCCGCCCGGGGTTCTGCGCGCCGTTCTCGATCAGGGTCCCCGAGGCGTCCTCCATCCGGGCGAAGGCGGGGTCGTAGCCCTGCTGGTCCGCTGCGCGGGAGAAGCCGGCGTCGTTGCCGTAGGCGACGTTCACGACGTGGGTGACGCCGTCGCGCTGGAACTGCAGGGCCGCAGCCTGGTCCTTGGACGCCGGCGTGGCGGCCTGGTCGCAGCCGTAGTCGAACGTCGACCCGACGGCCACGCCGATGCTCTTCAGCTCGCGGCGGACGGCGGCGTTCTCGTCCGGGTAGCAGCTGCCCTGGAGCAGGCCGAGCTTCTTCATGCCGGAGAAGAAGCCCTGCTGCTGCGCGCCGTGGACGTAGTGCTTGATGAGCAGGTCCAGGTGCGGCTGCCAGGACAGGATGTAGGGCGCGTAGCGCTGCAGGTCGGCCGTGTGCGGCGGTCCGTACCAGATGTTCGGGATCTTCTGCTTCGCGATGCAGGCCGCCTCCTGCGTGGTGAAGAAGTTGTTGAAGACTGTGAAGACCTTGTCCTCGGTCATCTGCAGGCAGGCGGCGTGCTCCTGGCTCGCATCGAGGACGCTGTCGTTGTAGAACCTCGCGACGAGCTTGCGGCAGCGCACGCCCCCCTTCGCGTTCACGTCGTCGATGACCGCGCCGTAGGCCTTGCGCAGGTCGGCGCTCGAGGGCAGGTCGAGGGCCTCTCCCGCCGTGCCGAGGTCGACCGTGATGACGCCGACGGTGATGGTCTTCGCGGTGACCCCCCGGTCGGTGGCCGTCAGGGGCCCGCAGCCCGGGGCCGCGCCCGCCGGTGCGCCCGCCGTCGTCGCTTGTCCGCCGGGGGTGGTCGCCCCGCCCGCGGTCCC
>JAODNQ010000174.1 GCA_025464695.1 Frankiales bacterium | reverse complement strand
AGGCTCCCGGGCGACTCGCCGCTCACCGTGCCGGGCTACTCCAAGCAGGTCAGCAACTTCGGCGACGAGTCCTTCGGGGAGGTCGACGTCGTCGACGCCACCGTCCACAGCGTCAACACCGCCTACGTCACCCTGGCGGCCAAGGTCGGCCCGCAGGCGGTGGCCGACGTCGCCCACGCCGTCGGCATCCGGGAGGCCGACCGGCTGGCCGAGCCGGACGGCCCGCCGAGCCTCGCCATCGCCCTCGGGGTCTACGGAGTGCGCGTCGTCGACCAGGCGACGGCGTTCGCGACCTTCGCGAACCACGGGGTGGCGGCGGCGCCCTTCGTCGTCCAGTCCGTCCAGGGCGCCGGGGGCACCGTCGTCTACCGGGCCCAGCGGCACACGCACCGGGCGCTGCCCGAGGACGTCACGGCCGACGTCGCCTTCGCGCTGCAGCAGGTGGTCGAGCGCGGCACGGCGTCGTCGAACGGCCGGCTCGACGGGCGGCCCGCGATCGGCAAGACCGGCACCACGCAGGACAGCCGCGACGCCTGGATGGTCGGTGCCGTCCCGCAGCTGTCGGCGGCGGTGTGGCTCGGCCGGGGCGACAACGAGCCGGTCGCCGGCGCCACCGGTGGGGGCAAGCCGGCTCGCATCTGGAAGGCGGTCCTCGACGCCGCGCTGCAGGGCGAGCCCGCGCGGGCGTTCCCGCCCCGGGCCGGCGTCGGGCGCGCCCCCTCCCCCTCGCCGTCGCCCACGCCCTCCGCGTCGCCGACCGGCTCGCCGACGCCCTCGCCGACCCCGAGCCGGCCCGACGTCGTGGTGCCGACCGACCTGCCGAGCTACGCGCCCCCGACCGCCGACCCGGCGCCCACCCGGCTCGGCGGTGAGCCCACGACCGACCCGGCCGCCGACCCCTACGCCACGAGCGGGTCCGACCCGTACGCGACGACGGACCCGGCCGCCGGCTCGGACGCCGCCGCCGGCTCGGACTCGGCCGTCGCCTCGGACCCGTACAGCGCCGACTCCGCCCCCACGGCCATGCCCGCCCCCACCCGCGGCGGGGGCCGGGGCTGACGCCTCACCGCCGCCCCACGCTGGGCCTGCGACCATGGACCCGTGAGCAGACCCTCGTGGAAGAAGCTCGTCCTGGGCGCAGTGGGCGGTGGCGTGCTCGGGCTCGTGGCGCTCGGCGGCGTCGGCTACGCCCTCACGGACGTGCCGGAGCCGAACGCGTTGTCGACCCAGCAGGCCACCATCATCACGTACGCCGACGGCTCCGAGCTCGGCCGGGTGGGCTCGCTCAACCGCAAGGTCGTGCCGCTGACGGCGGTGTCGGACGCCGGGCAGCAGGCGGTCCTGGCGGCCGAGGACCGGGGCTTCTACAGCGAGCCCGGCATCAGCCCGCGGGGCATCGCCCGGGCGCTGTTCACCAACGTGCGGGGCGGCGGCGACATCCAGCAGGGCGGCTCGACGATCACCCAGCAGTACGCGAAGAACGCCTTCCTCACCAGCGAGCGCACCTACACGCGCAAGGTGAAGGAGGTGTTCATCGCGCTGAAGATGAGCCAGACCCGCAGCAAGCCCCAGATCCTCGAGGACTACCTCAACACCATTTACTTCGGCCGGGGGGCCTACGGGATCCAGGCGGCCACCGAGACCTACTTCGGGGCGGGTGCGCAGGCCAGCCGCCTCTCGCCGTCGCAGGCCGCGGTCCTCGCGTCGTCCGTCCGGTCGCCCGCCGCGTACGACCCGCAGCGCCACCCGGAGGCGGCCAAGGGCCGTTGGGCCTACGTGCTCGACGGCATGGTCAAGAAGGGCTGGCTGACGCCGGAGCAGCGCGCCGCCGCGAAGTACCCGTTCGTCAAGGACGCCGCCTCCGTCAAGCAGCAGGACCGCAGCGGCCCCAAGGGCTACGTCATCGACCAGGTCGAGGAGGAGCTGGCCCGGCTCGGCGGCTTCTCCGAGGCGCAGCTGGCCCAGGGCGGGCTCATCGTCAAGACCACGCTGCGCCGGCAGGCCCAGGAGGCCGCGGAGCGCGCCGTCCCCGCCGAGATCCCGAAGCAGACGGCGGAGGTCGACCCCTCCTGCACCCGCGGCAGGCAGGCCTGCCTCGACGAGGCCAACAACGCCCTCATCCAGGGCGCCCTGGTGGCCGTGAAGCCCGGCACCGGCGAGGTCTGGGCCTACTACGGCGGCCGCACCGGCAACGGCGGCTTCGACTACGCCAGCCACGAGCACGCCCAGGACCCCGGCTCGACGATGAAGCCGTACGTGCTCGCCGCGGCGCTCGACCAGGGCATCAGCCTGCGCACCCGCTTCAGCGGCAACAGCCCCAAGGAGTTCGAGGGCTACCCGGTGCCCGTCAGCAACTTCAACGACGAGGACTTCGGGCGGATCGACCTCGTCACGGCCACCGAGAACAGCGTCAACACCGTCTACACCGCTCTGGCACAGCAGGTCGGCCCGAAGAAGGTCGCCGAGATGGCCCACAAGGCCGGCATCGGCAACGACGTCCGGCTGGCCGACGCCGACGGCAACACCGCGCTCGGCATCGCGCTGGGCATCTACGGGGTGCCGGTCATCGACCAGGCCAGCGGCTTCTCGACCTTCGCCGCCGGCGGGATCTCCACCAAGCCGTTCTTCGTCAAGAGCGTGCGGCGGCAGGGCTCCAAGGGCCTCGCCTACAACGCCAAGATCATCGACCGGCACCGGGCCTTCTCGGAGGAGGTCGCCGCCGACGCCGACTACGCGCTGCAGCAGGTGGTGCGCAGCGGCACGGCCAGCACCAACGGCCGGCTCGCCGACGGCCGCCCCGCCGCCGGCAAGACCGGCACGACCCAGGAGAGCAACGACGCCTGGATGGTCGGCTTCACCCCGCAGCTGTCCACCGCGGTCTGGATCGGGCGCGGCAACAACAAGCCGATCGTGGGTGAGCTGGGCAGTCCCCGCGGCCTGACCGGCGGCTCCGCGCCCGCCCGCATCTGGAAGGCGTTCATGGACGCCGCCCTCGCCGGCCTTCCCGAGGAGGAGTTCCCGCCGCGGGCCGACGTCGGCCGCACCTCGTCCTCGGACGCGGGCTCGGGCAGCAGCGTCCGGGAGGACGACGACAGCGACCAGGGCACCACCCGGACGCGCCGGCCGCGCACCCGCAGGACGTCCGTGCCCGACACGGTCGAGACGGTCGAGCCCACCCAGGACGCCCCGGAGCCCAGCGTCGCCCCGACCCGGTCGCGGCCGAGCCGGTCCCCGCGGCCCGTCGCGAGCCAGGAGCCCCCGCCGCCCCCGGAGCCGAGCCCAGAGCCTCCGCAGGACAGCCCGCCGCCGGACGTGCCGGCGCCCGAGCCGACCTTCTGACCACCCGGCTCCGCGCCAGGGCGGGGCGGCCGGGCCGTGGCAGCATGACCGCGTGAGCAGCAGCCTGCAGGAGCGCCCCGGCGCCGGCCCCCGCCCCGGTCCCGGCGTGCCCGTCCTGCCGTCGTCGGAGGACCCGGTCGTCGCGGGGCTGGCGGAGGCCGTCGGCGGCCGGCCCGGCCTGCACGCCCGGCTGACCGACCGCCGCTTCCTGTCGCCGGTCCGCTGGCTGGTCCTGATCACGCTGTTCACGAGCCTGCTCGGGTTCTGGCAGAAGGCGCCCTGCCGGGTGCACCCGTGGGCGGACGAGTACCAGTACACGCGGGCCTGCTACACCGACGTCTTCGCGCTGTACTTCTCCGAGCGGCTCAACGAGGGCAAGGCGCCGTACCTCGAGCACCCGGTCGAGTACCCCGTGGTCATCGGGGCGGTGATGAAGGTCGCGGCCGACGCCGTCGAGGTGTTCCCGGCCGACCAGCGCCCCCGCCGCTTCTACGACCTCACCTGGATGCTCCTGACCGCCTGCGCGGTCGTCGTCACGGTCACCACGGTCAGGCTGACCGGACGACGGCGGGTCTGGGACGCCGCCATGTTCGCCGCCGCGCCGGCGCTCGTGCTGCACGGGACCACCAACTGGGACCTCGTCGCCACGGCCCTGGCCGGCGTCGCGATGGTGCTGTGGGCCCGGCGGCAGCCGCTGTGGGCCGGCGTCGCCCTGGGCGCCGCGACCGCGACGAAGCTCTACCCGGTGCTGTTCCTCGTGCCGCTGCTGGCCCTGGCCTACCGCACCCGCACGCTGCGGTCCTGGCTGGTGGCGGCCGTCGCGGCCGCCGTCACCGGGGCGCTCCTCGTGGTGCCCGTGTACCTGATCTCGCCGTCGTTCGCGGACATCGGCGGGGTGCAGACCAAGGTGGCGGAGAGCCCGCTCGACCGGTACGACGCCGAGGGGCTGCGCGCGCTGGCACCGCACCTGCAGACCACGGCGCCCGACGGCTCGTCGGTCGAGGGCATCAACGCGGTGTACCGGTTCGTCGAGCTCAACAACACGCGCGGCGCCGACTGGGACTCGCTCTACTTCGCGGTCAGCAAGCTGCGCACCCCCGGCGACAGCCTCCGCAACGACGTCCTCGACCTCGTGCTCGACAGCGACCAGGGGCCGGGGCAGCCTCCGCACGTCCTCAACCGGGCGGTCGAGGTCAGCTTCCTGCTCTGCCTCGCGCTGGTCGTGCTCCTCGCCCTGCGCGCCCCACGACGGCCCCGCTTCCCGCAGCTGCTGTTCCTCGTCCTCGTCGCCTTCTTCCTCACCAACAAGGTGTTCAGCCCGCAGTACGTGATCTGGCTCGTGCCGATCGCCGTGCTGGCCCGGCCACGGTGGCGGCCGTTCCTGGCCTGGCAGGCCGCCGAGGCGGTGGTGCTGTTCACCCGGTTCTACTTCTTCATCGGCAACGACAAGCCCGGCCAGGGGCTCGGCTACGACTGGTTCCTCGGCGCCGTCCTGCTGCGCGACGCGCTGCTCCTGGTGCTCGCGGCGTACGTGGTCCGCGACGTCCTGCGGCCGCAGCACGACGTCGTGCGCACCGATCCGCTGTCCGGCCTGCCGACGGGCGAGGACGACCCGGCCGGCGGGGTGCTCGACGGCGCGCCCGACGCCCGGGGGCCGCGCACGAGGGCGGAGCGGGAGCCGGTCGCGGTGTGACCGGGGCCGAGCGCGGCCTCTCCTCCCGGTGAGGGTGCCCTGGCCGTCCGCGGGCGCCGGCCCCCGGCACGCGATCACCACCCCCGACCGGGCGCTGTGGGGCGTCTGGTCCGCGAGCCGGCTCGCCGCGCTGGCCGTGGCCGCGGTCGGCGTCCGCGTCCTGTACGACTTCGTCCCGGACGGCCCCCGGCAGTACACCGCCCTGTGGGACCGCTGGGACGTCCAGCTGTTCCGCAAGATCGCCCAGCACGGCTACGACGGCTACCCCCGCGACTACCCGGACCGCGGGATCGTCTCGTTCTTCCCGGGCCTGCCGCTCCTGCTCCGGGTCACGCACGTGGTGGTCCCGGGGTGGACGGCCGCGGCCATGCTCGTCTCGGCCGTCGCGTCCGCGGTCGCCCTGCGGGAGCTCGCCCGGCTGGCCGCGGCCGACGGCGCCCCTCCGACCCTGGCGGCGTCCCTGCTCGCCTGCTCCCCCTGGGGCGTCTTCCTCGTCGCCGGCTACTCCGAGGCGCTGTTCCTGGCGCTGGCCCTGCCCGCCTGGTCGGCCGGCCGGCAGCGCAGGTGGGCGCGGGCCGGCCTGCTGTGCGGGGCGGCCAGCGTGGTCCGGATCTCCGGCCTGTTCCTGTTCGCGGGGCTCGTCACGGCCTACCTCCTCGACCGCCCCCCGCCCCGGGCGCGGCACCTGCTGCTGCTCTGCGGCCCGCTCGGCGCCCTGGGCTACTTCGGCTACCTGTGGGCGCTCACCGGCGACCCGCTGGCCTGGGCGACCGCGCAGAGCCGGGTCTACCACCGCTCCACCACCTGGCCCTGGACCGCGCTCGGTCACACCCTGGAGCTGGTCACCGCCCCCGGCTCGCGCTGGGACTTCCAGGTGCAGGCCGGCCTCGACACCGCCTGCGTGCTGGCCGGGGTCGTGGTGTGCGCCGTCCTCGTGCGGCGGCGCCAGCTCCCCGAGGCGGTGTACCTGGCGCTGACCGTCACGGCCTTCGCGACCAGCTCGGTCTGGTACTCCGTCGGGCGCTCGACCCTGCTGTGGTGGCCGGCGTGGCTGCTCCTGGCCCGCGCCCTGGCCGATCGCCGACGGACCGCCGCCGTCGTGCTCGCCCTGTCGGCCCTGGCCGCGCTGACCCAGACGGTGCTGTTCGTGTCGGGCTGGTGGGTGGGCTGAGGGCCCCTAGAAGATCGGGTAGGAGCTGACGAACATCGTGGCGAGCACGGCCCAGGCCGCGGTGCTCGTGACGAGCACCAGCTCGTGCGCCCGCCAGCGCTCGGCGAACCGGGCCATCGCCCAGTACACGGGGAAGGCGACGAGGTAGATGCGCGGGAGCGACAGCAGCGGCCGCGAGCTGAACTCCAGGAACAGCGGCAGCAGGACGACCGCGAGGACGTACGCCGTGTAGGAGGGCCGCAGCCGCACCGCCGACCAGACCAGACCGGCCAGGACGAGCAGCACCACGAGGGCGTCGACCGTGAAGTAGCCGCCCGGGTAGCTGCCGGGGAACTGCAGGCCGGTCCTCACCCCGTCCCAGAGCGTCTCCCAGGGCCAGGTCCGCTCCTTGCCCCAGGCGGTCTGCTGCAGCGTGATCGGGTGCCGCCAGTCGCCGCGGGAGCGCCAGAACAGCAGGTACAGGGCGAGGCCGCCCCCGACGGCGGCGCTCGCGCCCAGGCCGGCGGCGAGCTGCTCCCAGCGCCGTCGTCCCGACTCGCTGCGGGCCACGGCCAGCGCCTCGACCGCGATGGGCAGCGCCAGCAGGAAGCCCGGGCTGCGGGTCAGGGCGGCGAGGGCCCCGACGACGGCGGCGGTGCCCCAGGCCCGGCGTCGGGCGGCCAGCAGCGCGCCCACCGACAGCGCGAGGAACAGCGACTCCGTGTAGGGCGCGAACAGGAAGAAGCCGGTCGGGAACAGGCAGGTGTAGAGCACGGCGCGGCGGGCGATCGACGTCGACAGCTCGAGCTCGGTCAGGCGGTACAGCAGGACCAGGCCGGCGAGCAGCGCCAGGTTCGCCACCAGGTACGCCGCGAGCAGCGGGTGCCCTCCCACCAGCGGCGTGAAGCCCCGGACCATCACCGGGTAGAGCGGGAAGAACGCACCGCTGCCGTCGTCGTCGCGGTAGCCGTCCTGGGCGATCGACAGGTACCAGAGGGCGTCGGAGCGCTCCCACGCCGTGACGAGGTTGCTCCAGCCCTGCGCGATCGGCGGCGACGCCCAGCCCGGCACCCCGACCCGCTCGTTCTGCGGTACCAGGCCCACGGCGAGCAGGCCCAGGACGAACAGGCCGGCGCGGACCAGCAGGAAGACGCGCAGGCAGTAGCCGACGCCGGGCGGCAGGGCCGGCAGCCGACGCCGGAGCCCCGACCTGGGGGGGCCGGCAGCCGGCTCGGCGTCGACCGGGAGGTCGTCCAGCGGGACGGAGGGGGACGTCACCCCTCCAGACTGTCACCGGCCGGGCCGGGCACGGCAGCCGTTAGGTTCTCGTCCCGTGGCCTCTCCCGCGACCGAGTCCGTGGAGCCGGTCCCGACCGTCAGCCGGCGCCGGGTCTCCGTCGTCCAGGAGGGGCTCCTCGCGCTCCTCGCGGGGCTGCTCCTGGTGTCGGGTCTGCGGTGGTCGCTGGTGCGCCACCTCGGCAAGGTCGTCCCCGGCGACCTCGGCGACCCGCTGCTGCAGACCTGGGAGCTGGCCTGGGTCGGCCACGCGCTGGCCCGCCAGCCGCTCCACCCGTTCGACGCGAACCTGTTCGCCCCGCTGCAGACCTCGCTCGGCTTCTCCGACAGCCTGCTCGGGTACGCGCCCGCCGGCCTGCTCGGCTCCGGGCCGGGCTCGGCCGTGCTCCGCTACGACCTCCTCTTCCTGTTCGCGTACGCCCTGGCCTTTGCCGGCGCCTACGTGCTGGCCCGGCAGCTCGGCGGCAGCCGGGGAGCCGCGGCGGTCGCCGGCGCGGCGTTCGCCTTCAACCCCTGGCGCACCGCGCAGGTCGGGCACCTCAACATCCTGTCCAGCGGGGGCATCCCGCTGGCGCTCGCGCTGCTCGCCCGCGGCCACGGGGTGCGGGGCAGGACCCCGGGCCCGGTCCGGCCCGGCTGGGCGTTCGCCGGCTGGGTCGTGGCGGCCTGGCAGGTCAGCCTCGGCTTCGGCATCGGGCTGCAGTTCGCCTACCTGCTGGCGGTGCTGTCCGCGGTCGCGCTCGTCCGTGCGGCGGTACGACGCGTCCGCCCCCCGACGGCGCTGCTGCGCGCCGACGCCCTCGGCGCGGCCGTCTTCCTCGTCACGGGCGTGCTGCTGTCGCTGCCCTACCGCTCGGTGGTGGAGCGGTTCCCGGAGTCGCGCCGCGACCTGCCCAACGTCGACCTCTACAGCCCGCCGCTGCGCAGCCTGATCACCGCCCCGGCCGAGTCCGCGGCCTGGGGGCAGGTGACGTCCGGGCTGCGCGAGGGCCTGCTGTCGGCGCCGGAGATGTCGCTCGCTCCCGGCCTGGTCGTGACCGTCCTGGCCGTCCTCGGGCTCCTGGTCGGCCGGGGGACCCGTCGTCGTCGGCTGGCCCTCGTCGCCGTCGTCGCGGTGTGCTGCGTGCTCGCGCTCGGGACGCAGGGCCCCCTCGACGGGCGGCTGACCTACGTCCCCGTCTTCGAGCACCTGCCCGGCTGGCAGGGGGTGCGCACGCCCGGCCGGCTCGTCACCCTCGCCTGGCTGGCGCTCGGCCTGCTCGCCGTGCAGGGCGTCGACCGGCTGCGCGGGCTGCTGCCGTCCCGCCGCGTGGGCGCCGCGCTGTCCCTGGTGCTCGTGGCCGGGGTCCTCGTGGAGGGGCGCGACCACGTCGCGTACCCGTCCCCGCCGCTGCCGCCGGCCGGTCTGGAGCTCGCCGCCCTGCCGGAGCCGGTGCTGGTCCTGCCGACGGACGAGTTCGTCGACCAGACCTGGGCGCTGTGGTCGACCGACGGCTTCCCGCGGCTGGTGAACGGAAGCAGCGGCTTCCTGCCCCGGCCGCTCGACGAGCTGCGCAAGGCGATCCCGTCGTTCCCCGACCCCGCGGCGGTCGCCGCCCTGCGGGCCTACGGCGTCCGGACGGTGGTCGCCGTGCCGCAGCGCCTGCCCGGGACGCCGTTCGACGGGCTGGCCGCGCGCGAGCCGGTGCCGGGCAGCGGGGTCACGGTGCTGCGGCGCGACGACACCGCCGTGGTGTTCGACCTCGGCGCCGGCTGAGCGTCAGCCCGGCCCGCCCGGGAGCGAGCGGGACGGTCAGCCCCCGAGCAGGGAGCGGACCCGCACGGTGCCGGTGCGGCGCGACGCGGGGTGCAGGCCGTCGTCGGCCACCACGGTCCAGGTGTAGGTGCCGGACGGAGCGGGGGCGACGGCGGGCAGGCCGGCGGCGAGCGGGACCAGACCGGCCCAGGTGAGCGACGGCGCGGTGCCGGTGCCCTCGGCGTTGGCGACGACGGTGCCGTCGCTGTCGCGGAGCGCGACCCGCCAGGGGGACTCCTCCGACAGCGTCCCGTCGACGGTCACCGGTGACGCGAGACCGGCCGCGGGCTGCGTGACGTCGACCGTGAGGATCTTGGGCGCCGGGCCGAGCAGCTTCAGCGCGCCGGCGCGCAGGTCGTCGAGGGAGTCCATGAGCACGCCCGGGCACGCCGTGGTGCCGGTCTCCTTGTGGCCGAAGACGCGGTGCAGGGTGACGGACGAGCCGCTCTTGAACTTCGGGGAGCCGCCGCTGCGGAGCGTCACGCTGCTGGTGGGGTCGAAGGACCAGGTGGCGGCGGCGAAGGCGGTCACCCGGGTGAGGGCGGCGAGCGCCTCGGGGGTCGGCGCGGCCCGGGTCATGTCGCCGATGAGCGAGACGCCGAGCGTGCCCGTGTTGAAGCCCTGGGCGTGGGCGCCGATCACCGGGCGGCCGATGCCCCCGGCCCGGCCCTCCCAGATGCCGCCGAACTTGTCGACGACCAGGTTGTAGCCGAGGTCGCTCCAGCCGCGGCTCTTCACGTGGTACGCGTAGTCGGCCCGGATGATCGACGGGACCTCGGAGCGCGAGTAGTCGTTGCCGTTGGCGGTGTGGTGGACGGTGACGGCCTTGACGGTCGAGGCGTAGTCGGGGCTGCCCGAGCGCAGCGACTCGTCGGCGCCCCAGTCGGCCCGGCTGCCCACGCTGCCCAGCAGCCCGCGGGTCGTCGCCGCCTCGGCCACGCCCCCGGTCAGCCCGCGGACGACCTTCCGCAGGCCGTCGGTGACCCGCACGAGCTGCAGGCCCTTCGCCGTGCCCGCGACGTCGAGCTGCACCGAGTCGGCACCGGCCGGGCGCCACAGCGGGTCGGTGCCCGGGCGGGTGTGGGCGCGCTCGGCCGGCTCGGGCTCGGCGCTGTCGTCCTCGACGGCGGTCCAGGGGCCCCAGCCCGCGGGCCGCGCCGGCGAGCCGGTGACGTAGTGCCAGCGGGCGCGCACCCGGCCCTGCCCCGAGGTCCAGGTGACGCCCACCAGCCGCTCGTCGGTCAGCGACGCCACCGTCGTGCCGAGGGCGACGTCGACCGTGCGCAGCAGCGGCGTGACGACCGGCACCGAGGGCGCGGCGAGGGAGGGGAGGGCGGGGGCGATCAGCGCGGCAGCGATCAGGGCCGCGACTCGGGTGGAGCGCACGTGCAGGCCTTCCGACAGACGTCCGGCCGGGGCGGCCTTCCGAGGAGCGTGCCTCAGGGACGGGTGTGGTTCAAGGCTCTTCGGGGTACTGGTGACGGTCTGTCCGGCTACGGACCGAGCTCCTCCCGCAGGAACGCGATGTCGGCGGCCTGCCCCTCGGCGCCCCCCGGCGTCTCGCACACCACGGGCGCCCCCGCCGCGGCGATGACCGCGACCAGCACGTCCGGGTCGATCTCGCCGCTGCCGAGGTTCGCGTGCCGGTCGGCCCCCGAGCCGAAGGCGTCGCGGGAGTCGTTCGCGTGCACCAGGTCGATCCGGCCGGTGATCGCGAGGACGCGCTCCACCAGCCCGACGAGCTCCTCCCCGCCCGCGTGGGCGTGGCAGGTGTCGAGGCAGAACCCGACGCCCTCGAAGGAGCCGACGGCGTCCCACAGCCGGTCGATCGCGTCCAGCCGCCGGGCCATCGCGAGGTCGCCGCCGGCCGTGTTCTCGATGAGCACCGGCAGGGGGCACTCCATCCGCTGGAACGTCTTGACCCAGTTGTCGACGCCGGACGCGGGGTCGTCGCCCTTGACGACGTGGCCGCCGTGCACGACCAGCCCCTTCGCCCCGAGGGCCGCCGCTGCCGTCGCGTGCTGGAGCAGGATCTTGCGGCTCGGGACGCGGATCTTGTTGTTCGACGTCGCCACGTTGATGATGTACGGCGCGTGCACGTACAGGTCGACGCCGGTGTCGGGGGAGACGTCGGGCACCACCGGCGCCTTCCACCCCTGCGGGTCGCCGAGGAAGAACTGCACGAGGTCCGCGGACCGGGCGGCGGCCTCCCCGAGCGGGTCGGCCTGGTCGACGTGGGCCCCGATCTTCAGCACGCCCTCACAGTGCCACCCCCAGGTGCCGGGCCACGAGCGCCTCCAGCTGCGCGGCCGACCGGAACGCGCCCCGCTGCACGAACGCCACCTCGCCCGCGCCGTCCACGAGCAGGGTCACGGGAGCGCCGCTGCCGTAGCGGCGGAGGACGTCGCCGTCCTCGTCGACGACCGCCGGCCAGTGCTGCCCGCTGGCCACGGCGAGCCGCAGCGCGCCGTCGGGGTCGTCCTGCGCGTCGACGCCGAGCAGCGCCACCCGGCCCGCCGCCCGCTCCCGGAAGGCGGCCAGCAGCGGCATCTCCTCGCGGCACGGCCCGCACCAGGAGCCGTAGACGTTGACGAGCGTGGGGACGCCCGACGGCGTGCCGTCCAGCCGCACGCTCGGCCCCGCCCCGAGGCAGGGCAGCACGACGTCGAGACCCACCCCGACCACCGGCGGGCAGGGCTCGAGCGCCGCCCGGTCGAGCAGGCGCTGCCGGGCGCTCGCGCCCGGGAACACCTCGAGCGGCGCGGCGTCGTCGTCCGGGCGCAGCGACAGGGCGAGCGCGCCGGCGAGGGCCAGCACGGTCATGAGGACGGTGGCGGTGCGGAGCGTGCGCGAGGTCAGGGGCACGACAGGGGAACCTACGGTGGGGGACAGGGGCTCCTGACGGTCATGAGGAGGACGGCGTGCGCGACGAGCAGTCCTTCGACGAGCTCGTCGAGGCCTGCTCCCCGCGCCTGCTGCGCACCGCGTGGCTGCTCACCGGCGACCCCCAGCTCGCCGAGGACCTCCTGCAGACCGCGCTCGCGGCCACGTACCTGCGCTGGGGACGGCTGCGCGACACCGGCGCCGGCGAGGCCTACGTCCGCAAGGTCATGGCGACGACGGCCAGCCGCTGGTGGCGCCGCAAGTGGCACGGCGAGCGCCCGACCGACGTCCTTCCCGAGCACCCCGCCGCCGACCCCGGCTTCGACGCCGTCGACGAGCGGCAGGCCCTGCGCTCCGCCCTCGCGCAGCTGCCCGCCCGGCAGCGCGCCTGCGTCGTCCTCCGCTTCTCCGAGGACCTGTCCGAGGCCCAGGTGGCGGACGCCCTCGACTGCTCGGTGGGCACCGTGAAGAGCGCGACGTCGCGCGGGCTCGCCCGCCTGCGGGCGGCGCTGGGGGAGGAGGCGGCCTCGTGGGCGCTCCCGTAGGTCCCCCGCTCGACGGCGCCGAGCTGGGCCGCCGTCTGGCGGCGCTCGCCGACGCCGCCCCGCTGACGCCGGCCCCCGCTCGCGGTG
>JAODNQ010000156.1 GCA_025464695.1 Frankiales bacterium | reverse complement strand
CCGGGGAGGCCTTCGCATCGGACTTCGGGGACTTCGAGGCCTTGGCCCGGCGGGGGCTCGGCGTGGCGCTGCTGCCGCGCGGGCCCTTCGTCCCCGGGGAGGGGGTCGCGGACGCAGAGCCCGGAGCGGACGCCGAGGGGGTCGCCGCGGTCAGCGCCCGAAGTTGGGTGCGCAGGACGTCGAGCCGGCGCTGCAGGTCGGCCCGCCCGTCGCTGTCGCGGACGTCCCGCAGGGCCGCCGCGGCGACGTCGAGCTGGGCCCGGGCCGGTGCAGCCCTGCCGTCGTGGAGGAACGCCTCCGCGCGGTCGAGCGCCTTGCGGGCCCGTGCCGCACCGGTGCGGCTGCGGGCCACGGCGGCGGTCTCCGTGTCGCTGCTCGGGCGGACGCCGGCCGACGGCGGCGCGACCGGCCGCGGGGCGCCCGGGACGACCGTCGGCGACGCCGCCGAGGACGGCAGCGCGCGGGGCGACGGGGACGCGGAGGGCGACGCGGACGGCGTGGGGGTGTCGTCGGTCGTGACGGCCCCGACCACCCCGGACACGGCGTCCGAGACGGCCGAGCTGACGGCGTCGCGCACGGGGCGCAGGGCGGTGCCGGGCGCGGCCGCCGCGACGCCGCCGACGCTCAGCAGGCCCACGCCGGCCGCGGCGACCAGGGCGACGCGCGGCGCGGCCCGACGGCGACGCAGCGGGAGCACCTGTGCGGGAGCGGGGTCGCGCACCGGCAGGATCCCGGGCTCGGGCAGACCGTCCGACACGTCGGCGAGCAGGGCGCTCAGGGCGTCGAGGGCGGCGTCGTCGTCGTCCGGCCCGGGAGCGCCGCCGGTGCGGAGCAGCTCGACGAGCGCGTCGTCGCGGGAGACCGCTCCGAGGTCGACGTCGTCGTCGGGCGAGTACGGGCCGGTCATGCGAGGTCCTCCGCGGCGAGGGCGCGCAGCTTGGCGAGCGCGCGGTGCTGGGCGACCCGGACGGCACCGGCGGTCATGCCGAGGGCGGCGCCGGTGTCCTCCGCGGACAGGCCGGCCAGGACCCGGAGCAGGAGCAGCTCGCGCTGCGCCTCGGGCAGCCGGTCGAGCAGGAGGCGGGCACGGGCGGCCTCGTCGGAGGCGAGCGCGCTGTCCTCCGGCCCGGCGGCGGTGTCGACGGACTCGGGGAGCTGCTCGACGGGCTCGCTGCGGTCGCGGTAGCTGGCGCGCAGGGCGTCCGCGACCTTGTGACCGGCGATGCCGTACGCGAAGGCGGTGAACGAGCCCCCTGGTCGACGTAGCGGTCGAGTGAGGTGAACACGGCGGTACACACCTCCTGGGCCACGTCGTCGGCCGACCCGTACGAGCCGTCCGTCCGTCCCAGGCGGGCGCGGCAGTACCGCAGCAGTCCGGGGCGCAACCGGGCGAGGAGCTCCTCGGTCGCCGACCGGTCACCCTCGCGGGCGGCGGCGACGAGAGGAGCGAGCTCGTCGGTCGAAGTGGTCATCGCAGGAGAGGCTGCCACCGTTACAGCCGGGCGCGGTACTAGCTGACGAGCCCGCGGCGGAAACCGAGGGCCACCGCCTGCGCCCGGTCGTGCACCCCGAGCTTGCGGAAGAGCCGGCGCGCGTGGGTCTTGATGGTGTCCTCGGACAGGTACAGGTCGCGGCCGATCTGGCTGTTGCTCTTGCCCTGGCTCATGCCCGTGAGGACCTGCAGCTCGCGCTCCGTCAGCTGGGCCGCGGGCGGGCTGCTGCGGACGGTCTCCCGGCCCTCCATCGCGCGCCGCAGCGACGGCTCGACGAGGTCGGCGCCCTCGAGGGCGTGGGCGACGGCGGCGCACAGCTCCTCGTGGCTCACGTCCTTGAGCAGGTAGCCGCGGGCGCCGGAGGACACCGCTGCCGCGACCTGGTCGCGGTCGTCGGCGGCCGTCAGCATGATCACCTTGGCGCCGGGGTGGGCGGACACGAGCCGGCGGGTGGCCTCCAGGCCGCCGAGGCCGGGCATGCGCACGTCCATGAGGACCAGGTCGGGCTTCTCGTGCGGGTAGCGCGCCAGGACCTCCTCGCCGGAGGCGGCGGTCTCCACGCGGGTGACCCCCGGGACGCCCTCGACGAACTGCCTCAGGCCCTCCCGCACGATGCGGTGGTCGTCGCAGATGAGAACGGTCGTGGTCACGAGCAGGCCTTCGCTTCGGAGGGGGTGAGGGAGTCGTCGGTCAGAGGCGGCGGCAGGTGCAGCCGCAGGCCGTCCGGGGTCGGGACCAGCGCGGCCGCGAGCAGCCGGCAGCGGCGCCCCCACCGGTCGGGGTCGGGCAGGGGCCGACCGCCGGACAGCGCGACGACGACGCCGTCGCGGTCGCGGGCGGCGGTGACCGAGAGCGGGCCGCCGTCGGCGACGGCCTGCACCAGCCGGTAGGCGAGCGCGCGAGGGGCCGGCGCGAGGTCGGCGGCAGCGGCGACGTCGAGGACGAGCGGGGCTCCGCCGGCCTCGACGAGCCGCTCCGAGAGCGCCTCGAGGGCGTCGGGCAGACAGGCGGCGGTGCGCGGGCGCAGGTGCCACATGGTGCGGCGGAGGCCGACGAGCGCCTCCTGCACGCCGTCGCGGGCGAGCGAGGCGTCGCCCCCGCGGACGGCGGCGTCGCAGGCGTACCGGGCCGCGACGAGCACCTGGACCGGGCCGTCGTGCAGGGCGTCGGCGAGGGCGTCGAGCTCGGCGTCGCCGTCGGCCAGCAGCGCGGGTCCGGTGGCCGGCCGCAGCGACAGGGCGAGGACGGCAGCGGCGGCGGTGAGGAGCGGGAGGGCGCCGTCGGGCGCGCCGACGACGGTCAGGACGCTGCCGGTACCGGGGACCTCGAGGTCGCAGGCGACGGGGACGGGGGCCTGCCGGCTCACGGGCACGGCGTCGACGGCGGACCCCGCGACGGCGAGCAGGGCGGCGTCGGGGCCGCGGACGACGGCGGAGCGCAGGCCGAGCGCGTCGACGAGCGCCGCGAGGGCAGCGGCCGGGCCGGAGGCGGCGGCGCGCGCCACGTCGGCGAGCAGCACCGCGGCGTCGGGGAGCACGTCGGAGGTCGTCGTCCCGCTCGTCCTCACGCGCACCTCCGGCTCCCTCGGGGCGCCAGGACGGCGCCGCATGCGGAGTCCATCGGCACGGGACGCGTGCGACGTGAGCGATCCGGGCCGCTGCCGCCCGCCGTGGTCCTCCCGGGCCATGCCCGGCATGGTCACCCGCGTGGGTGACCGCCGTCCCCCGGGCGGGTCAGCCCTCGAGCAGGGCGGCGACGTCGGGCCGGCTCAGCCACTCGGCGCGCACGCCCGGCGGGAGGTCGGCCGCGATGGCGTGCACGGCGGTGCGGGCCGCGGTCAGGCTGCGGTCGCTCTCGGCGGGGTCGTCGTCGGCCACGAGCGCCCCGAGCAGGCCCCGGGCCGGCCACACCAGCGGCAGCGTGCCGAGCGACTCGGCCAGCGTGGCCGCCCGGCGCAGGGTCGCCGCCGCCTCGTCGTCGCCGGCGCTGACCTGCGCGAGACCGAGGATGAGCAGGCCCTTGGCGACGTGGCGGGGGGCGCGCGCGGCCTCGGCGCCGTCCACGGCGGCCTCGGCGAAGACCGCCGCGTCGTCGACCCGGCCCTCCATCAGGGCCACCTCGGCCCGCACCCAGTCGCGGCGCACCCGCTGGCGCCACCACTCGTCGGCGCGCTCCGGCAGCACCGCCTCGGCCTCCGCGAGCCGCCGCGCGGCCTCGTTGACGTCCTCGAGGCCGACGGCGTCGCTGGCCAGACCCAGCAGCGCGTCGAAGCCCGCCTCGCCCTGCCCCTCCGACAGCGCCAGCGCGGTGAGGTCGGCCTCCCGCGCGACGGCGTGCCGGCCGAGCTGGCGGTGGACGCTGGCGACGGTCGCACTGGCGAGCGCGCCGAAGAGGCGGCGCTCGGGGGCGGCCCCGTCCTGCGAGCCCGACTCGACCAGCGGGCTCAGCACCGACAGCGCCGCGCCGTAGCGCCCGCCCGCACCGAGCGCGACGCCCAGCAGCCAGGCCGCGGCGGCGACCTCCGCGCTGCGACCCTGCGACTGGGCCAGCACGACGGCCTGCTCGAGCGCGGCGGTCGCGGCCGCGGGCTGGCCGTGGAAGGCGGCGTGCTCCCCGGTGGCGAGCAGCGTGGCGAGGTCCCCGGGTGCGGTCACGGGCGGACCGTAGCGCCCGCCCGCGCCTCAGGCCCCGAGAGCCTGGTCGACCAGGTCGAGCGCGTGGGAGAAGTCCTCCGCGAGCGTCACGCGACGGGGCAGCGACGACGGGAGCCAGCCCGGGCCCCCGGCGAGGATGGCGGTCGCGGGCCGGGTCACGGGGAGCGCGTCCAGGACGGCGGGGTCCGCGCTCTCCGGCAGCTGCGACCACACGAACAGGACGGCGGGGCCGGTGCGCCGGACGGCCGCCTCGAGGGCCGGCCCGGGCATGGCGGCCCCCAGCACCCGGGAGGCGAGCCCGCGCTCGGCCAGCCCGGCCGCGAGGGCGTGCAGGGGCAGCACGTGCTGCTCGTCGGGCGCGCAGGCCAGCAGCACGGGGCGGCCCCCGCTCGGCTCCTGCGCCCGCGACGCCGTCTCGCGCAGGACGGTCACGACGCAGTCCGACAGCAGGTGCTCGACCTCCACGCCCTCGCCGGTCTGCGCCCAGCGCGCACCCGCGGCGGCCAGCACCGGCCGCAGGACGTCGTCCCAGGTGCGCACGACGCCGCGCTCCGCGATCTGGCCGCGGAGGGTCGCCAGGACGGCCGAGCTGTCGAGCGCCATGGCCGCCCGGCCGAGCCCGCGCACGACCGCCTCGGCGCCGGGCAGCGGCAGGACGCGACCCCCCGGGCCCCCTGCGCGGCGGGGCAGCCG
>JAODNQ010000136.1 GCA_025464695.1 Frankiales bacterium | reverse complement strand
GCCGGCTGCGCACTGCTCGCCGCCCGGCTGCGCGCGGCCCGGCTGCTCGCCGTCGCGGCGGTCCTGCTGGGGAGCGGCACGCTGCGCGCGCTGGACCCCGGCTCCCACCTCGCGGCCATGGCCGAGGTCGAGCTGCTCACCCTCGCCGCACCGCTGCTGCTCCTCACCGGCCGGGTGCGCACCGCGCAGCCCCTGCCGTCCGGCGCCGCGCGGGCCCTCGCCGGGTGCGCCTCCCTCGTCCTGCCCGGCGCCGTCTGGGCGTGGCACCTCCCCCTGCTCGGCGCGGGCGAGGCGACCGTGCTGCGACCCACGGCGCTGCTCGCCGGCGGCCTGCTGCTGTGGGCCACCGTCACCAGTCCCGCACTGACCGCCGGCCTGCGCCTCGTCGTGCTCGTCGTCGCCCACGAGCTGCTCGCGGTCCTCGGCCTCGCGCTGCTCCTGACCGCCGGCGCAGGTCCCCTGCTCAGCGACGTACGGGCAGCCGGGCTGCTGATGCTGCTCGCCGACGCCGCCGTCGCCGTCCCCCTCGCCCGCTGCCTGCTCCGCGAGCACCGGGCGACCCACCCCCTCCGACCGTCCCCGTCCGCTCCCCTCCTGCGCTGGAGAACCACGTGACCCTGTCCGGGCAGCTCGTCGCTCCCGTCCCCTCCCCTCCCGCGGCTCCGGCCGCGGGGCCTCTGACCCGCACTCGGCTGCGGCGCTCCGCCGCGGTCTACGCCGCGTGCGTCGTCCTCGGGGCGGCCCTGCTGCTCCTGGCCGACAGCCCCGCGCTGCAGGCCTTCGGCGTCGGACTGTGGTTCCCCGGCGCCGGGTTCCTCGCCGCTGGAGGGTGGGTCGCCCTGCTCACGCCCGTCGCCGTCGTGCTGTTCCTCGCGACGCTCGTGGCCTGGTTCGGCGCGGGTGCCACCACGTTCCCGCCCGCGCTCTGGCTGCTCGCGGCCGGCGGTGCGGCGGCCCTGGCCGGCCGTGACGTCTCGCGCACCGGCGCCTGGGTCGCTGCCGCGGTCGTGGCCCTGCTCGTCGTCGGGTCACGCGTGCTGATCCGGGTCACGGCGCGCAGCACCGAGGAGCGGCGCGCGCGCCGGCAGGCGTACCTGCCGCGGGTCCTCGTCGAGACGCGGGACCGCGCGGTGCCCGCACCGCCGTCGGCCGAGCTGGAGCTGTCACAGCGGGACCTCGAGCACCTGCGCTACACGTTCGACCGGGCGCTGCAGCCGGTCGGGCAGTTCGCCGGCTACGACAAGATCGACCAGTTCCAGACGGCCGCGCTGCGCTACCAGATCAACCAGTTCGGCTACGGCCTGTCGGTCATGCAGAAGCACTACACGCCTGCCTTCGACGGCTACAGCGGCCAGGCGCAGCGCAACCTCATCGAGACCTACCTCGACCGCCAGGTGTGGGGCTACTGGCGCCTCGAGAACGCCTGGGGCAAGCTCAAGTACCAGGACGACCCGGTCGGTGTCGACAACATCATGCTTACCGGCTTCTTCGGCCTGCAGGTGGCTCTGTACACGGGCCTCAGCGGCGATCAGCGCTACGCCGAGCAGGGCGGCCTGAGCTTCGGTCCGCACCGGCACGACCTGCACTCGGTCATCGGCTCGCTGGTCGACAACTACCGGCGCTCCGCCTTCTGCCTGTTCCCGTGCGAGCCCAACTGGATCTACACGGCTTGCAACTTCCGCGGCCTGGCCGCCCTCCAGGCCTACGACCGTGCCTATGGCACCGAGCACACCAACGAGCTCAAGGACGTGTTCCGGGCCAAGCTCGACGCCGAGTTCACGGCTCCCGACTTCGCGATGGTGGCCCTGCGCTCGCAGATCACCGGGCTCCAGGTCCCCTTCCCCCTGCCGGACGCGGTGCTGCCGCTGTTCCTGTCCTCGCTCTACCCGGACCTGGCCGAGCGCTACTGGGCCATCACCCGCGAAGAGGCGTTCGAGGAGCGGGACGGCCTGCTGGAGGCCATCGTCCCCAAGACCGCGATCGACGTGCCGGCGTACCGCAAGGGCTACGGGATGCACATGGAGACGCTGCTCGGGGCGGCCCGGGAGCGCGGCGACGCCGACGCCGCCGAGGCGGCCCTCCGGGCACTCGACCGGCTGTGCTCGCCCGTCGTCACGGACGGGGTCGGCGGCTACGCCGGGGCGTCGAACGCCATCAACGCCTGCGTCACCCTCGACCGGATGCTGCACCAGGGCTTCTGGCGCGACACCGTGCTCGACCCCGTCCCGGACGCCGTCCTGACCGGCCCGCGGCTGGCGACCGCCACGTACCCGGACGTGCTCGTGGCGCGGGCGCACACCGACGGGCGCAGCCTGGACCTGGTGCTGCAGCCGGGTCGCGCAGGCGGGGTGGGCACCCAGCAGCTCGGCCTGGACCGCCTCCTGCCGGGCAGCGGGTACACGGCGGAGGTCGACGGTCGACCGGGTGAGCGGCTCGTGGCCGATGCCCGCGGCGCTCTGCTCCTGGACGTTCCTGTGGCCGCCCGGACGACGGTGCGGCTGACACCCGCCCGGTAGCGCTGCACCCCGAGCACGACGAAGGGCG
>JAODNQ010000107.1 GCA_025464695.1 Frankiales bacterium | reverse complement strand
GGGGTCGGGGTCGCGGCCGGCGCCGCCGGGGCTGTCGGAGCCGCCGCGGCCCGGGACCGGACCCGCCGCTCGAGCACCAGCCGGTCGATCTCCGTCCCGCGGTCGGTGACGGCGCGCAGCGTCATCGTGGTCAGCTGCCCGGGCGCGGCCGGGACGACGTCGACGGCCAGGACGGCGTAGTCGGCGTACCGGACCTGCGACCAGTCGACGCTCTCGGGCTCCTGCACGAGGGGGTTGCGCAGCGGCGAGGTGTCCGCCCCGGGTCCTCGCCAGACGTAGCTGTCGGTCACCTGCGGACCGGCGCCCGCGCTCGTGTCGCTGACGCCGTCCCCGCGGTAGCGCTCGGTGCTGCCGTCCTGGAAGGAGTAGCGGGGCCGGCCGCCGGACCCCACCAGCACGTACGTCGTGCCGTCCTCGGCGGGGCGGACCGTGGACCGGTCCGGCGCCTGCCGGGTCGACGTCCCGCCCCGGATCGGGTTCGTGCGCTCGTACTGGTGGTTGTGGGCCTGCACGACGAGGTCGACCCGGTAGCGGTCGAACAGCGGCGCGAGCGCGTCCCGGACACCGCCGTCGGAGGCGTGCGTCTTGCTCGTCGAGAACGCGCAGTGGTGGAAGAAGCAGACGACGAAGTCGACGGACGGGTCGGCCCGGTACGCCGCCAGCTGCCGCTCGACCCAGGCGAGCTGCGTCCCACCGCTGTAGCCGGTGTTGACCGGGATCTCGGCCGAGAGGTCGTTCGCGTCGAGGCTCAGGACGGCGACGTTCGCGTGCACGAACGTGTACACCGAGGGGCAGGCGCTCGGCCCGTTCGTCGGGAGGTCCAGCCGCTGCACGTGCCCGCCGTAGCCGTGCGCGGTGTCGACGCGGGGCAGCGCGTTCTGGGGCGTCCCGTAGAGCGCTTCCATGTCGTGGTTGCCGGTGGTGAACATCCACGGCGTCGAGGCGGCGCTCCGCTCGATCATCGCGAAGTAGGACGACCAGGCGAACGGGTCGTAGTCGTTGGTCTGCGCCAGCCCGGTGCTGTACGTCTCGGGAGCGCCCAGCCCCTGGGCGTCCGCGTAGCAGATGTCGCCGGCGAGCAGGTGGAACGCGGGGGCCTGCGCGGCGATCCGCCCGACGAGGGCGGTCGCGGGCAGGGCGGCACGCCGGGTGTCGCCGGCGTCGTAGGCGTTGCGGACGTCGCGCCCGGAGCGGGGGTCGCGGACGTCCGTGCCGTGGTCGCCGAGCGCGGTGAAGGTGAACGGCCGCGCGACGCCGCCCCGCGCCGGTGCGGTCGTGAGGACGGCGTCCTCCGTGACCGTGCCGTCGGGAAGGCGGAACCGGTAGTGGTAGCGCGTGCCGGGCGCGAGGCCGTCGAGGGCGGCGTGCACGAAGGACTGCTCGGCGCCGAGGACCGCGGGCCCGGTGGAGGGCACCTGCGACAGCAGCCGGCGGACCTCGACCGGGACGGCGGTCCCGTAGGACGTGTCGTGCCCGAGGTCGAGCACGAGCCGGCCCGCGGGGGGCGTGCCGGTCAGCTCGCCGGCCACCCGCACCTGCGTCCGCGGGTCGTTGCCGTAGGACAGCCGCCGGCCGACGACCGTGACACCGTCGGCCGCGTAGGCGCGCGACAGCCGCCGGGCCCACGGGTCGGTGCTGACCGCCAGGGCGGCCACGAGCGCGCCGGCGCCGCGCAGCGCTGAGCGGCGGCTGACGACGTGCCGCCGCAGGTACGACGCCACCCAGTCCTGCTGCTCGGCCATGCTCGCGCGGGCGACCACCTCGGCGGGCACGCCGACGTTGGGGACCTCACCGGGGTCGGGCTGTCGCGTCACGACGAGATCGTGCCTCCTGCCGCGTCTCGGGCGCGAGTACTTGAAGTCTCAACCGTCTCGCGTACGCTGGGTGCAGGAGACGGCGACCTCGAGCCGGCTCTCCCGCACCCACGACCGGAGCCCGCCATGAGCCTGTTGGACCCCACCAGCAGCACCACCGCCGCCGCCGACGCACGCCTCGACCCGCGCCACCCCTTCGCCGGGCACCTGCGCCTCGTCGACGCGCTCGACCGTGCGCAGGAGCACCGTCCCTGGACGCCCGACGACGCCCCCCTGCCCTCGCTCTACCTGAGCCACGGCGCACCGCCGCTGTTCGAGGACGCCGCCTGGATGGAGCAGCTGGTGCGGTGGGCCCGGTCGATGCCCCGGCCGAAGGCGGTCCTCATCGTCTCGGCGCACTGGGAGTCGGAGAGCCTGACGGTCAGCAGCACGGTCCCGGCCGAGCTCGTCTACGACTTCGGCGGCTTCGCCCAGACCTACTACGACATGCGCTTCGACACCCCGGAGGCGTCGGGCCTGGCCCGCCGACTGCTGTCCGTCATGCCCGACGGCGAGACCCTCCACGAGCACCGGGGCCGCGGCCTGGACCACGGCGCCTGGGTGCCGCTGAAGGTCATGTACCCGCACGCCGACGTGCCCGTCCTGCAGCTCAGCCTGCCCACGCACGCCAGCACCGGCAAGCTCCTGGAGATCGGCGCCCGGCTGCGGACGCTGCGCGAGCAGGGCGTCCTGGTCGTCGGGTCCGGCTTCATGACGCACGGGCTCCAGCACGTCGACTGGCGCAACCCCGACGTCGTCCCCGGCTGGTCGTCGGACTTCGACGCCTGGGTGGCCGACGCCCTCGCGCGGGGGGACGTCGAGGAGCTGCAGGCGTTCCGCACCCGGGCCCCGGGGCTGCGGTACGCGCACCCGACGGTCGAGCACTTCACGCCGCTGTTCGTCGCCCTCGGCGCCGCCACCGACCCGACCGCGCCCGTCACCACGACGGTCGACGGGTACATGGTCGGGCTGTCCAAGCGGAGCTTCTCCGCCGCCTGACCACACGGGGCTTGCCAAGGTTACCGACGAGTAATAACCTGGAAGTTACCGGCCAGTACACCCGTGCTCGGCCACCTTCCCTCCGGGAGCACCAGGCACATGGGTCACTACAAGAGCAACCTGCGCGACATCGAGTTCAACCTGTTCGAGGTCTTCGGCGCCGACTCGGCGCTGGGCGCAGGTCCGTTCGCCGAGCTCGACCGGGACGCCGCCAAGGACGTCCTGCGCGAGGTCGAGCGCCTCGCCACGAACGACCTCGCGGCGTCGTTCGCCGACTCCGACCGCAACCCGCCCGTCTTCGACAAGGAGGCCGGCACGGTCGCCCTGCCGAAGAGCTTCCTGGCGAGCTACCAGGCGTACGCCGACGGCGGCTGGGACAAGCTCGACCTGCCGGCGTCGCTCGGCGGCATCGGCGCTCCCCCCACCCTGCGGTGGGCCGCGAACGAGATGATCCTCGGCGCGAACCCCGCCGTGTTCATGTTCGGCTCGGGCGCCGGCTTCGCCACGATCCTGCACCGCAACGGCACGGAGGAGCAGAAGCGCTTCGCCGAGCTCGCGATCGAGCGGCAGTGGGGCGCGACGATGGTCCTCACCGAGCCCGACGCCGGGTCCGACGTCGGTGCGGGCCGCGCCACCGCGCGCCAGCAGCCCGACGGCACCTGGCACATCGAGGGCGTGAAGCGCTTCATCACCTCGGCCGAGTGGGACTGGCCCGAGAACATCTTCCACCTCGTCCTCGCCCGCCCCGTGGGCGTCGAGGGCCACGGCGGCCCGGGCACCAAGGGCCTGTCGCTGTTCCTCGTGAGCAAGTACCACGTCGACCTCGAGACGGGGCAGCTCGGCGAGCGCAACGGCGTCGTCGTCACCGGCGTCGAGAAGAAGATGGGCCTGAAGGTGTCCACCACCTGCGAGGTGACCTTCGGCGAGAATACCCCCGCCGTCGGCACCCTCGTCGGCGACGTCCACAACGGCATCGCCCAGATGTTCCAGGTCATCGAGAACGCGCGGATGTTCGTCGGAGCCAAGGCCATCTCGACCTTGTCCACCGGCTACCTCAACGCGCTCGAGTACGCCAAGCAGCGCGTCCAGGGCCCGGACCTCGCGCAGATGACCGACAAGGCCGCGCCCCGCGTGACGATCACGCACCACCCGGACGTCCGCCTCATGCTCATGCGCCAGAAGGCCTGGGCCGAGGGCCTGCGCGCCCTGGTCTTCTACACGGCCAGCCAGCAGGACCGCGTCGAGCTCACCGAGCACGAGGGCGCGGTCGACGACGTCGCCGTGCGGCTCAACGACCTGCTGCTGCCGATCGTCAAGGGCTACGGCTCCGAGAAGGCCTACGAGCTGCTCGCGACCTCGCTGCAGATCTTCGGCGGGTCCGGCTTCACGCAGGACTACCCGATCGAGCAGTACATCCGCGACAGCAAGATCGACACGCTGTACGAGGGCACCACCACGATCCAGGGCATGGACTTCTTCTTCCGGAAGATCGTCCGCGACCAGGGTCAGGCGCTCGGCCGGCTCACCGCGGAGATCCAGGAGTTCGCCAAGGGGGACCGCGGCAACGGCACCCTGACCAAGGAGCGCGAGCTGCTCGGCCAGGCCCTGGACGACTGCAACGCGATCATCACGCACATGGTCAACGACCTGATGGGCTCGGCCGAGCAGACCGAGAACATCTACAAGGTCGGCCTCAACACGACCCGCGTGCTCATGGCGCTCGGCGACCTCGTCGTCGGGTGGCTGCTGCTGCGCCAGGCGGCCGTGGCCGTCGAGGCGCTGCCGACCGCGAGCGCTCGCGACCGCGCGTTCTACGAGGGCAAGGTCGCGGCCGCCAAGTGGTTCGCGTCGGCGGTCTTCCCGAGCCTGACCTCCGCGCGCGCCATCGCCGAGGCCACCGACCTGTCGCTCATGCAGCTGGACGAGGCCGCGTTCTAGCCGCTCCCCGCTGACGCACGCAGGAGGCCGGGCCCGCACGGGGTCCGGCCTCCTGCGTGTCCGGATCGTCACCTTGCGTCACGGGACCTGACCGCCAGGCGTGTGGCACCTGTCCTCCGGGGTATCCCGTGCGTCAGAGACGTCGGGCACCCCCGGCGGCACCACCCCCGGGAGGGACAGCATGGGCATCGGCGTCAGCATCTTCCTGCTCGCACTCGGCGCGATCCTCGCGTTCGCCGTCGACTACACCGCGAGCGGCATCGACATCAACGTCATCGGCGTGATCCTCATGGTCTGCGGCGCCCTCGGGCTGCTGCTGACGATGCTGGTCCTCAACCGCGCCACCACCGGTCGCACCGGTGTGGTCACCGAGGAGCGGGTCGTCCGCGACCGCGACGTCTACTAGACCGCTCGCCTCCAGGCCCGGCCCCTCGTGGGACCGGGCCTGTCGCGTGTCCGGCCCCGGCTCTCGTGCGCGGCCCTGTCACGTGGCCGGACCTGCCCGTGCCCGGCGCCCTCGTGCGCGGCTCAGGCCACGCGCTCCAGCACCCGCGAGCCCGTCAACGTCCCCCGGGCCGGGCCGCCGTACCAGCCCGACGTCGGCGGCACGTCGAGGTAGTCGCGCCCGACGGCGACCGTCACGTACCGGTCGTCGGTGCGGCGGGCGTGGCACGGGTCCAGGGCGATCACGCGGGCCCCGCCCGGCGCCGGGGCGACCACCTCCACCCACGCGTGCGTGCCGCCCTGCCCGACCAGGTGCCCGCTCACGTAGCGGCAGGCGAGCCCCGCCGCCCGACCGGCGGCCAGGAACACGTGGGCCTGGTCCTGGCACACGCCGGCGCCCAGCGCGAGCGCCTGCACCGCCGTGGTGCGGACCGTGGTCGCCCCCGGCGTGTAGCCCACCTTCGCGTGCACGGCGGCGCAGAGCCGGTCGGCCACCTCGACGGCGTCGCCGCCGCGGACCTCGTGCGCCAGCCGCCGCAGGGCCGGGCCGGCGACCGTCAGAGCGCTCTCCTCGTGCAGCCGCGGGTCGCGCAGCAGCTCGTCGTCCTGCACCGGCTCCGTGCCGGTCCGCTCGACGACGACGTCGACGTCCATGCGGATCCGCTCGGGCACCACCGCGGCGCGCACGGTGCACACCGCGTTGCCGTGGCCGTCCCGTTCCCAGTGCACCTGGGCGCCGTCGTCGTCGACCCGCACGGCGCCGAGCCGCAGCAGCTGGTCGCCGTGCCGGCGCGGAGGCACGACCACGAGCCGGTGCAGCAGCGACAGCGCGGGGGCGTCGTAGGCGTAGGCGAACGACTGCCGCAGGCGGTAGCGGACCGTGCTGCGCGCCACGTCCGCTCTGCCTCCTCCGTCGGCCCGCCGTGCCTCACCATGAGCCTCGTGCACCGCACCGTCTCCTGCTCGCTGACCGCTTCGGTGCTCGGCCCTGCCACCGTCGAGCTGCAGGTCGCCGTCGCCTCGCCGGCTCCTGCCTCGGAGCAGCTGGACGTGACGGTGGACGGCCGGGCCGTCCTGCTGCGCGAGCTGGCCTCCCCGGTCGGCGGCCGGACACACGTCGGCACGGTCCCGGCGGGCCGGCTCGAGGTCTCCTACCGGGCGGAGGTCGAGGGCCGCAGCGACCCCGTCGGCGTCGCGCCGCTCGACGCGACCGAGTACCTGCGCCCCAGCCGCTACGCCGAGTCGGACCGGCTCGCCGCCGTCGCCGCGGCCGAGCTGGGCGGCGTCCGCGGCGCCGACGACCTGCTGCGCGCAGCGAGCTCCTGGGTCGGCACCCGGCTGTCCTACGTGCCCGGCAGCAGCGCCGGCACCGACGGCGCCGTCGACACGCTGCTGCTCCGGCAGGGGGTCTGCCGCGACTACGCCCACCTCGTGATCGCCCTCCTGCGCGCCCGCGACGTGCCGGCGCGGCTGGTCTCGGTCTACGCCCCCGGGCTCGACCCCATGGACTTCCACGCCGTCGTCGAGGTGCTCGTCGACGGCACCTGGTGCGTCGCGGACGCGACCCTGCTCGCGCCCCGCAGCAGCCTGGTGCGCATCGCCACCGGCCGCGACGCCGCCGACACCGCCTTCCTGTCGTCCTACGGCGGGGAGGTCCGCCTGGACGCGATGACGGTGTCAGCCGTCGTCGACGCGCTGCCCGGCGACGACCTCGACGCCCGGGTCCAGCTCGGCTGAGTCTTGAGCTAGGAGCGCGGCGAGGTGCACACCCGCACGTCGTGCACGCCGGGCCCGCGCCTGCACCGCTGCACCACCCGCGCCAGCGCCTCGTCGGTCAGGTCGACGACGGCGATGACGTCGTACGGGCCGCTCGTCACCGCCACCGCCGTGCAGCCCGACAGCGCCTGCACGTACGCCGCGACGTCGTCCGCGCGGCCCTCATCGGCCTGCAGCAGCAGGTGTGCGGTGCTCATCGGCACACCGTCCGCCCCTGCGGTGTCGACCCGGCGTCGTCCGTGTTCCCGACGTGTGTCCGGACCCGCACACGACGGCGCCCCGGCCGGGTCCGGCCGGGGCGTCGCGCGCTCGGTTCAGACGCCGACGAGACGCTTGTCGCTGGGCCGCAGGTAGACCACCCAGGTGACGACCACGCACAGGCCGTAGAAGACGAGGAAGGCGACGTAGGCGCGGTTGCCGGCGCCGGTGTCGAGGAAGCTCTGCCGGAAGGCGACGTTGACGAGCACGCCGCCGAAGGCGCCGATGGCGCCGGCGATGCCGATGAGCGCGCCCGACAGGCGACGGGCCTCACGGTCGGAGGTCTCGGAGTCGGCGCCGTCCGTGATGAGCAGCTGCGACTTCGCCCGGAAGATGGCTGGGATCATCTTGTAGGCCGAGCCGTTGCCGATGCCAGAGAAGACGAACAGCAGCACGAAGCCGACGACGAACAGCGACAGGCTCTCCTGCTTGCTGGCGACGAGGACCACGAGCGCGCCACCGGCCATCGCGATGAAGTTGATGAAGGTGACCTTCGCGCCGCCCCAGCGGTCGGCCATCATGCCGCCGACGGGGCGGATGAGGCTGCCCAGCAGCGGACCGATGAAGGTCAGGTAGGCGGCATCGAGCGGCGTCGGGAAGTCAGCCTTGAACTGCACCTGCAGGACCTGGCCGAAGGCGAACCCGAAGCCGATGAACGAGCCGAACGTCCCGATGTAGAGGAAGGACATGATCCAGGTGTGCGGGTCGCGGCAGACGTCGCGCATGGCGCGCTTGTCGTTGCGGGCCGACGTCAGGTTGTCCATGTTGACCCAGGCGAGCCCGGCGGCCACGAGGATCAGCGGCAGGTAGAGCGCGACCAGCAGGCGGGGGTGCGTGGCGCCGGCGGTGGCCAGCACGGCCAGGCCGACCAGCTGCACCACGGGGACGCCGAGGTTGCCGCCGCCGGCGTTGAGGCCGAGCGCCTTGCCCTTGAGGCGGGTCGGGTAGAAGGCGTTGATGTTGGCCATCGAGGAGGCGAAGTTGCCGCCGCCGACACCGGCGAGGGCAGCCACGACGAGCAGCGTGCCCAGCGAGACACCGGGGTGCAGCACGAACAGCGCCGCCGTCATCGGGACCAGCAGCAGCAGGGCGCTGACGACCGTCCAGTTGCGGCCGCCGAAGGTGGCGACCGCGAACGTGTAGGGCAGGCGGAGCACCGAGCCGACGAGCGCCGGGACGCTGGTGAGCAGGAACTTGTCCTCGGGAGCGAAGCCGTAGGCGGGGCCGAGGAACAGCACGAGCACCGACCACATGGTCCAGACGGAGAAGCCGATGTGCTCCGACAGGATGCTGAACAGGAGGTTCCGCTTCGCGATCGTCGCGCCGCCGGCCTCCCAGAAGGCGACGTCCTCGGGGCGCCACTCGTCGATGGAGTGCGAGCGGTCGGTCGACCGGGTAGGCCGGTCCAGGGTGGCGGTCATGTCGTGGGCTCCTGTCGAGGCGGTCAGTTGGCCTGGCCGCGGACGCTAGGGAGCCGTCGTGACCCCGCCGCATCGCCGCGGGGTCGAGCACGTCTCTTCCGGTTCACCGCGCGCCGGACGGGGTGTGCGGACGCGTCAGGCGCGGAGCACCAGCGCCAGGCTCCGGGGCCCGCCCTCGACCACCCGCACCGGGACGTCCCACTCCTGCTGCGTCACGTGGCACGCCGGGTGCTCGGTCCCCTCGTCGCAGCTGGCCGCGGCGGCTCCCACGTGCAGGACCCCACGGGTCCCCGCAAGCACCAGCCGGCGGGACAGCGCCGTCCCGCCGCCCGCACCCTCGACCAGCAGCTCTGCCGGGGACGCACTGACCAGGAGCCGCGTCGACGGGCCGTCCCGGTCGTCGAGGGACTGGCCGGGCGGGGGCGAGAACGCGACCTCGAGCACGACGTCGCCCGGCGCGACCTCCTGCACCGGCCGCTCCTGCACCGGCTCCGGGACCGCCAGCCGTTCCAGCCGGTGGGACGCGCTGGCGACGACCACGAGCCCACCGTCGACGACGACCGCGCCCGACGGCTCGCGCACGCCGGTGGCCAGCGTCGTGACCGTTCGCGTGGTCGGGTCGTAGCGGCGGACGGCGTCGTTGTAGGTGTCGCAGACGGCGACGCTGCCGTCGGGCAGGACGGCCAGGCCGAGCGGGTGCTGCAGCAGGGCGTCCTCCGCGGGACCGTCGCGGAGGCCGAAGTCGAACAGCCCGGTCCCGACCGCGGTGCCCACCCGGCCCCGGCCGCCGACCCGGGCGTACCAGCGCAGGGAGCTCGTCTCGCTGTCGACGAACCACAGCCGCTCGCCGTCGGACGCCAGGCCGCTCGGCTGGGCGAGGTACGCCCGCTTCGCGTCGCCGTCGCGCAGCCCCTCCCCGGTGGTCCCGGCGAGGACCTCCAGCATCCCGCCGTGCAGCGACCACAGCTGGTGCGTGCCGGCCATCGCGACGACCACCTCACCGTCGTGCACGCAGACGTCCCACGGCGTCGACAGCCGCACCTGCGTCGCCGGCCCGTCGAGGCTGTCGCCCGGGCGCCACGGCTCACCGGTGCCCGCGACCGTCACGACCTCCCCGGTCTCGAGGTCGAGCCGCCGCAGGGCGTGGTTGGCGCTGTCCGCCACGAGCACCGCGCCGCCGTCGAGCAGCGCCGTCCCCTGCGGCTCGGCGAACCGCGGCGCGAGCCCGTCGACGAGGCCGCGCTCCCCGGTGCCGTAGCGACGCACCACCTGCTCGCCGGACATCCGCACGAGGCTGTGGTGCGCGGTGTCGCTCACCAGCAGGTCCCCCCCGGGCAGCAGCAGGACTCCGCCGGGGAACAGCAGCTCGGTGTCGGCCTCCGGCGGCGCCACGTAGGGCCCGTCCCCGCGGTGCAGGGTGCCCTTCGCCTCGTGCTCGGCGACGAGCTCCTCGACCAGCCGGCCGACCGCCTCGCCGTGCCCCTCGCCGCTCGCGACGTGGACGAGGTACCCCTCGGGGTCGACCACGCAGAGGGTCGGCCAAGCGCGGACCGCGTACTGCGACCACGTGCTCAGCCCCGGGTCGTCGAGCACCGCGTGGTGCACCTCGTAGCGCGCGACCGCGGCGACGACGGCGTCGTGGTCGGCCTCGTGCGCGAACTTGGGCGAGTGCACCCCGACGACGACGAGGACGTCCGCGAACCGCTCCTCGAGCGGCCGCAGCTCGTCGAGGACGTGCAGGCAGTTGACGCAGCACGAGGTCCAGAAGTCGAGCAGCACCACCTTGCCGCGCAGCGCGGCGAGGGTCAGCTCCTGGCCGCCGGTGCCGATCCAGCCGCCCGCGCCGGTCAGCTCCGGGGCGCGGACGCGGGCCTGGCGCCGGGTGCTCGTCACGTGGTCGAGTCTGGTCCCTCGCTGCAGGCCGAGCACGACAGAGCCCCCGACCGCACGCGGGTCGGGGGCTCGGGGTGCGCGCGTCAGAAGCGCGCGGAGATGGCCAGCAGCTCGGCGTACGACGCCTGGGTCGGCGAGGCAGCGAGGGCGCGGACCAGGGCGCGGCGGCCGGCCGCGGTGGAGCTGGCGGCGGAGCGGGTGCGGGAGCGACGGAGGACGAACACGGGAGAGCCTTCCCAGGCGGTGCAGTGGCGCGGGACCGTGCAGTCCCTCACCTGTCTCAACAGGCGGGACGCCGTGCTCCTGCCCGCCTGCGGGGTGATCCCCGACTCCCCCGAGGACGGCGACAGCCCCCGACCTCGTACGAGGTGGGGGCTGTCTCCGGACGCGCTACAGGCGGGTGCTCTGCGCCAGCAGCTCGTGACGGGACTCGACGGTCGGCGCGACGGCCAGTGCGCGCGACACGGCGCGGCGCGTGCGGGTGCGGCGGCTGGAGCCGTCGGAGGGACGGGTGCTGCGGCTGCGGGTGAACAGGCTCATCGGGTGCCTCCTGGTGGGGTGCGACACCAGGTACAACGACACCGGCGATCCGCCGATGTCGTTCATGAGCGTGATCTCCGTCCGTCTGTCAGGTCACAGCAGCGGTCACCACAGCAGCGCCGTCGTCGGGTCGGCCAGCACCCGCCCGACGTCGGCGAGGAACTGCGACCCGAGCTGGCCGTCCACGTTGCGGTGGTCGAACGACAGCGACAGCTGAGTCACCTGCCGCACGGCGATCGCGCCGTCGTGCACCCAGGGCGTCGGGCGCACCGCGCCGAAGCAGAGGATCGCGGACTCGCCGGGGTTGAGGATCGGCGTGCCGGTGTCGACGCCGAACACCCCCACGTTCGTGATCGTGATCGTGCCGCCCTGCATGTCGGCCGGAGCGGTGCGCCCCTCGCGGGCGGTCTCCGTCAGCTGCTGCAGCGCCGTCGCCAGGCCGAGCAGGTCGAGCCGGTCGGCGTCCTTGACGTTCGGCACCAGCAGCCCGCGCGGGGTGGCCGCGGCGATCCCGAGGTTCACGTAGTCCTTGACGACGATCTCGTCGCCCGTGAACGTGCTGTTGATCTCCGGGTTCCGCCGCACGGCCAGCAGCAGCGCCTTGGCCACGAACAGCAGCGGCGACACCTTCACCCCGGCGAACTCCGGCAGCGCCCGGACCCTCGTCACCAGCTCCATGGTCGGCGTCATGTCGAGGGTCAGGAACTCGGTGACGTGGGGGGCGGTCAAGGCGCTGCCGACCATGGCCTCAGCCGTCAGCCTCCGCACGCCCTTCACCGGGATCCGGCGCTCGCGCGTTCCGGGGTCGTCAGCAGCCACCGCCGCGACGGGGGCGGCGGCCGCCGAGACGTCGTCGCGGGTGACGGTCCCGCCCGGGCCGCTCCCGTGCAGGACGGCGAGGTCGACGCCGAGCTCCTTCGCGAGCTTGCGCACGGGCGGCTTGGCCAGGACGGTCACGCCGCCCGCGACCCGTGCCGCCGTCGCGCCGACCTGCCGCGCGGAGACCCGCTTGTCGGTCGGTTCCACGACCGGCGGGGGCGTAGCGGCAGCGGCGCGGGGGCGTCGGGTCGCCGTGACGGTCCGGGGCCCGTAGCCGACCAGCGTCGCCGTCCGGCCGTTCGCGCCGGTCTCGCCGATGAGCGCGCCGTTCGCACCGGCCGGCACGAGCTCGCCCTCGGTCGGGTCGCCCACGACGGACGCGGCCCTCGCGGCGCCGCTCTCGACCGGGTTGGCCGCCGCACCGGCCGCGGCGTTCGCCGCTGCCTCCAGCGGCCCGGCGGAGGGGTCGGTGTCGAAGGTGATGATCGGCGCCCCGACGTCGACCACCGAGCCCGCCGCGTGGTGGATCTGCGTGACGACGCCGGCGTACGGCGAGGGCACCTCGACGGCCGCCTTGGCCGTCTCCACCTCGACGATGACCTGGTTCAGCGTGACCGTGTCGCCGACGCCGACCGACCAGGAGAGGATCTCGCCCTCGGTCAGCCCCTCGCCGAGGTCGGGCAGCCGGAAGTCCTTCAGCCTCGTCACGTCAGTACCCCAGGCTGCGGTCGACGGCGTGCAGGACCCGGTCGAGGTCGGGCAGCCAGTCCTCCTCCACCCGCGACGGCGGGTAGGGGGTGTCGAAGCCCGTGACGCGCAGGACCGGGGCCTCCATCTCGTAGTACAGCTCCTCACTGACCCGCGCGGCGATCTCCGCACCCAGCCCGACGTAGCTCGGTGCCTCGTGGACGACGACGAGCCGCTTCGTGCGCCGCACCGACTCGAGCACCGTCGGGAGGTCCAGCGGCGACAGCGACCGCAGGTCGACGACCTCGAGCTCCCGTCCCTCCTCGGCCGCTGCGGTGGCGGCGTCCAGGCAGGTCTTCACCATGGGTCCGTAGGCGACGAGCGTGCAGTCGCGGCCGGGACGCACGACGCGCGCCGACCAGAGCGACGACGTCGGGGGCGCGGTCGTGTCGACCTCGGCCTTCTCCCAGTAGCGGCGCTTGGGCTCGAAGAACAGCACCGGGTCGTCGGAGGCGATGGCCTGCTGGAGCATCGCGAACCCGTCGGCCGGGTTGCTGCAGGCGACGACCTTGAGGCCGGCGGTGTGCGCGAAGTACGCCTCGGGGCTCTCGCTGTGGTGCTCGACCGCGCCGATCCCGCCCCCGAAGGGCACCCGGATCGTCACCGGCATCCGGACCGTGCCCTTCGACCGGGCGTGGATCTTGGCCAGCTGGCTCACGATCTGGTCGTAGGCGGGGTAGATGAACCCGTCGAACTGGATCTCGCAGACCGGGCGGTAGCCGCGGATCGCCAGACCGATGGCAGTGCCGACGATCCCCGACTCCGCCAGCGGGGTGTCGAACACGCGGGCCTCGCCGAAGTCCTTCTGCAGGCCGTCGGTGACCCGGAAGACGCCGCCGAGCTTGCCGATGTCCTCGCCCATGAGCACGACCTTCGGGTCGCGCTCCATCGACGCGCGCAGCGCCTCGTTCAGGCTCTTGGCCAGGGTCAGCGTCGTCACTTCTGGAACCCCTCGAGGTAGCTGCCGAAGGCCGCCTTCTGCTCCTGCAGCAGGGCGGTCGTCTCGACGTAGACGTCGTCGAACACCGACAGCGGGTCGGGGTCGGGCATCGCCAGGCACTCCCGGCGGATCCGGGCGGCGAGCGCGTCGGCCTCCTCCTCGAGGTCGGCGAAGAAGCTGCTGTCGACGACCTGCTGCTTGAACAGGAATGCCTTCATCCGCTCGAGCGGGTCCTTGAGCTTCCACGCCTCGAGGTCCGCGGCCAGCCGGTAGCGGGTGGGGTCGTCCGACGTCGTGTGCGCCCCCATCCGGTAGGTGAACGCCTCGACCAGGGTGGGGCCCTGGCCGGTGCGGGCGTCGTCGAGCGCCTTGCGGGTGACGGCGTAGGTGGCGAGGACGTCGTTGCCGTCGACCCGGACACCGGGGAAGCCGAAGCCGCGGGCGCGCTGGTAGAGCGGGATGCGGGTCTGGTTGGCCGTGGGGGTGCTGATGCCCCACTGGTTGTTCTGGCAGAAGAACACGATCGGGGCGTTGTAGACGCTCGCCCAGACGAAGGCCTCGTTGACGTCGCCCTGGCTGCTGGCGCCGTCGCCGAAGTAGGCGATCGCGGCCTCGCCCGTCTCCGGGTCGCCGACGGCGCCGTCCTTCTGGATGCCCATCGCGTAGCCGGTGGCGTGCAGGGTCTGCGACCCGATCACGATCGTGTAGAGGTTGAAGCGCTTCTCCTGCGGGTCCCACCCGCCGTTGCTCGCCCCGCGGAACAGGCCGAGCAGGGTCAGCGGGTCGACGCCGCGGCACCAGGCGACGCCGTGCTCGCGGTAGGTCGGGAAGGCGAAGTCCTGCGCGCGCATCGCCCGCCCGGAGCCGACCTGCGCCGCCTCCTGGCCGAGCAGCGCGGCCCAGATGCCGAGCTCGCCCTGGCGCTGCAGCGCGGTGGCCTCGACGTCGATCCGCCGGACCAGCACGAGGTCGCGGTAGAGGTCGCGGTACTCGTCGTCGGTGAGGTCGACGTCGTAGTCGGGATGGCTGACCCGCTCGCCCTCGGGGGTCAGCAGCTGGACCAGCTCGGGCCCCGCGCTCGTGCTCGTGGCGACCGGGGTGGTCTCGGTCATGGCCTGGACGTCCGCCGTCATGGGCGTGCTCCTCGTGCGCTCGGGACCCCGTCCGGGATCACCGGCAGGGGCGGGGCGGACCGGCCACCCGTGTCCGCGGGGTGGGCGGACGGGCGGGCGACCGGGGTGCGGTGCAGGGGACGACCCGGGCGGGCGCGTCCCGGCCATCGTGTCAGATGGTGTGACCTGCGTCTCCCCGCCGCCCGGAGGGCGATGGAGGAACCTGCCCGGCGTGACGGCACGGTGGCGCGGCCGGGTCGACCGGTCGACCGCCGTCGGGCGGGAGGAGCAGGCCTGTCCGTGCCGGTCAGCGTCCTACGCAGAGGTGCGGGCAGCCTTCTTGGCGGCCTTGGCTCTGGCGGCCTTAGCTGCAGCGGCCTTGACCCTCGCGGCCGCCTTCGCCCTCGTGGCGGCCTGCGCGGCGGACTTGGCCGTGGCCTTCGCGGTCTTGTCCGTCGCCTTCGCGCTCGCGGCGTCGGCCTTCGGGCTCGCGGCGGTCTTAGCGCCCTTGGCGGTCTTAGCGCCCTTGGCGGTCTTCGCGGCCTCCGCGGCCGTCTTGGTCTTCGTGGCGGCCTTTCCCTTCGCGACCGCCTTGGCCTTCGTGACCTTGGCGGTCTTGGCGGCCTTTCCCTTCGCGACCGCCTTCCCCTTCGCGACCGCCTTCGCCTTGGCCGCCACCTCCGCCGTCGCCGACTCCTGAGCCCCGCCGTGCGCCTGAGCCCTGGCCTGCGCCGTGTCCGGGCCCATCGCCGTCGCGGCGCTCGAGACTCCCCAGCCGCGGGCCCCGCCCGGGCGTGCCAGGACCGGAGGCTCGCTGCCCGCGGCCCCCGTCGGCCCGGACCCCACCAGCAGCTGCGTGCCGTTC
>JAODNQ010000097.1 GCA_025464695.1 Frankiales bacterium | reverse complement strand
GCCGGCCGCCACCGCGGCTGGGTGGGGGTCGCGGAGCAGGCCCGGGCCGCGGCCCGCCCCTTCGACGACACCCGCGGGCTGCGACCCCTCGCTCGCCCCGCCCGGGTGGCAGTGTGAGGCCGTCGCGACCCCCGGGGAGGCGCCCGTGAGCAGCCCGTCGCTCCACCTGTCGGTGGTCGTGCACCGGCCGCCCGCCGAGGTCTACGCCGTCGCCGCCGACCCGGCCAACCTGCCGCGCTGGGCCGCCGGTCTCGCGCGCGGCGTCGAGCAGGTCGACGACACGACGTGGGCCGCGGACTCCCCGATGGGCCGGGTCCTCGTCGCCTTCACCCCGCCGAACGACCTCGGCGTGCTCGACCACGTCGTGACGCTGCCCGACGGCACCCGCACCCACAACCCGCTGCGGGTCCTCCCCCTCGGCGACCACACCGAGGTCGTGTTCACGCTCCGGCGCGCCCCCGGCGCCGACGACGCCGCCCACTCGGCCGACGCCGCCCTGGTGCAGGCCGACCTGGAACGGCTCAAGGGCCTGGTCGAGGGCGGCTGAGCATCAGGCGCGGAGCTGCTCCAGCGCCTCCCGGGCCACGTCGAGGGCCCGGCTGCCGGGGTCGAGGTGCACGAAGTGGTCGCCCGGCACGCGGACGAGCCGGCAGTCGTCGCCCGCCGCCGTGGCTGCGGCCGCGTACTGCTCGCTCTGGCTGACCGGCACGAGGCCGTCGTCGTCGCCGTGCACGAGCACCGACCGCACCCGCGTCGGCAGCAGGGCGACCGGGTCGGCGGCCCGGTAGCGCTCCGGCACCTGCGCAGGACTCCCGCCGAGCAGCGCCTGGACCGCCCCGCCCCCGAGGTCGAGCCGGGCGCCCTCGGCGAGCGAGGCCACCGGCGCCTGCGCCACGACGAGGCGGGGCAGCGGTGCGACGCCCCGCACCGGAGGGGTCCGCGAGGGCGCGGAGCCGGTGCCGTCGGCGGTCGGGGTGGCGGTAGCGGTGCCGATCCAGCCGGGCCGTCCTTGTGCGACCGCGCCCGGGCCCCCCGCCGGCACCTCCGCCCGCGACGCCAGCCACAGCGCGAGGTGCCCGCCCGCGGAGTGCCCGACCACGGCGACCCGCTCGAGGTCGACCCGGCCGGCGAGGGTCCCGGCGCCCACGTGGTCGTAGGCGAGGGCGGCGTGGCGCAGGGTCGCGGGCCACGCGGTGCTCGACGGCGCGTAGTCGACGTTCCACACGAGGAAGCCCCGGCCGGCGAGGTCGGCGGCCACGGCGTCCTCGAGCGACGGCCCGTACTGCGCGCGCCAGTACCCGCCGTGCACCAGCACGACCGTGGGGAGCACGCCGGTGCCCCCGCCCGGCGGCACCCACCACTCCCCCGTCTGCCGCGGTCCGGCGCCGTAGCGCTCCTTCACCCGCTGCGTGCCCGACGCGATCCTCGGGCGGGGCGCCGGGCTGCCCAGGTACTTCAGCGACCCGACGACGCCGGCCGCCGCCGCGGCGGCACCGCCCAGCAGACCGAGAGCACGGCGACGGGACACGGGCGCGGCGCTCATCGGGCCAGCCTGCCGCACGCCGGGCCGGTCGCGCCGGTCTAGGGTCGTCGCGTGATCACCGCGATCGTCATGGTCAAGGCCGCCGTCGACCGGATCCCCGAGGTGGCCCAGGCGCTGGCCGACCTCGACGGTGTCAGCGAGGTCTACAGCGTGGCCGGCGACGTCGACCTCGTCGCGATGGTCCGCGTCCGTCGCCACGAGGAGCTGCACGACGTCATCGCGGGCCGGATGAACAAGGTGCCGGGCGTGCAGGCGACCCAGACCCACATCGCCTTCCAGGCCTACAGCCGGCACGACCTCGAGGCCACGTTCTCGCTCGGCACCTGAGCGGCGTGCGCGGCGGGCAACAGGGGCAGGGCCTCCTCATGCCCCCCGCACAGTTCAGCTCCGAGTCCGCCGCCTCCGGCGAGTTCGTCCGCCAGCCCAACCGGTTCACCGACCGGGTCACCGCCGACGGCAGCTCCGGCTACCCGGTCGAGGCGGGCCGGTACGTCCTCTACGTGAGCCTCGCCTGCCCCTGGGCCCACCGGTCGGTGATCGTCCGGGAGCTGCTCGGCCTGCAGGACGCCCTCGCGCTGCGCGTCGTCGACCCGCTCCGCGACGAGAAGGGCTGGCGCTTCACCCTCGACGAGGGCGGCACCGACCCCGTCACCGGGGCGTCGTACGTCATGGAGCTCTACCGGCGCACCGACCCGGACTTCGACGGCCGGGCGACCGTGCCGTTCCTGTGGGACACCAAGACCGAGAAGATCGTCAGCAACGACTACCCGCAGATCAGCCTGGACCTGTCCACCGAGTGGACCGCCCTGCACGGCCCGGACGCCGCCGACCTGTACCCCGAGCACGAGCGGCACGCCATCGACGAGGTGGCGGAGGCGAACTTCGCCACCGTGAACAACGGCGTCTACAAGGCCGGCTTCGCCACGTCCCAGGAGGCGTACGAGGAGGCCTACGACGCGCTGTTCGCCCGGCTGCACGAGCTGGACGAGCACCTCGCCACCGAGCGGTACCTCGTCGGCCGGCAGCTGACCGAGGCCGACGTCCGGCTGTTCACCACTCTGGTGCGCTTCGACGCGGCGTACCACGGCCACTTCAAGTGCAACGAGCGCAAGCTCACCGAGTTCGCGAACCTGTGGCCCTACGCCCGCGACCTGTTCCAGACGCCGGGCTTCGGGAGCACCACCGACTTCGCCCACATCAAGAGCCACTACTACGGCACGCACGAGCAGATCAACCCGACGCGGATCGTCCCCAAGGGCCCGGTGCTGGGCGGCTGGGACGAGCCGCACGGCCGCGACTCCCTCGGCGACCGCGTCGCCGAGACCGGCCCGGCCCACACCGAGGTCTAGGGCTACAGCACCAGGGCCTGGGCGGGGTCGGCCGGGGCGAGCACGTGGCCGACCCCCTCCTGCTCCGGCGTGAGCCGGCGGCGCAGCCGCAGCGCGAGGACCGCCGAGGCCAGCGATCCCACCACCAGCGCCCCGACCCAGACCCGCCCGAGCCCGTTGCCCACGAGCAGCCCGGCGACCGCGGGGCCGAGCACGAAGGCCACGCTGAAGGTGGCCCCCTGCGTGGCGTTGTAGCGCCCGCGCAGCCGGTCGGTCGCCAGGGCGTTGACCAGCGGGCTGAGCACCGGGGCCATGAGCGTCTCGCCGAGCCCGAACACCCCGCCGTAGGCGAGGACCGCAGCGACCCGTCCCGCCGGCGGCAGACCGGGGACGGCCAGCAGCAGCGCCCACGCCAGCGCCCAGACGAGCGCGGCTCCGGCGAGCGCCGCGCTGCGCCGGACGTCCCGGAGCAGCCGCAGCACGGTGAGCTGCCCCAGCACGATGACGGCGGTGTTCACCACGAACAGCAGGGCCACCGTCCGGGGGCTCACCGAGCCCACGACCCGGGCGTAGGCGGGCACCCCGCCGTCCAGCGCGGAGTAGCCGGTCAGGGCGAACAGCAGCGACACCGCGCAGACCCGCCGGAAGACCGGGTCCCGGAGCACCTCGCGGTAGGACGGCTGCTCCTCGTGCACCTCCGGGACCCGGCGTGCGGCCGGCCGCGGCAGCACGCCGGCGTAGACCAGGCACGCGGCCGCGTTGGCGACGTAGAGGACGACGAACGTCGTCGGGCGGTCGACGTCGACCACGGTGGCCGCGGCCAGCCCGCCGAGCCCGATGCTGGCGTTGAGCACGGTGAACTGCACCCCGAAGGCGCGGGCCGCCCCGGCCGTCTCCCCGACGAGCCCGCTCAGCAGGGCGTTGCCCGCGGGGAACGACGGGCCGAGCCCCAGGCCCACCAGCACGACGGCGGGCAGCGCCCGGGCCGGGGTGGTGGCGAAGGCCAGCAGCAGGTTGCCGGCGGCCTGCGACGCGAGCGCGCACCGGAGCACCGCCCGCGGTCCGAGCCGGTCGATGAGCGCGCCCGAGACCGGGACGGCCAGCAGCCCGACGACGCCGGGGACGGCGAGCAGCAGGCCGACCGTCGGCAGGGCGATGCCCCGCACCTCGTGCAGCAGGATGAGGGTGAAGGGCAGCGTGAGACCCGTGCCGAACGAGGACACCGCGACGCCCGCGACCAGGCGCCGCACGGCAGGAGGCAGGGGCGCGCGCACGTCGCCAGCCTCTCAGGCGGGGCGAGCCCTTTCTCTCAGGTCGAGGGTGACGTCGACCCAGGTGGCGAGGGCCCGGAGGGCGGCCCCGCTGTCCAGGGCCTCAGCCGCCCGCGCCTGGCCGGTGCGCAGCCGGTCGAGCAACGGCCCGCGCTCCCCCGCGTGCGCGGCCAGCGCCGCCGCCGCGTTGAGCAGGACGGCGTCCCGCACCGGCCCCGGCTCACCCTCGAGCAGACGTCGAGCGACGTCCGCGTTGAACGGCGCGTCCCCGCCCCGGAGCGCCTCGAGGCCGGCCCTCGCGACTCCGAGGTCGGCCGGGTCGAACCGCTGCTCCTGGACCTCGCCGTCCGCGACGACCCACACCGTCGAGGGACCCGTCGTCGTCAGCTCGTCGAGGCCGTCGTCGCCGCGGAAGACCAGCGCGTCGGCGCCCCGGCGGGCGAGGACCCCGGCCATCACCGGCGCGAGCCGCCGGTCGCTGACCCCGACGGCCTGGGCGGCCGGCCGCGCGGGGTTGCTCAGCGGACCGAGGACGTTGAAGACCGTGGGCACGCCGAGCTCGCGCCGGGGCACCGCGGTGTGCCGCATGCCGGGGTGGAACACGGGGGCGAAGCAGAAGGCGATCCCCGCGCGCTGCACGCACGGCGCCACGGCGTCGGCCGGGAGGTCGACGACGACGCCGAGCTCCTCGAGGAGGTCGGCGGAGCCGCACGCGGAGGAGGCCGCGCGGTTCCCGTGCTTGACGACGGGCACGCCGGCGCCGGCGACGACCAGCGCCGCCATCGTGCTGATGTTGACCGTGTTCGCGCGGTCGCCGCCGGTGCCGCAGGTGTCGACCGCCCGGACGCCGACGTCGACGAGCGGTGCCCGCTCGAGCATGGCGTCGACCAGGCCGGCGACCTCCTCGGCCGTCTCGCCCTTGCTGCGGAGCGCGACGAGGAAACCCGCGACCTGCACGGGCGTCGCGTCGCCGGCCATGATCTCGCGCATGGCCCAGGCGGTCTCGCCCGCGCCGAGGGAGTCCCCCGCCAGCAGCCGCGACAGCAGGTCCGGCCAGGTGGCCAGGGGGTCGGTGGCCATCGGACGGACCCCGATCAGGTGGAGCGGCGGACGGGCACCCGCGAGACGCGCCGGCGCAGCTGCTCGACCACGGCGGCGGTCAGCTCGGGGGCGTCGACCGGGTGCGGCACGACGGCGTCGGCGAGCGACCAGGTGGCGAGCCAGGCGTCGTCGCGCCGGGCGATGAGCAGGAGCGTGGGCGGGCAGTCGGTGATCTCGTCCTTGACCTGCTTGGCCAGGCCCATCCCGCCGGTCGGCCACGCCTCGCCGTCGAGGATCAGCAGGTCGACGCCGCCGCGGTCGACGCGGCCGACGACCTCCGGGCCCGTGGCGCACTCGAACCACTCGACGCGGCCCAGGTCGGGCGCCGGGCGCCGGCCGACCGCGCCGGTGACCTGACCGCGGACGGCGGGGTCGTCGCTGTAGACGACGACCACGTGGCGGTCGGGGGCCGGACCGGTCGGGCCGGCGGGCAGCGCGTGCGGGTCGCTCATGCGCCGGACACTACCGAGGGGGCGCGGACGGCGCGGCGACGGGCGGGCCGAGCGCGTCCCAGCCCGCGACGTCGCCCCCCAGGCGCTGCGCCAGCCCGGCCATCCGCGACCGCTCCTGCGCGGCCGACATCGCCGTCAGCACCTGCGTGCGCCAGGCCCGGACGGCGTAGGGAGGGCCGTCGAGCACGGTGAGCGTGTAGCCGTCCTGGGCGAGCAGCTCCCGCGCCCGCTCCACGGCGGCGTCGTCCGGGAGGCCGAGCAGGTGGTGCCGGACCAGCAGCGGCTGGGAGAGGTCGGCCTCGACGGCGGCCAGGACGGCGGAGTCGGCGACCGCGGGGTCGGACGCCGTGACCACGAGCTCCAGGGTCCCGTCGTCGGCGTAGGCGACCGGCGGCGGCGCCTTCTTGCGGAACCTGCTGAGCAGCCCCACGCTCAGGCGACGCGCTCGAGCCGGTCGAGGCGGCGGTCCTCGCGGGCCGCCTCGCGCTCACTGGCCCGCATCCACTGCGCGAGCAGGGTGAAGGTGAACAGCAGGCCGACGAGGTCCCCGGACGCCCAGAGCAGCCCGCCGCCGACCTGCTGCTGGTACACGGACTGCTCGAGGCTGTGCAGCGCCAGGTAGTGCGGGCCCGCCAGCAGGCCGCGGCCGTCGGACTCCACGCTCATGACGGCGACGCCGAGGAAGGCGTGGAACGGCAGCGTGGACGCGGCCAGCAGCATGCGCATCGGGTGACCCACCCGGCCGGGCACGGGGTCGACGCCGAGCAGCGGCCAGAAGAACAGCGAGCCGACCGCCAGGAAGTGCACGTGGAGCAGCTCGTGCAGCCAGCGGTGGTCCAGCGTGGCCTCGTACCAGCCGCTGAAGTAGAGGGCGAAGGGGCTGACGACGAACAGCAGCCAGCCGACGAGGGGGAACGACAGCACCGCGACCGGCCGGCTGTGCAGCAGGCCGAGCAGCGCCCGCCGTGGACCCTGGGGGAAGGTCCGCAGCGCCAGCGTGACCGGGGCGCCGAGGGCGAGGAAGACCGGGGCGACCATCGACAGCATCATGTGCTGGACCATGTGGGCCGAGAACAGGCTCTCGTCGTAGGCGGCCAGGCCGGACATGGTGGCCACCACCACGGTGCCGAGCCCGAGCCCGACGAAGGCGACCGTCCGGCCCCACGGCCAGCGGTCCCCGCGCTCCCGCAGCCGGGAGACGCCGTAGAGGTACAGGCCCCCGAGCAGCACGACCGCGGTGAGGGGCAGCAGCTCCGGCCGCGCCTGCGTGAGCACCGACAGCGGGCCGAACGGGGGCAGGCCGTCCGCCGTGCCGGGAGGGAGCGCGAGGACCGGAGTCACCCCTCCAGCGTAGGTGTGGGCACCGACACCCGCGACGCGGCCGACCCCGCGTGGTGGTGGCACCTCACGGCTGGCACACTTCCCGCGTGGCATCTGCAACCGTGCTGGACAAGGTCCCGGCGCACGGCTCCCTGACGCGTCCGAACATGGTCGCGATCGGGACGATCGTGTGGCTGTCGTCAGAGCTGATGTTCTTCGCGGCGTTGTTCGCGATGTACTTCACGATCCGGTCCGTGACCGGGGCGGACAACTGGCCGCCCGAGGAGTTCGAGCTGAAGGTCGGCTACTCGGCCGTCTTCACGACGATCCTGGTGCTGTCGTCCGTCACCTGCCAGATCGGCGTGTTCGCGGCCGAGCGCGGCGACGTCTACAAGATGCGCCGCTGGTTCTTCCTCACCCTGCTGATGGGGACGGTCTTCGTCGGCGGACAGCTGAACGAGTACCACAACCTCGTCGCCGAGGGGAACACCATCGCCTCGAGCCCGTACGGCTCGGTCTTCTACCTGACCACCGGCTTCCACGGGCTGCACGTGACGGGTGGCCTCATCGCCTTCGTCATCGTCCTGCTGCGCTCGGGCATCGGCCGGTTCACGCCCGAGAAGGCGACCAGCGCCATCGTCGTGTCCTACTACTGGCACTTCGTCGACGTCGTCTGGATCGCCCTCTACGCCGCGATCTACATCATCCAGTGACCGCCCCCACCGCGAGGAAGACCGGCACCTTGAGCACCACCTCCCGCCTCTCCGACCGGGTCTCCCGGTACGGCGTCCTGCTGCTCGCCCTGACCCTGGTCGGCGGCTTCTACACCGCGTTCCTCGCACCGGGCAGCTCCGCCACCGAGGAGCAGCCCGCGGCGTCGCAGTCCATGGCCGTCAAGGAGGGGCGCGACCTCTACCTGAGCGGCTGCTCCACCTGCCACGGCCTGAACCTGCAGGGCGGCGCCGGCGGCCCCACGCTGATCGGCGTGGGCGCCAGCGCCGTCGTCTTCCAGGTCGAGAGCGGCCGCATGCCGCTGTCCTACGGCGCGGTCCAGGCGCCCCGCAAGAAGCCGCAGTACTCGATCGCCGAGGTCGACCAGCTCGCGGCGTACATCCAGCAGCGCGGCGGCGGCCCCGTGCTGCCCGCCGGGAGCCTCACCGACGGCGACCTCGCCGAGGGCGGCGAGCTGTTCCGCACCAACTGCGCCAGCTGCCACAACGCCGGCGGTGCCGGTGGCGCGCTGACCTACGGCAAGTACGCACCGAAGCTGCAGCCCGCCAGCGCGCGGGTCATCTACACCGCCATGCAGCACGGGCCGGAGTCGATGCCGCGCTTCAGCGACAACCAGCTCTCGGTGGACGAGAAGAAGTCCATCACCCGCTACGTGAAGTACCTGACCGAGGCCGGCCAGCCCGGCGGCAACGACCTCGGCCGCTTCGGCCCGGTGCCCGAGGGCCTCGTCGTCTGGCTGGCCGGCATCGGCAGCCTGGTTCTCCTCACCCTGTGGATCGGCAACCGCGCATGAGCACCCTCCCTCCCCCCGCAGACGGTCAGCCCGGCGTCCCCGGCGCCAGCGACACCGGCGGTCAGCAGCCCGCGGACGAGCCCCGCGGCGGCCAGACCTCGGCCGAGGCCGCCGGCTCGGTCCGTGACCGGCTCCGCAACCCGGGCCCGCAGAGCAGCGGCGGCGACACCCGCGGCTCCCAGCTGACCGGCGACGACTTCCAGAACACCGACAGCCGTGCGCAGCTGCGCACGGAGGGCCGGGGCGACGACCAGCTCTCCGAGAACCGCCCGCCGGAGGCCGCGGAGCTCGACCAGCCGCGCGGCAACGTCCTCGACCCAGCCGCTGCCCGCGCCTCCGAGCGCAAGGTGTCGGCGCTGTTCCTGCTCAGCGTCGGCGGGGTCATCGCCTTCTTCGGCGTCTACTGGTTCGCGCCGCACAAGTTCGCCGTCCAGGACGGCAACCAGTACTACACGCCGATGCTCGGCCTCACGATGGCGATCGCGCTGTTCGGCATCGGTGCCGGCGCCGTCGTCTGGGCCAAGGAGCTCATGGTCGACGAGGAGGCGGTGCAGGAGCGCCACCCGTTCGGCTCGTCCCCGGAGGAGCGCAAGGCCACCGTCCTGGCGCTCCAGCAGGGCGCCCAGGACTCCGGGCTGCCCCGACGCACGCTGCTCCGCAACTCCGTGCTGCTGGGTGGCGGCGCCCTCGCCGCCCTGCCCGTGCCGCTGCTGTTCGGCCTCGGGCCGTACGCCCACAAGGAGCGCGCGCTCAAGACGACCGCCTGGAAGGAGGGCGTGCGCCTCATCCGCCAGAACGGCACGCCCGTGAAGCTCGGCGACCTGCAGATCGGTGGCGTGGAGAGCGTCTTCCCCGACGTCCCCCGCGGCACGAAGATCGCGGACTCCCCCGCGCTCCTCATCCGCATGCGGCCCGAGGTCATGCGTCCGCTGCCCGGTCGCGAGGACTGGGCCGTGGACGGGCACATCGTCTACTCCAGCGTGTGCAGCCACCTCGGCTGCCCCGTGAAGCTGTACGAGCAGCAGACGCACAACCTGCTCTGCCCGTGCCACCAGTCCACCTTCGACGCCTCGCACGGCGCGATGGTCAAGTTCGGCCCCGCAGCCCGCCCCCTGCCTCAACTGGCGATCAGGGTCGATGCGGAGGGATACTTCGTGGCACAGGGCGACTTCACCGAGCCCATCGGCCCCTCTTACTGGGAGCGCAGCGAGTCATGAGCCAGGCCCACGTCCCTTCGGCTGACGGCCCCCAGTACGACGGGCCGATCCTCACCGGCGAGCCCGTCGCCCCGACCACCCTCGGTGGCAAGGCTGCGGCCACCACCGCGGACTGGGTCGACCAGCGCCTCGGCTCGTCGAACTTCGTCCGGCGGAGCCTCAACAAGGTCTTCCCGGACCACTGGTCCTTCATGCTGGGCGAGGTCGCGCTCTACTCGTTCATCATCCTGCTGCTCACGGGCACCTACCTGACGCTCTTCTACGACTCCTCGACGCGAGAGGTGGTCTACGCCGGCAGCTACCTGCCGATGAAGGGCATCACCATGTCGCAGGCGTACGCGTCGAGCCTGGACATCAGCTTCGACGTCCGCGGCGGCCTGCTCATGCGCCAGATCCACCACTGGGCGGCCCTGCTGTTCATGGCGTCGATCGTCGTGCACCTGTTCCGGGTCTTCTTCACCGGCGCGTTCCGCAAGCCCCGTGAGATCAACTGGGTCATCGGCGTGCTGCTCATGATCCTCGGCATCGTCGAGGGCTTCGCCGGCTACTCCCTCCCGGACGACCTGCTGTCGGGCACCGGCCTGCGGATCGCGTACTCGATCATGCTGTCGATCCCCGTGGTCGGCACCTGGGTCGCCTTCCTGCTCTTCGGCGGCGAGTACCCGGGCGACGTCATCATCGGCCGCCTCTACGCCGTCCACATCCTGCTGGTCCCGGCCATCCTCCTGGGCCTCATCACGTTCCACATGATGATGATCTGGTACCAGAAGCACACCCAGTTCGCCGGTCCCGGCCGGACCGAGACGAACGTCATCGGCTCCCGCCTGTTCCCGGCCTACGCGGCCAAGGCCGGCGGCTTCTTCTTCCTCGTCTTCGCGGTGCTCGCCGGTCTCGGCGGCCTCGCCCAGATCAACCCGATCTGGCTCTACGGTCCCTACGACCCCTCGCAGGTCACCGCCGGCTCGCAGCCCGACTGGTACGTCATGTGGCTCGACGGCAGCTCGCGCCTCATGCCCAACCTGGAGATCCGCGAGCTCGGCCACACCATCCCGCTGAACATCCTGCTGCCGGCCGTGGTCATGCCGGGCATCCTGTTCGGCCTCATGATCGTCTACCCGTGGCTCGAGGCCCGCTTCACCGGGGACCGTGCCTACCACAACCTGCTGGACCGTCCCCGCGACGTCCCGGTCCGCACGGCCATCGGCGCCATGAGCATCACGTTCTACGTCGTGCTCCTGCTGTCGGGCGGCAACGACGTCCTCGCCCACGTCTTCCGGGTGAGCGTCAACCACACGACGTACGCCGGCCGCATCGGCCTGTTCGTCCT
>JAODNQ010000068.1 GCA_025464695.1 Frankiales bacterium | reverse complement strand
CCCGTAGGGCACCCAGGGGAGCCCGCCGGGTCTGAGCGCGGCACCGCGCCCGGCAGTGCTCCTGCCGGCGGTGCGGACGCCGTCGGCGGCGGCCACCAGGGGGACGGCGAGGCACTGGCCGGCGGTTCCCGCGCCGTCGACTCGCGGCCCGGCGAGGCGGTGGCCACCGAGCCGAGGCGCGCCGGGGCGTCGGACGTGCTGCCCGGGTCACCTGCACCTGACGAGGCAGCCGAGGGCGTGGCTCCGAGCGGCCGGCACGAGCGCAGCCGCAAGGCCCACAAGGGCGGGTTCTGGCGCGAGCTGCCGGTGCTGCTCGGGGTGGCTCTGGTCCTGGCGCTGCTCATCAAGGCCTTCCTCGTGCAGGCCTTCTACATCCCGTCCGGCTCGATGATGAACACGCTGCAGATCGACGACCGCGTGCTCGTCAACAAGCTGGTCTACCGGGCGCGCGACGTGCACCGCGGCGAGGTCATCGTCTTCAAGGGCCCGGAGGGCTGGGCCCCGGAGTACACGCCGCCGGAGCCCGCGCAGGGCATCGAGAAGGTCACCCGGTTCATCAGCGGGCTGGTCGTCGGCGTGCACGGCGAGAAGGACTTCATCAAGCGCGTCATCGCGCTGCCGGGCGACCGCGTCGCCTGCTGCACCGACGGCAAGGTCACGGTGACGCCGAAGGGCAGCACCACGCCCGTGCAGCTCCAGGAGCCCTACGTCTTCTCCGACCCCGGTGCCGTGCAGACGCCGTTCTGCGCGAAGGGCGACAACGAGCAGACCTGCCCGGCCGGGTCGGAGGGCGTGCTCGTGCCGGAGGGCCGGCTGTGGGTGATGGGCGACCACCGCGACCAGTCCAGCGACTCGCGCTACCACCGCCAGTTCGACGACGGCACCATCCCCGTCGACGACGTCATCGGGCGGGCCTTCGTCATCGTCTGGCCGGTCAGCCGGGCCACCGTCCTGCGCGTCCCCGGCACCTTCGACCAGCGTGCACTCGGCCTCGCTGCGCAGGGCGCCCCCCTCGTCGCCGGCCTCGCGCTGGCCCTCCCCGTGACGGCGCTGCGTCGGCGCCGGCGCCGCGTCCGCTCCTGAGGACGTCGGCCAAGCTCTTCCTGCTCGACCCCGACGGGCGGCTGCTGCTGCTCGACTGCACCGACCCCGCCCGCCCCGGCAGCCGCTGGCAGGAGCTCCCCGGAGGGGGCATCGAGCCCGGTGAGGACGCCGTCGCCGCGACCGTGCGGGAGGTGCTGGAGGAGACCGGCCTCGCCGTCGACCCGGCTCTGGTCGGGCCGCTGCAGTGGACGCAGACGGCGTCGTTCCTGTGGCTCGGGCGGCAGCACCTGCAGCACCACGAGGGGCGGCTGGCCCGCCTGGAGCGCAGTCCCGACGCCGGCCGCACGAGCCTGACCGAGCACGAGGTCGGGACCGTGCTGGGCCAGCGCTGGTGGACGGCGCAGGAGCTCGCGGCGCACGACGGCCGCTTCTTCCCCCGTCACGTCCCGGACCTGCTGCCGCGGCTGCTCGCGGGGGAGCGGGTCGACGAGCCGTTCGACGCGTGGGACGGGCCCGCCGGGACCCCGACCTAGGCTGGTCGCATGGTCGAGCCGCTCCCGCTGGACGCCGTCGGGGCGGCGCCGGTCGACCGCCTCGCGGCCCGGGTCCTGCTCCTGGACGCCGCGGAGCGGGTCCTGCTGTTCCTCGGCCAGGACCCCACCTCGCCCTCCCGCGGCACCTGGTGGATCACGCCGGGCGGGGGCCTGGACCCCGGGGAGTCGGCCGCGCAGGGGGCCGCCCGGGAGCTGCGCGAGGAGACCGGGCTGGACCTCCCGGCCGCGGCCCTCGGCGACCCCGTGCACGCCCGCATCGCCGAGTTCGTGTTCGACGGGCAGGCCTACCGGCAGAGCGAGCAGTTCTTCCTCGCCCGCGTGGACGCCCACGAGGTCGACACGGCCGGCTTCACGGCGCTCGAGGTCGCCTCCGTGCTGCGGCACCGGTGGTGGGAGCCGGCGGCGCTGAAGGGCACCGACGACGTCGTCTACCCGGCCGACCTGCTGGCCGTCCTCGCGCGAGCGGCCGGTGGCGCCTGGTGCTGACCGTGCTGGAGCCGGCGTGCTGAGGGCGACCCGGCCGGTGGTCCGGTCCGAGAACGGGTTGTGGGCGTTCGAGCGCGTGCTGCAGCGCTGCGGCTTCGAGACGGTCGCCGGCACCGACGAGGCCGGCCGGGGGGCGTGCGCCGGGCCCCTGGTCGTGGCCGCCGTCGTGCTGCCGCCCGGACGCCGGGGGGAGGTGCCGGGCCTGGCCGACTCCAAGCTGCTGACCGCCCGTGCCAGGGAGGCGGCCTACGACCAGGTCCTGCGGCGGGCAGCAGCGTGGTCGGTGGTCGTGGTGCCGCCGCAGGAGGTCGACCGGTGCGGGCTGCACGTCATGAACGTGCGGGCGATGCGCCAGGCCGTGGGGCGGCTCGACCCGTGCCCGTCGTACGTGCTCACCGACGGCTTCCCGGTGGCGGGGATGCCCGCGCCGTCGCTGGCGGTCTGGAAGGGCGACCGGGTGGCGGCCTGTGTCGCCGCGGCCTCGGTGCTGGCGAAGGTCACGCGGGACCGGATCATGACCGACCTGCACGAGCGTCACCCGCAGTACGGCTTCGACGTCCACAAGGGCTACAGCACTCCCGAGCACACCGCAGCCCTGTTCGAGCACGGCCCGTGCGGGGAGCACCGGTTCAGCTACGTCAACGTCCGGGGCGCGGTCAGGCAGAATGGACAGATGGGAGTGCCGGCGTGAGCGCGGAGGACCTCGAGAAGTACGAGACCGAGATGGAGCTCCAGCTCTACCGGGAGTACCGCGACATCGTGCGGCAGTTCGACTACGTCGTCGAGACCGAGCGGCGCTTCTACCTGGCCAACGCCGTCGACGTGCAGCCGCGGACCGCGGACGGCGAGGTCTGGTTCGAGCTGAGCCTCACCGACGCCTGGGTCTGGGACATGTACCGGCCGGCGCGGTTCGTGAAGAGCGTCCGGGTCCTGACGTTCAAGGACGTCAACGTCGAGAAGCTCGAGAAGCCCGACCTGGACCTGCCGAGCCGGTAGGGGCCGCGCGCCGCGGGTAGGGCGGCGTCATGGGCATCAAGGACCTCTTCTCGCACGGCTCGTCTGACGCCGACGGCGTCCCCTCCGGCGAGGAGCCGGGCGCGTCCACGACGCAGTACGACGACGGCAAGGGCACGATCGGCCTGGCGGACCGCCGCGGCGACGGCGCGCCCGACACGAACCAGGGCAAGGCCGAGCCGATGCCGCCGACCCCCGCCCAGGGGGACCCGTCCGGCACCGGCCCGCACACCGAGCCGCCCGCGGTCCCCGACCTCGACACCATGAGCGCCGGGATGGCCGGGGCGCAGGTGGCGAGCCCGACCGTGCTGCCGACCCGCCCGGTCGTGCCGGGCGCGACCTTCGACGACGGCGGCGCGCACGGGGGCCACCCCGGCACGGTGCCGGCCGAGGACCGCCCCCACCCCGGGACGTCGTCGAGCACCGGTTCCGGCAGCGGCCCTGAGATGCCCGAGTCGCAGACGACCGGCACGGCCCACCGCGCCCCCGGGCTGCAGGGCGAGACCCCTGACGGCGAGAGCGTCGAGAGCGGCACCACCGTCGGCGCCGCCCGGATGGCGCCCGGTGGAGCGCCCGACCAGACGCCGCCGGCCCAGTCCTACCCGGGGGACTCGCAGGGGGTGAACGTGCCCCACGAGCAGCCGATGGAGGGCACGTCGGAGGAGCAGTCGATCGTCCACGGCGTGAAGGACCCGGCGCGTCCCCAGGGCTGACCCTCGAGCCAGCGCGGGCTGACCTGCTCGACAGGTAGTCCGTCGGGATCCGTCGTCGTGGTCCTTTCGGGTCCACCGCGCCGTAGGAGCGCTGCTGGAAACATGCAGTGCCGACCATGGCGGTATGACCGTCTCGCCGCCCGTCCTCGTCGACCTGCTGCCCGCGCAGCGCCCCGCCCCGGCCGGTCCCGTCCCAGGCATCGCCGAGGCGCTGGCCCCCGGCGTCGCCGAAGCGCTCGCCATGGTCACGGCGGCTCCGCTCGTCGGCCTGCTGCAGGACCTGCTCGCGGTCCCGTCCGTGACCGGCAGTGACGCGGAGAGCGAGGCGCAGCACGCCCTCGCCCGGCGGCTGTCCGGCGTCGGCATGGACGTCGACCTGTGGTCGGTCGACCTGCCGGCGACGCTCAGGCACCCCGACTTCCCCGGCCTCGAGGCGCCGCGCACGGAGGCGTGGGGCCTCGTGGGCGCGTGGGGCGGCGACGACGGCCCGACCGTCGTCCTCAACGGCCACATCGACGTCGTCCCGCCCGGCGACCGCGGCTGGACGACCGCGCCGTGGTCGGGCGAGGTCCGCGGCGGTGCGGTGCTGGGCCGGGGCGCCTGCGACATGAAGGCCGGCCTGGCCTGCCAGGTCGCTGCTGTCCAGGCCCTGCGGGCCGCGGGCGTGCAGCTGCGCGGCCGGGTCCTGCTGGAGAGCGTCGTCGGCGAGGAGGACGGCGGGCTCGGCACCTTCGCGACGCTGCAGCGCGGCTACCGCGGCGACCTCGCCGTCATCTGCGAGCCGACGTCGGGCGACCTCGTCCCGGCCTGCGCGGGCGCCCTCACCTTCCGGCTCACCGTGCCCGGCCGCTCGGTGCACGCCAGCGCCCGGCTCGAGGGCGTCGACGCGATCGACAAGTACCTGCTGGTGCACGCGGCGCTGCGCCGCCTCGAGGCCGCGCGCAACCGGGACGCGCACCCGCTGATGGCCCGCTACGCCCTGCCCTACCCGCTGTCGGTCGGCACCGTCCGGGCCGGCGACTGGGCCAGCAGCGTGCCGGACCTCCTCGTCGCCGAGGGGCGGCTCGGCGTCGCCCTCGGCGAGGAGCCGGCGCACGCGCGCGCCCAGCTCGAGCAG
>JAODNQ010000065.1 GCA_025464695.1 Frankiales bacterium | reverse complement strand
GACCGGCTGGCCGGGGCGCTCGTCGCCTCCGGGCTGCGCGCGGCCTCCTGGGCGGAGGGCATGCGCGCCTCGCGGGCCGCGGCCGCCGTCGGGGCCTGGCGGTCCCGGCGGCTCTCAGCTCTGGTCGTGCCGCACGGGCTGACCCCGCCGCTGGGCCGGGCTCGGGTCAAGCTGCTCGTCGACGCCGACCCGCTCGAGCAGCCGACCGCCTGGCGCGACGAGCTCGCCGAGGTCGCTCCCGACGCCGCGGTCCTCGTCGTCGGGCCGGACGCGCCGCCTGCCGTGGCCGGCTACGCCGACGCACCGGGGTGCCGCCGGGCCGCGCTGCTGGACGAGCTCGGCGAGCCGGTCGAGGTGCCGTGCGGCCGCTGCGACGTCTGCGCGCCGGAGGCCGGGCCGGCGTTGACGGTCTGAGCTACCGGCGCCGGTGCAGGTCGCGCAGCAGCGCCTCGCCGAGCGCCTTGGTCTCCCGCCGGTTCAGCTCGGCACCGGCCAGCGCGCCGGCGAGGAACGGCGCCAGCGTCGACAGGTTGCGCCCGAGCCGCCGCACCAGCCGGGCCCGCAGCTGCTGCCGCGCGGCCGTGCCCAGCACGGTGCCCAGCGACGGCGGCCCCCCGCTGATGTCCAGCCCGCGCTTGCCGGCCCACGACTGCAGGTACGCCGCCCCGACCTGGGCACGCGAGCCCGCCGGCGTGCGGCCGTAGACGACGTGCAGCTCCGCCACCAGCTTGAGCTCGACGGCGACCACGGCCACCGTCTCCGCGACCAGCTGGACCGGCGCGGCGAGCAGCGACGGCGGCGCCAGGGCCTCGGCGGAGGCGAGCGCCCCTCCGGCCGCGCCGATGGAGGCGGTCGCCCGGGACGCCGCACCCACGAGGGCGTCGGCGAGGGCGTCGCCCGACAGCCCGCCGTGGTGCTCGCGCAGGGTGACGAGGTCGCGCACCGGCAGGTGCGGTGCCAGCCCCGTGACGACGTCGGCCAGGTACGCCCCCGACGCCGCGGCCCGGGCGCCGGCGCCGCGCAGCCCGCCGGCCAGCAGCCGGGTCAGCCGGCTCAGCAGCCGGGCGCGGTCACGGCGGTCCAGCCCCTCGGCGGACAGCTGTCCGACGAGCTCACCGACCTCGTCGCGCGGGACGAGCTCCCCGCTCACCCGCCCGCCTCGGGGTGGCGCACCACGCCGTCGGTCATCCAGCACCCGACGTACGGCGGGCGGTCCTGCAGGCCGAGCACCCAGGTGTAGCCCTGCGTGGTGTCCTCCGCGGTGACCACCAGGACCTCGACCTGCGCCTGCGGGCCGTCCTCGAGCAGCGGGCCGAGCTGCACGGCCAGGTGCCCGAGGAGCCCGCGGTAGGCGTCGTTGCGGAGCATGGCCGCGAACCGGTGGAGCGGACCGGTGGCCTCCCGGTTGCCCGGCGAGGCGAACGCCCAGGCCTCGGCCAGCCCCTCGCCCGGCTCCGGGTCGCCCTCGTACGGCTCGCGCTGGAGGGCGGCGAGCTGGGCGAGCACGACGTCGGCGGGGCCGAGCTCCGGGGAGGGTGCCGTCATGACGAGAGTCCGGTCGTGGCTAGTCGCACTCCTTGCAGATGAGCTTGCCGCCCTCGTCGGAGGCGAGCTGGCTGCGGTGGTGCACGAGGAAGCAGGACGAGCAGGTGAACTCGTCGCTCTGCTTGGGGAGCACGCGGACGGTCAGCTCCTCGCCGGACAGGTCGGCGCCGGGGAGCTCGAGGGCCTCGTTCAGGTCGGTCTCGTCGACGTCGACGCTGCTGGACTGCGCCTCCGCGCGGCGGGCCTTGAGCTCCTCGAGGCTGTCCTCGGGCTCGTCGGCGTCGGAGCGGCGGGGCTGGTCGTAGTCGGTGGCCATGGTCGCGGGCCTCTCAGTGTGGTCGAGCAGCTGGGTCGTGCTGTGGGACGTGCCGTGCTGGTGCTGGGGCCCTGCAGGGGGGTCGGCGGCTGGACAACGCACGAGGCTGCCGCGTTGTGCCCGCCGTCGCGAGGCCCCCTCCGGGAGGCAGCGAGCGCCGAGGGTAGCGGCCGCCCCGTGGCGGGGCGTGTACCCGTCGGGTGACGTCGCGCACCTCGGGGTACGGCCGCCGCATGACGACCTTCGGCTTCTTCCTGTCCAGCGAGGAGCAGGCTCCGCGGCAGCTCGTCCGCAACGCCGTGGCGGCCGAGCAGGCCGGCTTCGAGGCGCTGTGGATCAGCGACCACTACCACCCGTGGCTCGACGCCCAGGGCCAGGCCCCGTTCGTGTGGTCGGTGCTCGGCGCCATCGCCGCGCAGACCGAGACGGTGCGCTGCTACACCGCGGTCACCTGCCCCACGGTGCGCATCCACCCGGCGGTGCTCGCGCAGGCGGCGGCGACGACGCAGCTGCTGTTCGAGGGCCGCTTCGGCTTCGGGGTCGGCACCGGGGAGGCGCTGAACGAGCACGTCTTCGGCGACGCCTGGCCCACCGCGGAGGTCCGGCTGGAGATGCTCGAGGAGGCCGTCGACGTCATGCGGCAGCTCTGGACGGGCGAGGTCGTGCGCCACCGCGGTCCCCACTACACGGTCGACACCGCCCGGCTCTACTCCCTGCCGGAGCAGCCCGTGCCGGTCCTGGTGAGCGGGTTCGGGCCCAAGGCGACCGCGCTGGCCGCCCGCATCGGGGACGGGTACATGAACGTCGAGCCGGCCGGCGACCTCGTGCAGCTCTACCGCGACAGCGGCGGGAAGGGCCCGACGCACGCCGGCGTCAAGGTCTGCTGGGCGCAGGACGAGGCCGAGGCGCGGGCGACGGTGCACCGGCTGTGGCCGCACCAGGCCGTCCCGGGCGAGCACATGCAGGTGCTCACCAGCCCGCAGCACTTCGCCCAGGTGTCGAGCGTCGTCACCGAGGAGATGGCGGTCGGCGCGGTCGGCGCCGTCGGGAACCGGGTCGAGGACTTCGTCGAGGGCGTCCGGCCCTACGTGGAGGCGGGCTTCGACGAGGTGTTCATCAGCCAGATCGGGACCGACCAGGAGGGCTTCCTGCGGTTCTGGACGCAGGAGCTCCGGCCGGCACTGGCCCAGCTGTAGGGCGCCCTACCGGTCCGTCATCCGCGCGAAGGCCCAGAACTCCGCCGTCGCGTCCACCGGGTCGCCCGCCTTCGTCCACCGGTGCGGGAACGGCGACAGCAGGCGGAAGGTGATCGTGCTGCCGGGGGCGGCGGCCTGCACGGTCGAGACCTTGCGCAGGAACGTCTTCAGCCGCGGGCTGTAGTCGGCGCCCTCGAGCGGGACGGCGGTGTCGCGGTCGCCGTGCAGGTGCAGCACCCGGATCCGGCCGTCGCAGCGCGGGATCTCGAGGGTCCCGCTCATGACCCCGACGGTGTCGACCAGCGCGGGACGCTCGCAGCCGAAGCGGTAGGCCATCATCCCGCCGTTGCTGAACCCGACCACCGAGACCCGGCCGGCGCCGCGGGAGCGCAGGTCCGCGACGACGCGGGCGAGGAAGTCGACGTCGTCGACCCCGTAGGTGACGGCCGGTCCGCAGCACAGGCCGGCGTCGAACGAGTCGCGGACGCCCGCCGGGTAGGCCACGAGCCGGCCGTCGCGGTCGGAGAGCCGGTCGAAGCCGGTGGAGCGGGCGGCGTCGTCCGGGTTCGAGTCGAGCCCGTGCAGGACCACCATGACCGGCCGGCCGCGGACGAGGGACGGGTCGCGGCGCAGGGCCGGCGGCACGTGCAGGACGTAGGAGCGGCCGTCGTCGAACACGACCCGGCTGTCGGCGGCGGCCACCGGCACGCTCTGCGCCGACGGCGCCAGCCGGGAGGCCCCCAGGAGCAGGACGGCGAGGACGAGCAGCAGCACCCGCCGCACCGTCCAGCCTCCCCCCCGCACCGGGACAGTCTGCGCTACGCGCGCCTGCTGGCCGTCCCGTAGGCGCCCCACAGCAGGCCGGTCAGCTCCTCGGTCAGCTCGGCCCGCGGGCACGGCCGCTCGTCGAGCCACCAGTCGCCGGCGGCCTGCACCATCCCGACGATGCCGTGACCCCAGGCCCGGGTCCGGACGCTGCCCACGGGCAGCCCCGTCTCGGCCGCGATCCCGTCGGCCAGCAGGTCGGCGAGCCGGCGCAGGAAGGAGCGCACCTGCCCCCGCGCGGGAGCCGCCTCGGCCGTGTGGACCAGGAACCGGTACAGCTGGGGCTCGGACTCGATCATCGCCAGGTAGGCGTCGACCGTGAGGCGCACCCGCTCCTCCGGCGTCCGGCCGCGGTCGAGCGCCGCCTGCAGCCCGTCCATGAGCCGCCCGGTCACCCGCTCGGCCAGCGCCGCGTACACGCCGCCCTTGTCGCCGAAGTGCCGGTACAGGACGGGCTTGGTGATGCCCGCCTCCGCGGCGATGTCGGCCATCGAGGCGGCGGCGCCCTCCCGCGCGACGCTGCGCTCCGCGGCCGCGAGCAGCTCCTCGCGACGGGCGGCGACCCCGGGCCGGGCGGGGCCCGGGGTCGC
>JAODNQ010000045.1 GCA_025464695.1 Frankiales bacterium | reverse complement strand
ACCAGGCGGCCTTCACCGAGGGCACGCCGTAGGTCTTGCTCCCGGGCGGTGCGGCGAGCCGGTCGGCCACCTCCGCCTGCACCATGACGAGCCCGGTGCGCAGCGAGGGCAGGTTCTCGAGCAGCGTCAGCAGCACCGGCACGGCGACGTTGTAGGGCAGGTTCGCGACGAACGCCGTCGGTGCCGGACCGGGCACGTCGGCCAGCGTGAGCGCGTCCTGCAGCACCACCTCGAGGTCGGCGTCGGGCAGGCGCGCGGCGACCGTGGCGGGCAGCTCGGCGGCGAGCACCGGGTCGATCTCGACGGCCACGACGCGGCGGGCCACCTCGAGCAGCCCCAGCGTCAGCGACCCCAGCCCGGGGCCCACCTCGACGACGACGTCGTCCGCCCCCACCCCCGCCGTCCGCACGATCTTGCGGACCGTGTTGGGGTCGATGACGAAGTTCTGACCGAGCGTCTTCGTGGGCCGCACGTCGAGGCGGGCGGCGAGGGCCCGGACGTCGGCGGCGCTGAGCAGGGTCACGGGCTAGAGAGTGCTACAGCCTGCGGCCGCACTGCTCCTCAGAGACGCGAACCGCACTCGGGCCAGGGCGCGCGGCCGTCGCGCTGGTAGAGCGCGTAGGCGCGGGAGGTCTGGGCGTCGCGGTCGTGCTCGATCGGGTCGCCGCTGCCGCCGACGCTGCGCCAGGTGCTCAGCGAGAACTGGTACAGGCCGCGGAACTTGCCGCTGCTGCTCACGGCGCGGGGGTTGCCGCCGGACTCGCACTGCGCGAGCGCGGCCCAGTCCAGCCCGCCGTAGGTGCGTGCTGCGACCGGTCGTGGCTTGGTGCCGACCGCGACGACGCGGGTCTGCGGCTCGCGCACGCGCTCCTCGCGGAGCAGGACGCGGCCGGCGCTGCCGAGGTCGCCGTAGGTGCGCTCGAGCGCACCCTCGCGGCCGGCGACGGCGACGGCCTCGGTGCCGCGGTAGCGGGAGGGGTCCTCGCGGCGGACCGTCGGGAACGGGATGGGCAGCCGCTCGACGACGACGCCCTGCGGGGCCTGCACCGCCACGGGGCCGGCAGCGCGCGGGGCGAGGCGGGTGCGCGCCGTGCTGCGGGAGGCCCGTCGCTCGGCGAGGTCGCGGTCGAGGCGGTCGCGGTCGACCCCGGCGGCGACGAGGACGTCGTCGGCGCGGACACCGAGGACGACGTCGGACGCGGCGGACGCGGGCAGCGGGGCGGCGACGACGCCGGCGCCCAGCAGGGCGGTCACGGCGACGGTGCGGGCGAGCAGGGCAGTGGTGCGGGTCGTCGAGGGGCTGAGCTTCACGGGACTCCGGACGTCGCGGTCTCCGGGCACGGGACGGGCGCGGCTGACAGCAGCGGACCGCGTGGAGCGGCGGGGCTGCGTGCGCACCGGTCGGTCTGGACGTGGTCCCGACCCCGGTGGTCTGGGTGCCGACGCTAAGCGGACATCGTGGACACGTCGAGCGTGCCCGGGCAGCCCTGGACCGCTAGCAACAGCAAGCACGCAGGTCAGGAGGGGCGGCTGTGGACCGCGTCTCGTCGAGCGCCGACGCGGTCCTGAGGGGCAGGCTGCGGCAGCATGCCGCCGTGAGCACCCCCGCTCGACGCGAGCTGACCCCACCCCCGTTCCGGGTGCACCTGGACCTGCCGACCGGCTGGACGGTGCTCGAGCCGGCCCGCTGGCGCGACCAGCTCGCCTCGTCCCCCGACCTGCTCCCGCTCCCCGCCGACGCCCGGGACACCGGCCTCGAGCTCCTCGCCGAGGTCCTCGACGAGGCGTACGCGCAGGGCGTCGCCGTGCTCGCCGTGCACCGGCGCAGGCAGCGCGACGGCCGGCCCTTCTCCGCGTCCCTCACCGTCGGCTTCCACGACAGCACGCCCCACCTCGCGGCTGCCGAGCTCCTCGACGCCGTCCTCGGCAGCACCGCGCTCGAGCGCGCGCAGGTCCCGGCGGGCCCGGTCGTGCTGCGCCGCGGGGTCGGCCGCGCGGAGCACACAGCGCTGTTCCCGCACTCCCGGCAGTTCGTCGTGCAGGCCTGGCTCGCCCTGACGGGCACCTGCTGGACGGCGGTCGTCACGGGCACGACCGGCGAGGCCGACCACGCGCCGGTCGTCGAGGCCGCGGTCCGCGGCCTCCTGCTGGGCCTGCACCCGCTGGAGCCCGGCTGAGCAGGCCCGTGCTCACTCGCGCTCGGACGCCGCCACGAGGTCCGCGAGCTCCTGCACCTGAGCGATGACCGCCTGGCGCCCTGGCGTCTGCGGCAACGTCGCGGCTGCGACCGCGGGCAGCGCCCGGACCGCGGCGACGAAGTCCGCGCGCTGGTCGGGCGGGAGGTCTTCGACGGCCAGGATCCCGAGGTTGACCTCCGAGATCTCGCGCAGTGTGCGAGCGAGCTCGCTCGAGAAGACGAGCCCGGCGAGCTCGTCGATGACCCAGTAGAAGACCGAGGACCGCATGGACCAGGCGGAGCCGTCCCGGAGGAACACGTCGCCGGCCATCAACGCCCCACGAGGAACACGCGGTCGCCGAGAGGAGCGATGAAGTCCTCGATGCGGGCGATCTGGGCCGGACTGAAGCGGGAGACATCCACGGGGACGAAGTCTGCCTTGTCGAGGTGGCGCACGATCTGGCTGGTGAAGCGCTCCCACTGCGCGTCGAGGTACTGCCCCGGGAAGTTCCCCACCGCGTCGTAGGTCTGCCCGTGCAGGTCTCGCCAGTCCGCGCTGGACCCCGGCGGCATGCGGGTCAGCTCGACGCCCCGCTCGTCCATGATCCGGATCGACGTCTCGTACTCGCCCGGACGGAACTTCTTGATCTCGGGGTCGAACCCGAGGTCGTGCTCGGGCGTGCCCGGCTGCGGATCGGTCGGCCACTCGCGCCGCGCCAGCGGGGCCGGCAGGGGCGCGGCGTCGCGGGACTCCGGCAGCGCAGGGCTGTCGCCGTCCCCCCGCGACGCGAGGTCGTCGATCCAGCGGCGCAGCCGTGGGAGCAGCGGCTCCAGCAACCTGCCCGCGTGCGTGAGCAGCTTGCCGAGCCCGAGGCTCCCCACGACCTCGACGACGACGCCGGTCAGCAGCCCCCGGCCGTCGACCTTGCCCTCGCCCCAGTCGACGGCGGTGTCGACGCCCTCGCCGGCGCCCCAGAGCAGGAAGCCGACCGTCAGGATCGCCCCGGCCGGGAGCTCGCCCAGCCAGCCGATGCCGAAGGAGAAGAAGCCCGCAGCGGCGCTGAGCGCGGCGAGGGTGGCACCGACGGCGACGAGGGCCTTGCCGGCCCTGGACAGCGCGTCGCCGACGAGGCGCAGGACGTCGGCGTGGTCCCCGATCCAGTCGCGCACCCCGGACAGGTGCTCGTCGACCCAGCCGCCGGCGTCGTCGAGGGCGCCGTCGACCCAGTGGACGGCGTCGTCAAACGCCCCCAGGACGTCGTCGGCGGCACCGTCCAGCGCAGCAGCGGCGTCGGCCCAGCGGTCGGCGGTCCACCCGCCCGCGGCGTCGAGCGCCTCGCTGCCGCGGTCCACCACCTCGCCGGCCAGCCCCTGGGCGCCGTCACGCAGGTCGCCCGCGACGTCCCCGACGTCGTCGACCCGGTCGGAGAACCAGCCCCCGCCGCCGCCACCGCCGCTCGACACCGACGGCGGGTCGGCCGCGGACAGTGCCGAGGCCTCGGCGGCCCGGGCCGCCTCGACCCGGCGCCGGACCACCTGGGCCTGGTCGTAGCACCAGGTCGCGACCGCCCCGACCCGACGGGCAGGGTCAGTGGAGACGCCGGCAGCCCCGAGGTCCTGGTACAGCCCCACGGCGTGCTCGCCCAGGGCGCCCGAGCTGCGCAGCAGCTCCTCGACCAGGCGGTCCAACGCCGACAGGTCGAGGGCGACGGTGCTCATCCGCCCTCCTTCTCCGCCGCGCGGCGCTCCCGCTCCACCCGGGCGGCCTCGGCCCGGTCCGCGGCCCGGGCGGCGACGACGACGCCGTCCACGGCGTCCGTCGCCGCCCCTAGCGCGGCGCGCAGCTCGCGCTGCTGGGCGTACAGGCCGGCCAGGAGGTCGCCGGCCCCTCCGCCGGTCCACGCGCCCGCAGCCATGGTGCTGACCGGCGGGTTCATCGCTCCGCCGGCCGTGCGCGCGGTCTCGTGGACGCGGGCCGCGATCCGGACCGCCTCGTCCCCCGTCACCGGTCCGCCCCGCTGCGCCGCACCCCCGGACGGTAGAGCAGCGCCGGCACCGGCAGGAGCGGCCTGTGGACGGGACGCCGCCGCGCTCAGACGCCGAGCAGACGCCGTCCGTTGGCCGCCAGCGCACCGCACAGCTCGTCGACGTCGTCGCCGCGCGCGGCCGCCAGCGTGCGCACCGTGTGGGGCACGAGGTACGGCGCGTTGGGCCGCCCCCGGAACGGCGCGGGCGTCAGGAAGGGCGCGTCGGTCTCGACCAGGAGCAGCTCCTGCGGAGCCAGAGCGGCCGCCGCCCGGAGGTCGTCGTTGGGCTTGAAGGTGACCGGCCCGGCGAAGCTCATCGCCCATCCGTGCTCGGCGCACGTCCGGGCCAACGAGGGCCCGCCGGAGAAGCAGTGGAAGACCACCCGGTCGGGGGCGCCCTCGGACAGCAGCACCCGCACGACGTCGTCGTGGCTGTCGCGGTCGTGGATGACGAGCGCCTTGCCGTGGCGCTTGGCGATCGCGATGTGGGCGCGGAAGCTCGCTTCCTGCGCGTCGCGCCCTTCCGGCGGCGTCCGGTAGTGGTCCAGCCCGGTCTCCCCGACGGCGGTGACCTGCGGCAGGGCAGCCAGCGCCTCGATCTCCCGCAGTGCCTCGTCGGTGGCCTGCCCGCGCCCCGCCTCGTTCGGGTGCAGGGCCACGGCGGCCACGACGTCGTCGCGCGACGCCGCCAGCTCCGCCGCCCACCGCGACGACGGGAGGTCGACCCCGACCTGGCACACGCCGGAGATGCCGACCTCGCGAGCAGCCGCCAGGGCCGCGTCGACGTCGACGCCCATGATGTCGAGGTGGCAGTGGCTGTCCGGGACGGGGACGGCCAGCGGCTCCGGCGCCGGGGGCGGCGTCTCGTCGCGCGGGCCGTTGCGGTGCCGCTGGCTCACTCGGACTCCAGCCGCGCCAGCTCCTCCTCGACCACCGACGGGTCGAGCTTGGTGAACAGCGGGGTCGGCGGGGCGATCGGCGTGCCGGGCGCGATCGGGCGCGACTCCCACACGGCCGCTGCGGCGGCGTAGTCACCGGTCAGCACCGGGTAGCCGGGCCCGCCGTCGAGGTCCTCGACCTCCTGCAGCTCGGGCAGGCCCGACCACGCGCCCTGCCCGCCCAGGGTCCGGAACACGGCGTCGCTGCTGTCGGGCAGGAACGGCGTCAGCAGGGTCTTCGCGTCGTCGACCAGCTGCAGCGCGACGTGCAGCACGGTGTCGCGGCGCGGCACGTCCTCCTTGAGCTTCCACGGCGCGGTGTCGGACAGGTACTTGTTGGCCTCGCCGACGACGCGCATGACCTCGGCCAGCGCCGCCTTCTGCTGGTTGCGCCCGAGCAGCGTCCCGACGCTGTCGAAGCCGGCCGCCGAGGCCGCCAGGGCCGCGCGGTCGACGTCGGTCAGGTCGCCGGCCGCGGGGATCGCGCCGTTGTTCTTCGCGACCATGGACACGGTGCGGTTGACGAGGTTGCCCCAGCCCGCGACCAGCTCGGTGTTGTTGCGGGTGACGCACTGCTCCCACGTGAAGTCGGTGTCGCTGCTCTCGGGCCCGGCCGCAGCCAGGTAGTAGCGCAGCGCGTCCGCGCCGTACCGCTCCAGGACGTCGCGGACGTAGATCACGACCGACCGGCTGCTGGAGAACTTCTTGCCCTCCATGGTGAGGAACTCGCTCGACACGACCTCGCCGGGCAGCGACAGGTCCGCGTAGGGACCGGTCTTCGTGCCCAGCAGGATGCTCGGCCAGATGACCGAGTGGAAGACGACGTTGTCCTTGCCCATGAAGTAGAACGACTCGGACTCCGGCGACCAGAACTCGCGCCACGCCTCGGGCTCCCCCGTGCGGCGGGCCCACTCGACCGACGCCGACAGGTAGCCGATGACGGCGTCGAACCAGACGTAGAGCCGCTTGTCGCCCCGCTCCTGCCAGCCGGGCAACGGCACCGGTACGCCCCAGTCGAGGTCGCGGGTGATGGCGCGCGGCTTGAGGTCGTCGACGAGGTTCTTGCTGAACGCGAGCACGTTCGGCCGCCACCCCTCGCGGGTCTGCAGCCAGGCGCCCAGGGCGTCGACGAAGGCCGGCAGCTCGAGGAAGAACTGCGCGCTCTCGACGAACTGCGGGGCCTTCCCGTCGATCTTGCTCTTCGGGTTGATCAGGTCCTGGGGGTCGAGCTGGTTGCCGCA
>JAODNQ010000037.1 GCA_025464695.1 Frankiales bacterium | reverse complement strand
CACCCTGCACGAGTGCCTGTGGCTGCTGAGCCTGCTCATGGCCCCGTTCGTGCCGTTCGTGACCGACGAGGTGTGGGACAGCCTGTTCGGGGGCGACTCCGTGCACCTGCAGCGCTGGCCCGAGGCCGACGCGGCGAGGGTCGACCCCGAGCTCGACGCCCAGGTGGCGCAGGTCCGCCGGCTCGTCGACCTCGGCCGGCAGGCTCGCGCGGAGTCCAGGACCAAGACCCGCCAGCCGCTGGGCCGCGCCCTGGTGTCCGCGCCGGGCTGGCAGTCGCTGCCGCAGGACCTGCGCGACCTGGTGGCCGCGGAGCTCAACGTCGTCAGCCTCGAGCCGCTGGCGGGCGACCTCGTCGACACCAGCGTCAAGGGGAACTTCCGGGCGCTCGGCAAGCGGTTCGGCAAGCAGACCGCGACGGTGGCCGCTGCGATCGCCGCCTCCGACGCCGCCGCACTCGCCGCCGCGCTGAAGGAGGGCCCGGCGACGGTGACGGTCGACGGCGCACCGGTCGAGGTGACTGCCGACGAGGTCCTCGTCACCGAGACGCCGCGCACGGGTTGGGCCGTCGCGACCGGCTCGGGCGAGACGGTGGCGCTGGACCTCGAGATCACGCCGGAGCTGCGGCGCGCCGGCCTCGTGCGCGACGCCGTGCGGCTCGTGCAGGACGGCCGCAAGAGCAGCGGGCTCGACGTCAGCGACCGCATCGAGCTGTGGTGGGCCGCCGACGGCGAGCTCGCCGAGGCGCTGCGCGAGGGGTCGGCGCGGCTGGCCGAGGAGGTCCTCGCCGTCGAGGTCGTCGAGGGCGAGCCGACCGCCGAGGTCGCACCGCACCGCGACGACGACCTCGGGCTGACGTTCTGGCTCCGGGTCGCGGGCGGCTGATCGCGCGCCCGGACGGGGCCGTTGCGCCGAGTCACCCGGTTGGCCTCGCAAGACCGTGGGGCGCAGCCGCCGATGGCCTGGGTGACACCCCGCACTGCTCCACCCGGAGCAGCCAGCCCTCGGAGGCTCCCGTGCCCCTGCTCCCTGACCCGACCCGGCCGCAGCACCGCTCGTTCCGCCTGACCCGCCCCGGCCTCCGGTCCGACGAGACGCTCGCGCTCGCGGAGCAGGTCCGGCCCGCCCTCGTGCTGCAGGAGCACCAGGGCCGAGCCCTGCTCGCCGCCGCCGGGCGCGAGGACGTCGGGCGAGGCGGCTGCTTCTCGGCGGGGCCGGCCGGCGTCCAGGTCTGGAGCGGCCCGTTCGACGGGCCCGGCGGCAGCCACGGCAGCGCCGAGCACCTCGGCTCGGTGGACTGGAGCTACGACACCCCGGTGCGCCACTACGTGACCGTGTACCGGGTCCTGGTCACCGCGGCCGGCGTCGCCGCGGGGCTCTCGACCGGCCTCGTGCTGACCCGGGTGCTCGACCTGGCCGGCATCGACGTCGCCGGTGAGCCGGCCGCGCTGCCGGTGCCGCCGCCCCGCGACCCCTTCCGCAGCGAGCTCCGGCGCCTGCGCTCCTAGTCCGGGACGCACCGCGACCCCCGACCCGGTCTCCCGGGGCGGGGGTCGCTGCGTGCGGGGTTCGCTGCGTGTGAGGGCTAGGGCTTGCAGACCCCGCAGGCGTCGTAGCCCTGCTTGGTGGCGGCTGCGCGGGACAGCTCCGTGGCGCCGGCGACGTCGCGGACGTAGCGGCACTCGGCGCGGTGGAACTTGCCCCGGTCCGGGATCACCACGACGGTGCCCTTCTTCGCGGCACTCGCCGCGGCGGGCGTGCTGGCGGCCGCGGCGGCCTTCACCGGCGTCGCCTTGACGGGTGCCGCCTTGGCGGCCTTCACCGGAGCAGGAGCCGCCGGAGCCTTGGCCGGTGCCTTCTCCGGCGTCGTCGCGGTCGCCCCGGGGGCCTTGGCGGCGGCCGGCACCGAGCGGGCGGCAGCGCTGCGGGCAGGTGCCTTGGCAGCGGGGGCCTTCGCGGGCGACTTCGCAGGGGCCTTGGCAGCGGCCTTGGCCGGCGCCTTCGCCGCGACGCTCTTGCGGCCGGCGGCCTTGGTCGCCGGAGCCGTCTCGGGCAGGGCGAGCGTCTGGGTGGCGGCCGGCTCGAGCACCCGGCTGCCGCTGGAGGGCGCCGCAGCGGCGACGTCGGCCTCCACCAGGTCCGCGACGTCCTCGTCGGCCGCGCCCTGCTCGTCGGCGTCCGCGTCGTCGTCCTCGGGGGCGAACGCCTCCTCGGTGACGAGCTGGTCCTCCTCGGCGAGGCCCTCCTCGTCGACGAGGTCGCCCTCCTCGGCCTCCTCGGCCAGCTCGGCGGCGATGACCTCGTCGGGCTTGCAGACGCCGCAGGGCGTGAAGCCCTCGTCGCGGGCGTCGAGGACGTCGACCTCCTCGACGTCCTTGCCGTTGAGGTAGCGGCAGCCGTCGACGTGGTACCGCGGCCGGCCGGCCACCACCAGGACGATGCCGCCGCCCTCGAGGACCTCCTCGTCGACGTCGTCGTCCTCGAGCGGCGGCTCGGGCTCCGGCGCCGGACGCTTGGACACGTCGATGGGCGCCGCCGGCACGACCTGCGTCACCCCGGACGCGGCCGCGTCGCCGGTCGGTGCGGGCGCGGGCGCCGGGCTGGCCTCGGCGGCCGGGACCTGCTCGCCGCGGCGCTGCAGGATCCCGATCACGAGGAAGACGAAGGCCAGGAGGCTCACCGCGATGGAGGCGTACACGAAGTCGAGCTCCGTCATCGTGAGCCCGACGACGAGCAGCACGAGGGCGACGAGGACGAGGGCCCCGCTGATCACGATCACGAGTTGTCCTTCTGCGGGAGGGTCAGGCGACGGGGCATCGTAGCGGTGGGGACAGGCACGCCTGAGGGGCTGTCCGGGTGGTCCGGTCTCGGCCCGGCGGCAGGCCTCCGGCCACCGCGAGGGGCGGCCGGGAGCGCGTCAGCGCGGCGCTGCGGCCTCGGCGGCGGGCTCCGTGTCCGGACCCGCTGCCGCCCGGGCAGGGGCGTCGTCCGGCACCCCGGCCGTCGCGTCGTCGACGCCGCCGCGCGCGTCCAGGTCGGACAGCTGCGTCTGCAGGTAGGCCCTGAGCCGGGTGCGGTACTCGCGCTCGAAGGCGCGCAGGTCCTCGATGTGCTGCTCGAGCTGCGTGCGCCGCTCGTCGAGGTCGCCCAGCGAGGCGGCGACCTTCGCCGCGACCTCGGCGTCCGCGCGGGCCGCCTGCTCCCGGATCCGCAGGAGCGTCGTCTCGGACCCGGTGCGGGCGGCGGTGAGGGTCTGCTCGGCCTCCGTGCGCGCCCCGGTCAGTGTGGTGTCGGCCTCGGCCCGCGCGCTGCTCAGCGTCTGCTCGGCCTCGCTGCGCGCACTGCCGAGAGTGGTCTCGGCCTCGGTGCGGGCCGCCGTCACCGTGGTGTCAGCCTCGGTGCGGGCGCTGCCCAGCGTCTGCTCGGCCTCGGTGCGCGCGGCCGTGAGGGTGCTCTCCGCCTCGGCACGGGCGTCGGCGAGGGTGCGCTGGGCCAGGGCCTGCGCCTCGGTGACCGTGCTCTCGGCCCGGGCCTGGGCCTCGGTGACCAGGCGCTCGGCCTCGGCGCGGGCGTCGGTCAGCGCGGTGTCGGACTCGCTGCGGGCGGTCGCCAGCATGACGTCGGCCTCGGCGCGGGCGGCCTCGACGATCTGCGCCGCCTCGGCGCGGGCCTCGGCCACCGCCTCGTCGGCGGTGCGCTGAGCGAGCAGCAGGGTGCGGAGCGCCGCCTCCTGGCCCTCGAGGGAGTCCAGCGGACGCTCCGGCGCGGCGGCGACGGGCTCGGGGACGGCCGCCGGGGGCGCGGAGGCCGCCTTGGCCCCGCTGACGCGCAGCTCCTCGTTCTCGCGGAGCAGTCGGCCGATCTCGGCCTCGACCTCGTCGAGGAAGGCGTCGACCTCGTCGAGCGAGTAGCCGCGGAAGGCGACCTTGAACTGCTTGTTCGAGACGTCGGACGGGGTCAGCGGCACAGGGTCACCTTCGGGGCGGACGGGCGCGTCGGGGTGCGGGTCACCGGTACCGGCTGACCACGTTCATGAGGATCTGGACGGCGAAGAACAGCACCAGGAAGCCGAGGTCGAGCTGCACGCTCCCGATCCGCAGCGGCGGGATGACCCGTCGCAGCGCCTTGAGCGGCGGGTCCGTGACGGTGTACGTCAGCTCCAGCGCGATGGCGACGGCGCCGGTCGGCCGGTACGACCGGGCCAGCATGAAGACGTACTCCATGATGATCCGGAACACCAGCAGCAGCAGGAAGAGGAGCAGTGCGTAGTAGGCGACGGACGCGACGACGGACACGGCCTCAGGCTACCGACCGGCGATCACGGACTGCGGTGCCCGGAATCACGACTGGTTGAAGAAGCCGCCCTCGGCGATGAGCGCCTTGTCCTCAGCGGTGACCTCGACGTGCTCGGGCGAGAGCAGGAAGACCTTGTTCGTGACCCGCTCGATGCTGCCGTGCAGGCCGAAGATCAGGCCGGCCGCGAAGTCGACCAGCCGCTTGGCGTCGGTGTCGTCCATCTC
>JAODNQ010000290.1 GCA_025464695.1 Frankiales bacterium | reverse complement strand
GAGATCACGATGCGCCTGCTCTCGGCCGAGGGCCGGATCGGGCTGCACAACATGCGCACCGGCACGATGTCGGACGAGGACTGGACCCGCCTGGCCCGCCGCATGGGCGAGGTGGCCGACGCGCCTCTGTTCATCGACGACAGCCCCAACCTGTCGATGATGGAGATCCGGGCCAAGGCACGCCGGCTCAAGCAGCGGCATGAGCTCAAGCTCATCATCATCGACTACCTGCAGCTGATGAGCGGCAACAAGAAGGCCGAGAGCCGCCAGCAGGAGGTCAGCGAGCTGTCCCGCAACCTCAAGCTCCTCGCCAAGGAGCTCGAGGTCCCGGTGATCGCGATGAGCCAGCTCAACCGCGGGCCCGAGCAGCGCACCGACAAGAAGCCGCAGCTGTCCGACCTGCGCGAGTCCGGCTCGATCGAGCAGGACGCCGACATGGTGGTGCTGCTGCACCGCGAGGACATGTACGAGAAGGAGAGCCCGCGCGCCGGCGAGGCCGACCTCATCGTGGCCAAGCACAGGAACGGCCCGACGGCCACGATCGTCGTCGCGTTCCAGGGCCACTACAGCCGCTTCGTGGACATGTCCGCGGGCTAGTCGACACCCCCACGACGGGCTGGTCACCACCCGCGCGACGGACGAGCGTCGTCCCCGTGGTCACTCGTGACCAGAGCGACGGGGGTCAGCGGGAACGCTCTCGCACCGGCCCGGGCGGGTCGATGTGATCCGTATGATCAACGACCGCCCGCTGGGCATCTGCGCCTCCCTCGGAGCCGATCCCGGCCTCCTCGCGCAGATCGTCGAGGTCTCGGCGGACGCCATCTTCAGCGAGGACCTCGACGGCCGCATCATCAGCTGGAACGCCTCGGCGGAGCGGCTGTACGGCGTCGCCGCTCGGGAGATGCTCGGCCGCCCGGCCAGCGACCTGCTCCCGGCCAGCACCGTCGAGCAGCTGCGCTCGGTGCACGTGCGGGCGCTCTCGGGGGAGCGGATCGAGCGCTTCGACACCTCCCACCAGCGGGTCGACGGCACGCAGGTGCACGTCTCGCTCACCGTCTCGCGGCTGCGGGGTCCGGACGGCGCCGTCGCCGGGCTGGCCACCAGCGCGCAGGACGTGAGCGAGCGGGTCGCGCTGACGACCGAGCTGGCGCAGGTCCACCGCACGCTCGAGAAGCAGTACGCCGCGCTCGGCCGGTCCAACCGCGACCTCGAGCAGTTCGCCTACGTCGCCTCGCACGACCTGTCCGAGCCGCTGCGGGCCATGACCGGCTTCGTCCAGCTGCTGGAGAAGCGCTACGCCGACGTCGTGGACGAGCGGGGCGCCCGCTACATCTTCCACGTCGTCGACGGGGCGGCCCGCATGCGCACCCTCATCGAGGACCTCCTGGAGTACAGCCGCTTCCTGCGCGCCGACCAGACCGGCTGCCGCGTGGAGACCGCCGCCGTGGCGCGCCGCGTCGTCGCGGGCCTGGAGTGCAAGGACGCGACGGTTCACCTGCAGGACCTGCCCGACGTGTGGAGCGACAAGGGCTCCGTGACGGCGCTGCTGCACAACCTGGTCACGAACGCGCTCAAGTTCCACCGCCCGGACGCCCCGGCGCACGTCGTAGTCAGCGGGTCGACGTCGGAGGGCCGCGTGACGCTCGTGGTCGACGACGACGGGATCGGCATCGACCCGGAGTACCGCGAGCGGGTCTTCGCCATGTTCTCCCGCCTGCACGTCCGGGAGGCCTACCCGGGCACCGGGATCGGGCTGGCCATCGTGCAGCAGATCGCGGAGCGGTCCGAGGGCCGCGCGTGGGTCGAGGACTCGCCGCTCGGCGGCAGCCGCTTCTGCGTCACCCTGCCGGCCCCTCCCGGCGCAGCGGCCGTGGCGGCATGAGCCGCCCCGCGGAGCTCATGCGGATCCTGCTCGTCGAGGACAGCCTCGCCGACATCGAGCTGACCCTGGAGGCGCTGTCCGGCGCGAAGGTCGCCAACGAGGTGGCGGTCGTGCGTGACGGCGCGGCGGCCCTGGTGCACCTGCGCGACCCCGCGCAGAGCAAGCCCGACCTGCTGATCCTGGACCTGAACCTCCCGCGCATGACGGGCCACGAGGTGCTCGCCGCCATGCGCGCGGACCCGGCCCTCAAGCGCATCCCGGTGGCGGTCCTGACGACGTCGGCCGCCGAGGCGGACGTCGTCAGCACCTACGACCTCGGGGCGAACTGCTTCCTCACCAAGCCGGTCGACGTCGAGCAGTTCATCAAGGTCGTGCAGTCCATCGACGACTTCTGGCTGGGCCTCGTCAGGCTGCCGCCGTGATCCCGGAGCCGCGCACCGACAGCCTCCTGCTGGACCGCACCAGCCGGCTGCGGCTGCTCCTCATCGAGGACTCCGCGTCCGACCAGGAGCTCGTCCTGGCCATGCTCGAGGACGAGCTGCCCCAGGCGGAGGTCCACGTCGCCTCGTCGCTGGTCGAGGCCCTGGCCCGGCTGGGCGAGAGCTGGTACGACGTCGCCCTCGCCGACCTGTCCCTGCCCGACGCCGAGGGGCCGACGGTCGTCCGGGCGGTCCGCGCCGCCCACCCGGACACCGCGCTGCTCGTCCTGACCGGCCGCGGCTACGGCGACCTCGCCCTGTGGGCCCTGGCCGAGGGCGCGCAGGACTACCTCGTGAAGGGCCAGTACGACGGCCCGCGGCTGGCCGTCGCGCTGCTGCACGCCCTGCAGCGCCAGCGCGCCGAGCAGGTCGCCCACCGCTACCTCCAGCTCGCCCGAGGGCTGCTCGACGCGCTCGAGGCCCCGACCTGCGCGGTCGGTGCCGACGGTCGGATCGTCGCGGTCAACGAGGCCTGGCGGACCTTCACGGCCTCCAACGGAGGTCTCCCCAGCGGGTGCAGCGAGGGCACCAGCTACCTGGGCGCCTGCGACGTCGTCGCCGTGGAGGCGCCGGAGGCCCGCGACGCGCGACAGGTCGGGGACGGGCTGCGCAGCGTGCTCGCCGGCCGGCGCGTGCGCTTCCAGCACGAGTACTCCTGCCACGCGCCGCACACCGAGCGCTGGTTCAGCGTCCGGATCTCGCCCGCGGAGATCGACGGGTCGCCGGGCGCGGTCGTGAGCCACGTCGACGTCACCGACATGCACGCCGCCCAGCAGCTGCTGTCGCACCAGACGCTCCACGACGCGCTGACCGGCCTGCCCAACCGCCTGCTGCTCGGCGACCGCCTCGGGCAGGCGCTGCTCGAGCGCGCCCGGAGCTCCTCCGACGTCGCCGTCGCCTTCCTGGACCTCGACCACTTCAAGCGCGTCAACGACAGCCTGGGGCACGCCGCCGGCGACGACCTCCTCCAGCAGGTGGCGCACCGGCTGTCGGCCGAGCTGCGCTCCAGCGACACCGTGTGCCGCTACGCCGGCGACGAGTTCGTGGTCGTCTGGCGCGACCTGCGCTCACCCGACGACGTCGCGACCCTGTCCACCCGGCTGGTCGAGGCGCTCGAGCAGCCGTTCACCCTGGACGGCAAGGCCGTCAGCGTCTCCGGCAGCATCGGGGTCGTGGTGGCCGACGACGCCTCGACCTCCGAGAGCCTGGTCCAGGCCGCCGACGCCGCGATGTACGACGCCAAGCGGCACGGCGGCGGGCGGGTCCGGCTGTTCAGCACCGAGCTCCGCCGGGGCGCCGCCGAGCAGCTCGAGGTCGAGGCCGGGCTGCGGGGCGCCCTGGAGCGGTCCGAGCTCGAGCTGCACTACCAGCCCGTCATCGACCTGGCCACCGGCCGGGCCGTCGCGGTCGAGGCCCTCATGCGGTGGCAGCACCCCGAGCGCGGCCGGATGGCGCCGGACCAGTTCATCCCCGTCGCCGAGGCGACCGGCCTCATCGTGCCGATGGGCCGGTGGGCGCTGCAGCAGGCCTGCCGGGACGCCGTCGGCTTCCGCGGTGCGGCGGGCGGCATCGACGTCGCGGTGAACCTCTCGGTGCGCCAGCTGGCGCAGCCCGACGTCCTGGCGCACGTGCAGGAGGCGCTCTGGTCCAGCGGGCTCGACCCCCGCCGCCTGCTGCTGGAGGTCACGGAGTCCGCCGTCATGGAGGACGCCGAGCTGGCCGCGGTCACGCTCGACGCCCTGGTCGCCCTCGGCGTGCGCATCGCGATCGACGACTTCGGCACCGGCTACAGCTCCCTGCTCTACCTGCGGCGGTACCCCATCAGCGCGCTCAAGCTCGACCGGGCCTTCGTGTCGGGTCTCGGCAGCAGCCAGGACGACGAGGCGATCTGCAGCAGCGTCGTCAGTCTCGCCCGCGCCGTCGGGGCCACCTCGATCGGGGAGGGCGTCGAGACCCAGGAGCAGTACGCGGCGCTCTCGGCCTACGGCTGCGAGCAGGCGCAGGGCTGGCTGTGGTCGCCCGCCGTCCCCGCCGACCGCCTCGAGGAGGCGCTGGCCGCCTGTCGCGCCGTCCCGGTGCCGGCCCGGACGTCGCGCGCGGTTCGGCAGCGGCCCGTCGTCGAGCCGCTGGACCCCGGCGTGACCGGGCGCATCCTGGGGCTGCACGGCTCGGGCGCGTCGCTGCACACCATCGCCGCCGCCCTCAACCGGGAGGGCGCCCTCACGTCGTCCGGCGTGCGGTGGACCGCGGGGGTCGTCGCCCGGCACGTCGCGGCCGAGGAGCAGTCGTGCGCGCCGGCCGGGAGCCGCCGGGGCTGACCCCACACGGCCCGCTCCGGACCGGGTCACCAGCTCCGACGGACCGCGGCCTTCGGGCCGGTCACCAGCGTGGCCGCGGGGACGTCGTCGGCCACCACCGACCCCGCGGCGACGACGGCGTCCCGGCCGATCGTCACGCCCGGCAGGATCATCGCCCCGGCCCCGATCCACGCGCCCTCCCCGACGTCGATGGGGGCGCCGGTGAGCCAGAGCTTCCGCTCGACGGGGTCGACCGGGTGGCCGCCGGTGAGGAAGGTGACCTTCGGGCCGACCATGACCCGGTCGCCCAGCCGGATGCCCGCGTGGTCGAGGAACGTGCAGCCCTGGTTGATGAAGACCCGCTCGCCGAGCTCGAGCGCCAGGCCGTGGTCGGTGTAGAAGGGCGGGTACACCGTCAGGCCGGCCGGCAGGGGGCGCCCCAGCACCTGCTCGAGCAGCGCGGCCCGGCCGGCCTCGTCCTCGAAGGGCAGGGCGTTGAGCCGGGAGGTCAGCGCGGTGACGTGCAGGACGCGCTCGGCCATGGCCCGGAACTCCGGGCCGTGGATGCGCAGGTAGCGGTCGCGGGACACGACCCGATCCTGGGGCACGGCCCGGGCCAGGGACAGATGGTCACGACGGGTGGTCCTGCCGGGCTCGGGCGGACCGATGGGACTGGTGTTCCCCCCTGACCCTCCGTCCGAAGGCCCATGATGACCAGTCCCGTCCAGTGGCTCCGCGACCGCAAGGTCGGCAGCAAGCTGATGATCCTCGTGGCGGTCCTGCTGACCGCCGCCGTCGCGGTCGGTGCCGCCGGGCTGGTCGGCCTCGGGAGCGTGCACAGCAAGGGCCAGTCGATCTACTCCGACGGCGCGGTGCCGCTGCAGCAGCTGTCCGACGCCCGTGACGCGAACGGCAGCATGCGCCAGCGCGTCCTGCTCCACCTGGTCGCGACCCCGGCCGACAAGCCGCTGCGGGAGCAGCAGATCGCCCAGTTCGACGCCGCGTTCGACCGCGACGTCGCGCTCCTGCAGCGCGAGGGCGTCGACCCCGTGCGTCTCGCCGCCTACGTGGACGCGACCACCGCCTACCGGGCGTTCCGCGACGGCACCATCCTGCCCGCGAGCAACCGCGGGGAGAAGGACGTCCAGCCGATCCTCAAGGAGTGCGACGCGCTGTTCGCCGTCGTCGCCAAGGCCGGGCAGGACCTCGGCGCCGCGCAGGTCGGCGTCGTCAAGGCGACGGCCGCCGAGGCCACCCGCGCCTCGGACCAGGGGCGGACCCTCGTCCTGGTCATCCTGGTGGTCGGCGCCCTGCTCGGCGCCCTGCTGGCCCGCCTCGTCAGCCGCACGCTCACCGGCCCGATCAGCAGCGTCAGCGAGGTGCTCAAGGCTCTGGCCGACGGCGACCTCACCCGCACGGTGCAGGTCGACAGCAAGGACGAGCTCGGTCTGATGGCCGCCGACCTCGGCACGGCGATGGAGTCGGTCCGCACGACCGTGCGCACCCTCGGCGAGAGCGCCGGGGCCCTCGGCCTCAGCGCGGACGAGCTCATGACCGTCTCCGGCTCCATCGCCTCGTCGGCGGACCAGACCTCCGCGCAGGCCAACGTCGTGAGCGCCGCGGCCGAGCAGGTCAGCCGCAACGTGCAGACGGTGGCCACGGGCGCGGAGGAGATGGGCGCGAGCATCCGCGAGATCGCGCAGAACGCGAACGAGGCCGCCCGTGTGGCGGGCACCGCCGTGGAGGTCGCGCAGCAGACCAACCTCACCGTCAGCAAGCTCGGCCAGAGCAGCATCGAGATCGGCAACGTCGTCAAGGTCATCACGGGGATCGCCGAGCAGACCAACCTGCTGGCCCTCAACGCGACCATCGAGGCCGCCCGGGCCGGCGAGGCGGGCAAGGGCTTCGCCGTCGTCGCCAACGAGGTGAAGGACCTGGCGCAGGAGACGGCCCGGGCCACCAAGGACATCTCGGCCCGGATCGAGGCCATCCAGGCCGACACCGCCAGCGCCGTGGACGCGATCGGCCGGATCAGCGCGGTCATCGGGCAGATCAACGACTACCAGACGACCATCGCCAGCGCGGTGGAGGAGCAGACGGCGACCACGAACGAGATGTCGCGGTCGGTGGCCGAGGCGGCGACCGGCAGCACGCAGATCGCCGCGACCATCACCGGCGTGGCCGAGGCCGCAGCCAGCACGACCACGGGGGTCGGCCAGAGCCAGCGGGCCGCCGAGCAGCTCGCGCAGATGAGCGCCGAGCTCAACCAGCTGGTCGCCACCTTCCGCACCTGACCCGGAGACCGACCAGCGCCCCTGCCCCGGCGCACCCCCGCACGACGGCCGTCCCGCACGCCGCGGGGCGGCAGTCGTCGGTCAGGCAGCAGGCAGGCCGAACCGCTCCCGGGCGTCGGCGGGGACCAGCGCGAGGTCCTCCGGGGACCGGAGCAGGTGCGCCCGCACGAACGAGCACTGCGGCAGCAGCCCGTCCCCGGCGTCGCGGGCGGCCGCGACCACCGCACGGACGAGGGCACTGCCCACCCCCCGGCCCTCGAAGGCGGGGTCGACGACCGTGTGGGTGGCCGTCAGCAGGCCGTCCGCACGCTCGTAGGTGGCGAAGCCGGCCGACTCGCCGTCCACCCGCGCGGTGAAGCGCGCTCCGTCGTCCTGCACGTCGAGGTCCACGACACCCCCCTACCCCGGACGCCGCGTCCCCGTCACTCTCCAGGGTCATGCAGGCTGTCCGGGTGGCAGCCGATGGGCTCGTATGACTCCCCCCGCGGCTCCGGGCGACGACGCGTCCGCGGCCGCCGGCCTGAGCGGGTCCGTCCGGCCGCTGCTGCAGGTCGCCGCGGCGCAGGCCGGGCTCGACGGCGTGCTGCTCGCGCGGCAGCAGGGCGACCGCTGGGTCGTGCTGGAGACCTCCTCGCCCGGTGCCGGCTCTCCCGTCGGCACCTCCCTGCCGTGGGACAGCACCCTGTGCGCGGTCGTCGTCCGGGGTGCCGCGCCGACCATCACCCCGGACCTCGACGACGCCCCCCTGCTGCGGGCGGCGGCCGCGCAGCACGACCTGCAGGTCGGGGGCTTCGTGAGCCTGCCGCTCCACGACGCCGACGGCCGGCTGCTGGGCACCGTCTGCGGCTGGTCCGCGACCCCGCTGGCACCCGACGTCGTGCTGGCCGAGCCGCTGCTTCGTGCCCTGGCGGACGCCTGCGCCGGGCTGCTCGTGGCCGAGCTGGCGCTCACCGCCAGCCGCGCGCGGGCCGACCTGCTCGCTCCCGACGCCGACCTCGGCCACCACACCGGGCTGCTCACCCCGGCCTCCTGGGCCGTGCAGCTGGGGCACCACGACGAGCGCTGCGCCCGCCTCGGGGCGACGGCGTCGGTGCTGCTCGTGGAGCTGCGCGAGACCGCGAGCTCGCCCGACGTCCTGCTCGCCCTGCTGGCCGGACTGCACGAGGGCGACGCGCTGACCCGGCTGCCGGGCGGCGTCCTGGCGCTGCTGCTCGTCGACGCCGGCGGTCCCGAGGTGCGACGGCGGGCCCTGCAGCTGACCGCCGCCCTGCAGCGCTCCGGCGTCGCCCACCGGACGGCGTCGGCGACCGCTGCTCCCGGCACACGCCTGCGGCTCGCGCTCCGGCAGGCCGAGGCCCGGCTGGGCGGTGCCGGGTGGCGGCTCCCGGACACCGGGGCGCCCCTCGCGGGCGACGACCGGGTGCGCGACCTGCTCGACCAGGTCCGGCGGCAGCTGGGCCAGGACGTCGCGTACCTGTCGCAGCGGGTCGGCGGGCAGCAGCGCTTCCGCGAGGTGGTCGCGCCGGAGGGCTCGGCGTGGGTGGCCGGCGACACGGTGCCGCTCGAGGACACGCTCTGCCAGCGGATCCTCGCGGGCGAGCTGCCGGCGGTCATGAGCGACGTGCGGCAGCACCCGGCGGCGCTCGAGGTCCCGTCCGTGCAGCAGGGGCTCGTCGGGGGCTACCTCGCCGCGCCGGTCCGGCTGTCGGACGGCCGCCTGTACGGGACGCTGTGCTGCCTGACCGGTCTCCCGCTGCCCGGTCTGTCGAGCCGCGACCTCGTCGTGCTCCAGGTCGTGGCCGACGCCCTCGGCGAGATCGTCGAGGCCGAGCTGGAGGCGACGAGCGAGTCGCGCCTGGTGGCCGTCGCCCTGGCCAACCTCATGGCGGCCGGAGGCCCGATCCCCGTGTACCAGCCGGTGGTGGCCACCGGCGTCCTCGACGTCGTCGGGATGGAGGCGCTGACCCGCTTCCCCGACGGCCGCAGCCCGCTCGTCTGGTTCGCGGAGGCTGCCGGGCAGGGCCGCGGCGTCGAGCTGGAGCTGGCCGCGTGCCGGGCCGCGCTACCGGCGCTGGGCGAGCTGGCCGCGGCCGGGCGCTTCCTCGCCGTCAACCTCTCGCCCGCGGCCCTCGCCGACCCCGGGCTCGAGGAGATGCTCGCCGGGGTGCGCGCGGAGGGGCTGCTCGGCGCGCTGGTCGTCGAGATCACCGAGCACGAGGCCGTCGACGACTACGACGCCCTCAACCGGCTGCTCGCCCCGTGGCGGGCGGCCGGCCTGCGCCTGGCCATCGACGACACGGGCGCCGGCCACTCGAGCCTGCGGCACGTCCTGCTGCTCGAGCCGGACATCATCAAGCTCGACCGCGAGCTGATCACCGCCGTCGAGGACGACCCCACCCGGGCCGACCTGGTGGCCTCGCTCGTCGCGTTCGCCGACCGCAGCGGGCGGATGCTGGTGGCCGAGGGCGTGGAGACCAGCTCCGAGCTCGCCTGCCTCACCGGCCTCGGCGTCCACCTCGTGCAGGGCTTCTACCTGGCCCGGCCGCTGCCGGAGCTGGTGACCCGGATCGGGCTCCCGACGCTGCGGGCCCTGCGCCTGCCGGCGCCCCGCTCCGCCCGGGGGCGGGCCGCCAGCCTGTAGGAGCCGCTACTCGTCGCAGCCGCAGACGCCCGACGGCGAGCGGACCTGGAAGCAGGAGGGGCAGGTCGCGGACTTGAGGGCGGCGGAGTTGACGGCGGCCTCGGCGGCGAGCGTCGCGGCCCGGGTGGCGGCCGCGCGGGCGGAGCGCTGCTTGGCCTTCTGCGTCGCCGCGTCCTTCTCGGCGGTGATGACGGCGGCGGCCGCGATCGTGTCGGCGTGCTCGGCCTCGAACATGCGCTGACGCACGGTGTCGGGGACGAACTCCATCGTCTGGACGCACAGCGCGACCGCGACGTCGACGTCGCTCTGCTCCAGCGCCACGAGCTCGACGACGTCGCCGTGCACCAGGTCGGGATCGGCCGCGCACCGGCGGTCGACCTCGGCGATCGCGGCGTCCACGCCGGCCTGCACCTCCGGCGACAGCTGCTCCTCGACGTCAGCAGCCTCGGGGGTGGTGTCGGTGTCGCTCAGCGTGTCGCTCATGGTCCCGGCCTCTCGTGCGCAGCGGGACCGTGGAGCGGACCCGTCGCCCACCAGTCTCGCAGCAGATGCGCCCGGGCGTGCCTCGACCGCGCGGAGCGGGCAGGCTGACGGCGTGACACGTGACGGCGACGGGTGGACCGAGTGCGGGCTGGGCCACCGCCACTGGGGCACGGCCGGGGCCGCGGGTCTGCTGCTGCTCGCCCCCGACGACGACGGCCGCACCCGGGTCCTGCTGCAGCACCGCGCGGCCTACAGCCACCACGGCGACACCTGGGGCGTCCCCGGCGGCGCCCGCGGCCGGGCGGAGCAGGCGGAGGCGGCCGCCCTGCGCGAGGCGGCCGAGGAGACGGGACTGGCGCCGGAGGAGGTCACCGTGCTGCGGTCGTGGGTCGACGACCACGGCGGCTGGAGCTACACGACCGTGGTCGCCCGGGCGCCGCGCCTGCTCGACGTGCACGCGGAGGACCGCGAGAGCACGGCGGTCGCCTGGGTGCCGCTGGAGGAGGTCGAGCAGCAGCGGCTGCACCCGGGCTTCGCCGCCAGTTGGCCGACCGTGCGCGCGCTGCTCGACGAGGCGCTGCCGGACTAGCTGGGACGGCTCTGCTAGCTAGCTGTTGCGGAACAGCGCGAACAGCTCGCCGGGGCCGTAGGTCAGGCAGACGCCGCCGGTGGCGGCCGAGGTCATCAGCACGATGAGCACCCAGGCCGCGACCTTGCGCCACCCGTGCTGCTGTCCCGCGACCGCCGGGGGCAGGTACGACGTCGGCAGGGTGCCGGGGGTCGCGAGCTCGGCCCAGTGCGGGTCGACCTCGGCGACGTCGCGGCCGTCGGGGACGGTGGCGTACTCGGGGCGGTCGGACGAGGGCACGTGGCTCCTAGCGGAAGAGCTGGGTGAGCAGGAAGACGTTCAGCACGCTGATGAGCCCGGCGACGACGGCGCCCGCGGCGGTGGTGAGCCGGCGGTTCACGAACTCGCCCATGACGTCGGCCCGCCGCGTCAGCAGCACCAGTGGGACCAGGGCGAACGGGATGCCGAAGCTGAGCACCACCTGGCTCAGGACGAGCGCGCGCGTGGGGTCGACGCCGACGGCGAGCACCACCAGGGCGGGCGCGAGGGTGATCCCGCGGCGCACCGGCAGCGACACCTGGCGGCGCAGGAAGCCCTTCATCACGACCTGCCCGCTGTAGGTCCCCACCGACGACGCCGCGAGCCCCGAGGCGAGCAGCGCCAGGGCGAACCCGAGGGCCGCCCCGCTCCCCAGCTGCTCGCGCAGGCCGGCGTGGGCCTCCTCGATCGTGTCGACGTCCGAGCCCACGAACAGGGTGGCCGCGAGGACGAGCATCGACAGGTTGACCGCCCCGGCGAGGACCATGGCCACCGGGATGTCGACCTTCTGCGCCGCCAGCAGCGACCGGCGTCCGGCGGCGTCGAGGGGACGGGCGCGCAGGCCGGTGAGGGAGGCGTGCAGGTAGATGACGTGCGGCATCACCGTCGCGCCGAGGATGCCGCAGGCGAGCAGCACCGTGTCGGTGCCCTCCAGTCGCGGGACCAGGCCGCTCGCGACGGCGGACGCGTCGGGGCCGCTGCGCACCAGGTCGACGAGGAAGCCGAGCAGGATCACCGCGAGCAGCCCGACGACGGCGTTCTCGTAGGGCCGGTGGCCCCGCCCCGTGAGGGCGAGCATCCCGAAGGCGACCAGGCCCGTGACGACGCCGCCGGCGAGCAGCGGCAGGCCGAACAACAGGTTCAGCGCGAGCGCGCCGCCGAGGACCTCGGCGAGGTCGGTCGCCATCGCCACCAGCTCGGCCTGCGCCCACAGCCCGCGGGTCGTCCACCGCGGCAGGTGGTCGCGGCAGTTGCGCGCGAGGCCCCAGCCGGTGGCGATGCCGAGCTTCGCGGACAGGTACTGGACCAGCACGGCGAGCAGGTTGCTCGCGACGACCACCCAGACGAGCAGGGTCCCGTGCTGCGCCCCCGCCGTGATGTTCGTGGCGAAGTTGCCGGGGTCGACGTAGGCGACGGCGGCGACGAACGCGGGGCCGAGCAGGGGCAGCACCCGGCGCAGCGGGCCCGCGGGCGTGGACGGCAGCGGGCGCCGCACGACCTCCTCGTCCTGCAGCACCGCACCAGGGTGCCCGACGCGGCGCCGCGGCGCAGCACCGGTCACCCGAGCAGCAGGTACAGGCCCGACACCGTGAAGGCCACCATCACCAGCAGCAGGGGGTACTGCGACGTCCGCGCC
>JAODNQ010000288.1 GCA_025464695.1 Frankiales bacterium | reverse complement strand
AGGTCCTGCTCGCAGCCGGACTGCCCGCCCCGAAGTTCGGCACCGCGACGTCCTACGACGAGGCCAATACCCTCGCCGTCGGCAACGGGTACCCCGTGCTCGTGCGCCCGTCGTACGTCCTGGGCGGCCGCGGGATGGAGATCGTCTACAGCGACGACATGCTCGTCGACTACGTCGAGCGCTCCACCCTGATCGGCCCCGACCACCCGGTGCTCGGCGACCGGTTCTTGGAGGACGCCGTCGAGATCGACGTCGACGCGGTGTTCGACGGGACCGAGCTGTACCTCGCCGGCGTCATGGAGCACATCGAGGAGGCCGGCATCCACTCCGGCGACTCCGCGTGCGCCCTGCCGCCCATCACGCTCGGCCGGGCCGACCTCCTGCGCATCCGCAGCAGCACGAAGGCGCTCGCCGAGGGGATCGGCGTCCGGGGGCTGCTCAACGTGCAGTACGCCCTCAAGGACGACGTCCTCTACGTGCTCGAGGCGAACCCCCGGGCCAGCCGCACCGTGCCGTTCGTCAGCAAGGCGACGGCCGTGCAGGTGGCCAAGGCCGCGGCCCGGATCATGCTGGGCGCGACCGTCGGGCAGCTGCGCACCGAGGGGATCCTCCCGGCCGACGGCGACGGCGGCGACATGCCCATGGACGCCCCGATCAGCGTCAAGGAGGCGGTCCTGCCCTTCGGCCGCTTCCGCACCGCGAGCGGCCTCGGCGTCGACACGGTGCTCGGCCCGGAGATGAAGTCGACCGGCGAGGTCATGGGCATCGACGCCTCCTTCGGCGCCGCCTTCGCGAAGAGCCAGGCCGCGGCGTACGGCGAGCTGCCGACCAAGGGGCGGGTGTTCGTCAGCGTCGCGAACCGCGACAAGCGCGCGATGCTCTTCCCGGTCAAGCGGCTGCAGGACCTCGGCTTCGAGGTGCTCGCCACGGTCGGCACCGCCGAGGTGCTGCGGCGCAACGGCGTCCAGGCGCGCATCGTCGGCAAGCACAGCGACGGCGGCGGCGACGACATCGTCCCGCTGCTGCTCGCCGGCGAGGTGGACCTGGTCATCAACACGCCCTGGGGCGTGGGACCCCGGCTCGACGGCTACGAGATCCGGGCGGCCTCGGTGGCGCGCGGCATCCCGTGCATCACCACGGTGCAGGGCTTCGCGGCGTGCGTGCAGGGGATCGAGGCGCTGGTCGCCGGCGGGTTCGGCGTCACGTCACTGCAGGAGCACCACCAGGCGCTCAAGGCGGCCGCCGCGGCCGGCCTCCCGACCACGGGCAAGGGCGGCAACTAGTGCCGGTGCAGGTCCAGGGCGAGGTCCTGAACGTCAAGCGGGTCGGCGCCTACCAGCAGATGACCGTGCTCGCGCCGGGGATGGCCGAGCTGTACCGGCCCGGTCACTTCCTCGCCGTGCAGGTCGGCGGGCCGGAGTCGAGCATGCTGCTGCGCCGCGCGTTCGCGATCTACGAGGTCAAGGAGCGCGGCAAGCACGGCCCCACCGTCGAGTTCGTCTTCGCGGTGCACGGCAAGGGCACGGCCTGGCTGTCGCAGCAGGGCCCGGGGGCGAAGCTCGACGTCGTCGGCCCGCTCGGCAAGCCGTTCTCGCTGCCGACCTCGCCGGTGACGGCGACCCTCGTCGGAGGCGGCTACGGCAGCGCGCCGCTGCTGCCCCTCGCGACGGCGCTGAAGGAGCGCGGCTGCCGCGTCGACGTCGTGCTCGGCGCCGGCAGCAGCGACCGGCTGTTCGGACAGCTCGAGGCCAAGCGGCTGTCGACCGCCATGGCCGTCACCACCGACGACGGCTCGGTCGGCACCAAGGGCCGCGTCAGCGACGTGCTGCCCGCGCTGCTCGAGAAGAGCGACGTCGTCTACGCCTGCGGCCCCATGGCCATGCTGCGCGCCGTCTCCGACCTCGCGACCGCCCGCGGCATCCCCTCGCAGGTGGCGGTCGAGGAGTCGATGGCCTGCGGCATCGGGGTCTGCATGACCTGCGTGCTCCCGGTGGTCGGCGACGACGACGTCACCCGCATGGTCCGGTCCTGCGTCGAGGGCCCGGTGTTCCGCGGCGACCGCGTCCGCTGGGACGACGTCGGCACCGTCCCCGCCGACGCCCTGGGCGCCCCCCGATGAGCAGCCGCCGTGCCCCCGTGGGAGGCCACACATGAGCACCGACATGACCACCACCCTGGCCGGGGTCGAGTTCCCCAACCCGGTCTTCACCGCCTCGGGCTGCGCGGCCGCAGGGCAGGAGCTCGACGCGTTCTTCGACGTCACCGCGATCGGCGGCGTCGTGACGAAGTCGATCATGCTCGCGGCGCGCAGCGGCCGGGCCACCCCGCGCATGGCGGAGACGCCGAGCGGGATGCTCAACTCGATCGGGCTGCAGGGCCCCGGCATCGACGCGTTCCTCGAGAAGGACCTGGCGTGGCTGGCCGACCGCGGCGCCCGCGCCGTCGTCAGCATCGCCGGCGGCAGCGTCGAGGACTACGTGCGGCTGGCGCAGAAGCTGCAGGGGCGCCCCGGCCTGTCCATGGTCGAGGTGAACATCTCCTGCCCGAACGTCGAGGACCGCGGCCAGGTCTTCGCCTGCGACCCGCGCGCCGCCTCCGAGGTGGTCGCCGCGGTCCGGCGCAACACGCTCCCCGGCGTCCCGGTCTTCGTCAAGCTGAGCCCCGACGTCACCGACATCACCGCGATCGCGCGGGCCTGCGTGGACGCCGGCGCCGACGGCCTGTCGGTCATCAACACCCTGCTCGGTCTGGCCATCGACACCGACACGATGCGGCCGGTCCTGGGCGGGGTCACCGGCGGGCTGTCGGGTCCGGCGATCCGGCCGGTGGCGGTGCGCTGCGTGTGGCAGGTGCACCAGGCCCTGCCCGACGTCCCGGTGCTCGGCATGGGCGGCATCCGCACCGGGCTGGACGCCCTGGAGTTCGTGCTCGCGGGGGCCAGCGCCGTCAGCGTCGGCACCACGGTCTTCGGCGACCCCAGCGCGCCGCTGCGGGTGCTGCGCGAGCTCGAGCAGGCGCTCACCGACCGCGGCTTCGACCGGCTGGTCGACGCCGTCGGACTGGCCCACCGCCCGCCCGCTCCGGCGGTGCTGGCGCCCGACCTCGACCTCGACCTCGTCGGCGTGCCCGCGGGCGACGACGAGCCGCCCGTCGACCTGCCCGGGGCGGGAGGGTACGCACGATGACCGCGCCGGTCGCTGTGGCGCTGGACGCCCCCGACGCCGCCACCGCCGCCCGCTGGGCCGCCGCGGTGGCCCCGCACGTGCAGGTGCTGAAGGTCGGCCTGGAGCTGTTCTGCGCGACCGGACCGGGCATCGTCGACCAGGTCCGCAACGGTCGCGACGTCTTCCTGGACCTGAAGCTCCACGACATCCCCAACACGGTGGCGGGGGCTGCGCGTGCGGTCGCGCCGCTGCGTCCCCGGTTCCTCACCGTGCACGCCGCCGGCGGCACGGACATGGTGCGCGCCGCCGTCGAGGCCGCCCCGGACGTCACGATCACGGCCATCACCGTCCTGACGTCGCTGAGCGCCGCGCACCTCGAGGCCGTCGGGCTGGCCGGCCCGCCCGCCGACGCCGTGCGCCGGCTGGCGCTGCTGGCCGTCTCCGCGGGTGCCGGCGCCCTCGTGTGCTCCCCGCAGGAGGTCGCCCTCGTGCGTGCCGAGGTCGGCCCAGGGATCGTCCTCGTGACCCCCGGCGTCCGCCCGGCCGGCAGCGCCGTCGGCGACCAGGCCCGCGTGGCGACGCCGCAGCAGGCCCTGGCCGACGGCGCGGACCTGCTGGTCGTCGGGCGCCCCATCACGGGCGCGGACGACCCCAGAGCAGCGGCGGCGGCCCTGGCACGGTCGCTCTAGCGGGTCGGGGCGCTCTAGCGGGCAGGCAGGCGCGGCGTGGGGAGCAGGCCGCGCCCGATGGTGGCGCCGACGAGCAGGGCCGGGCCCGGCCGCGACAGCAGGTAGCCCTGCGCGGACTCGCAGCCGTGGGCCACGAGGAAGTCGAGCTGCGGCTCGGTCTCGACGCCCTCGGCGACGACCGTCATCCCGAGGCCGCGCGCCATGGCCAGTGCGGCGACCAGGACGGGGGAGCCCGGGCGCCCGTCGTCCAGCCCGCCGACGAACGCCCGGTCGATCTTGAGGATGTCGAACGGGTAGGACGCCAGGCGCGACAGCGACGAGTAGCCCGTGCCGAAGTCGTCGAGGGCCAGGCCCACCCCGGCGGTGTGCAGCCGCTGCAGGACCTCCAGGACGACGTCGTCGTCGTGGAACAGCAGGCTCTCGGTGACCTCGACGACGAGCGCCGACGTCGGGAGGCCGTGCCGCGCGAGGGCGCCGAGGACGTCGTCGAGGAAGTCCGGCTCGGACAGGTGGCGGGCGCTGACGTTGACGGCGACCGTCAGCGCCGGGCTGGTGCGACGCCACAGCGCGACCTGCGTGCAGGCCATCTCGAGCACGCGGCGCTCCAGCTCGACCACCAGGCCGGTGCGCTCCGCCGCCGGGACGAAGTCGACGGGGGACACCGGTCCGCGGACGGGGGACGTCCAGCGGGCGAGCGCCTCGAACCCGGTCACGCGGTCGGCCACCAGGTCGACGACGGGCTGGTAGTGCACCTCGAGCTCGTCGTCGACGAGGGCCTGGCGCAGGTCGGACTCGAGCAGGATCCTGTCCCGAACGGCCGCGTGCATGGCCGGGTCGAAGGCGCGGACCTGCCCCCGGCCCGCGGCCTTCGCGGCGTACATGGCGGTGTCGGCGTCGCGCAGCAGGTGGTGCACCGAGCCCCCCGGCTCGACGACCGCGGTGCCCGCGCTGGCACCGAGGACGAGGTCGACCGGTGGCACCCGCACCGGCTCCTCGAGCAGCGCGACCAGGCGGGCAGCGAGCCCGGCCACCACCCGCGCGGCCTCCGGGTCGCGGACCATGACCGCGAACTCGTCGCCGCCGAGCCGGGCCAGGACGACGTCGCCCCGGACCGCCTCGCGCAGGCGGCCCGCCACGGCCACGAGCAGGGCGTCGCCGGCGTCGTGCCCGAAGCCGTCGTTGACCTCCTTGAAGCCGTCGAGGTCCAGCAGCACGACCCCCACCGGGGCGCCCGAGGCCAGCGCCGTCTGCAGCGCCTCGACGAAGGCGGCGCGGTGCGGCAGGCCGGTCAGCGCGTCGACGCTGGAGCGGGCCCGGGCGGCGTCGAGAGCGGCCGTGCGCTCGGCCACCTTCTCCTCGAGCCCCTGCGACAGCGCGTCGCTCTCCAGGCCGAGCAGCTGCCCGCGGACCACCAGGGCGGTCACGAGGAGCACCGTCAGCCCGGTCAGGGCGGTGCCGAGGCCCGCGTGCAGCCGGCCGGACACCAGCAGGGCGCCGCCGGCGAGCAGGGCGGGGACGCCGGGCAGCAGGCGGCTCCCCGCGGGTCCCGGCTCCGCGGCCGCGCTGCCGACGGGGCTCCGGCCGGCCCAGGTCAGCAGCAGGAAGGAGCCGGCGTAGAGCAGGTCGCACGGACCGCCGACGTCGTAGGCCCCGCGGCCGGCGAGGACGGCGTACAGCGTGTCGGCCGCCGCGACGCCGACGACGCCGAGGGCCACCTGCACCCGCGCGTCACGCAGGCCGCAGCGCAGCCGCGACAGCACGACGACGACGACGGAGGCCACGAGGACGTCGAGGACGGGGAAGGCGAGGCCCACCGCGACCCCGAGGGCGTCGCCGTCGGCGCGGGCGAGGTTGCCGAGGGTCCCGAGCCACGCGAGCACCAGCAGCGACGCCGCGACGACGAGCCCGTCGAGCAGCAGCCGCAGCCGCCCCGTGGTCCGCAGGGGGACCCCGGGCAGCCGCAGCAGGGCGGCGAGGGCGAGCAGCGGGAACGCGAGGTAGCCGACGTCGGCGACGGACGGGAACGGCTCGGGGTCGCGGAGCACCAGCTGCTCCACCCCCCAGGCGACGCTCCCCGCCGCCCAGGCGAGGCAGGCCACGCGCAGGCTGCGCCAGGCGGCCGCGGACTCCGAGTGCGCGGCGGCGGCCCGTCCGGCCGCCAGCGCCGCCGCCAGGGGCAGGAGCACGAAGGCCACGTCCCAGACCGGCTCGCGGACCGCGGTGGGCAGCTGCCCCGCCACGACGAGGAGCAGCAGGGCGCCGAGGGGCACCGCGGGGGAGCGCACTCCCGAGCCGTGCTGCAGCACCCGCACCCCTCTCGTCCCGGGCTCCGCCCACGCGGAGCCGGAGCCGGCGTGCCGGCTCTCCCTGCCGGATCGGCCTGCGGGCGGCGGACTTGAGGGTCAGGGGCGGGCCCGCGGCCGGCGTCCACGTTGAGACTGGCGTTGCTCCGGCGCGCGCTGCGCCGCTAGGTTCCTCGCACCCGCTCCCGCGGGCGCCGCTCCTCGGGCCTCCCGCCCGGACCGCGGACCGCGCTCCCGTACCGAGAGGACCCGGCGTGCCCCTGCCGACCCTGACGCCCGAGCAGCGGGCCGCCGCGCTCGAGAAGGCTGCCGAGGCCCGCCGTGCACGCGCCGCCCTGAAGGTGCAGCTCAAGTCCAGCGGCACGAGCCTGGCGGACGTCCTGGTCAGCGGGGAGACCGACGAGGTGGTCGGGAAGATGAAGGTGGTCGCCGTGCTGGAGTCGATGCCCGGCGTCGGCAAGGTGCGCGCCCAGCAGATCATGGAGCGGCTCGAGATCAGCCCGTCGCGCCGGGTCCGCGGGCTCGGCGTCAAGCAGCGCGAGGCGCTGCAGCGCGAGTTCGGGACGGCGTGACGGCTCCGGCCGCCTGCCGCGAGGACCTGACCGTGACGCCGGCACGCCTGACCGTCCTGTCCGGCCCCTCCGGGGTCGGCAAGGGGAGCGTCATCGCCGTCGTCCGGCGCCGCCATCCCGAGGTGTGGCTGTCGGTGAGCGTCACGACCCGCGCGCCCCGGCCGGGCGAGGTCGACGGCGTGCAGTACCACTTCGTGTCGCACGAGGAGTTCACCCGGATGGTCGAGGAGGACGCGCTGCTGGAGCACGCCTCCTACGCCGGCAACTCCTACGGCACCCCTCGCGCACCCGTCGAGGCCCAGCTGGCGGCGGGCCGCCCGGCACTGCTCGAGATCGAGCTGCAGGGGGCCCGGCAGGTGCGCGGGACCATGCCCGAGGCGCAGCTGGTGTTCCTCAAGCCGCCGAGCTTCGAGGAGCTCGCCCGCCGGCTCAAGGGCCGCGGCACCGAGGACCCCGAGCGGGTGCTCGAGCGGCTGGAGCTGGCCATGACCGAGATGGCCGCGGAGGCCGAGTTCGACGTCACGGTGGTCAACGACGACCTCGAGCACGCTGGTGACCGGCTGGTAGAGTTGATGCAGATCAACACCTAGCACGTCGCAGCGAAGACCTGGAGAGCACTGATGGCCGGCACTGTCGCCAACCCGATCGGCATCACCAACCCCCCGATCGACGAGCTGCTCGCCGCCACGGACTCCAAGTACTCCCTGGTCATCTACGCCGCCAAGCGCGCCCGCCAGATCAACGCCTACTACTCCCAGCTCGGTGAGGGCCTGCTCGAGTACGTGGGCCCGCTGGTCGAGACCGGCGTGCAGGAGAAGCCGCTGTCGATCGCGCTGCGCGAGATCAACGCCGGTCTGCTCTCCCACGAGCAGGTCCCCGACCCGGTCGTCTAGCCCGTGACCGACCGCCCCCGGGTGGTCCTGGGCGTCGCGGGCGGCATCGCCGCGTACAAGGCGTGCGAGCTGCTGCGGCAGCTGACCGAGACCGGCCACGACGTCAAGGTCGTGCCCACCGCCAGCGCGCTGGAGTTCGTCGGCGCACCGACCTGGGCGGCGCTGTCCGGGCAGCCGGCGAGCGCGAGCACGTGGGACGACGTCCACGCCGTCCCCCACGTGAAGATCGGCCAGGGCGCCGACCTCGTCGTCGTCGCGCCGGCCACGGCGGACCTGCTGGCGAAGGCGGCCCACGGCCTGGCCGACGACCTGCTCACCAACACCCTGCTGACCGCCCGCTGTCCCGTCGTGATCGCGCCCGCCATGCACACGGAGATGTGGGAGCACCCGGCCACGCAGGCCAACGTGGCCACGCTGCGCAGCCGCGGCGTGCTGGTGCTCGAGCCCGCCGTCGGGCGCCTCACGGGCAAGGACACCGGCAAGGGCCGCCTGCCCGACCCGGTCGAGATCGCGGCCGTCTGCCGGGCCGTCCTGCGCCGGGGCGCCCCGACCTCGGACCTCGCCGGTCGCACCGTCGTGGTCAGCGCGGGCGGCACCCGCGAGCACCTCGACCCCGTGCGCTTCCTCGGCAACCGCAGCAGCGGCAAGCAGGGGTACGCCCTCGCCCGCACGGCCGTCGCCCGCGGCGCCCGCGTCGTCCTCGTCACGACCGCCGCGCTGCCCGATCCCGCCGGGGCGGACGTCGTCCGCGTGACGAGCGCCCTCGAACTGCGCGACGCCGTGCTGCAGGCAGCGGCGGACGCCGACGCCGTCGTCATGGCTGCCGCCGTCGCGGACTACCGACCGGTCGAGCGGCTGGGCACCAAGCGCAAGAAGACCGACACCCTGACGGTCGAGCTCGTGCAGAACCCGGACGTGCTGGCCGAGCTGGGCCAGGCGCGGCGCCCCGGGCAGGTCCTGGTGGGCTTCGCCGCCGAGACCGGCGACGCGGACGGCACCGTGCTGGAGCACGGCCGCAGCAAGCTGGCCCGCAAGGGCTGCGACCTGCTCGTGGTCAACGAGGTCGGCGAGGCCGGGCACCCGACGGGCTTCGAGGGCGACGACAACGCCGGCGTGGTGCTGGGCGCCGACGGCTCCGAGACGCCGGTCTCGCTGGGCAGCAAGGAGGCCCTCGCCGACACGGTGTGGGACCTCGTGAGCACGCGGCTGGGCGCTCGGTAGTCTGGCGGGGATCGCCTGCGCGCACTCCGCCGCGAGCCGCAACCCCTTGGAGGACTCTTGTCCCGCCGTCTGTTCACGTCCGAGTCCGTCACCGAGGGGCACCCGGACAAGATCGCCGACGCGATCTCCGACGCGATCCTCGACGCCCTGCTCACCCAGGACCCGAAGAGCCGCGTCGCCGTCGAGACGCTCATCACCACCGGCCAGGTCCACATCGCCGGTGAGGTCACCACCGAGGGCTACGCCAACATCGCCGACATCGTCCGAAAGACGATCCTCGACATCGGCTACGACAGCAGCAAGAAGGGCTTCGACGGCGAGAGCTGCGGCGTCTCGGTCTCCATCGGCGCGCAGAGCCCCGACATCGCCCAGGGCGTCGACGACTCCTACGAGTCGCGCGTGGAGGGCGAGAAGGACGAGATCGAGGCGCAGGGCGCCGGCGACCAGGGCCTGATGTTCGGCTTCGCCTGCGACGAGACCCCCGAGCTCATGCCCCTGCCGATCGCGCTCGCGCACCGGCTCTCGAAGCGCCTGACCCAGGTCCGCAAGGACGGGACCGTGCCGTACCTGCGTCCCGACGGCAAGACCCAGGTCACCATCGAGTACGTCGACGGCAAGCCGGTCCGGCTCGACACCGTCGTCGTCTCGTCGCAGCACGCCGACGACATCGACATCGTCAACCTGCTGACCCCCGACATCGCCGAGCACGTCGTCGCCCCCGAGCTCGAGGGCCTGGGCATCGTCACCGAGGGCTACCGCCTGCTGGTCAACCCGACGGGCAAGTTCGTCATCGGCGGCCCCATGGGCGACGCCGGCCTCACCGGCCGCAAGATCATCGTCGACACCTACGGCGGCTACGCCCGCCACGGCGGCGGCGCGTTCTCGGGCAAGGACCCGTCCAAGGTCGACCGCTCCGCCGCGTACGCGATGCGCTGGGTCGCCAAGAACGTCGTCGCCGCCGGCCTGGCCACCAAGTGCGAGGTCCAGGTCGCGTACGCGATCGGCAAGGCCGAGCCCGTGGGCCTGTTCGTCGACACCTTCGGCACCTCGACGGTCGAGGAGAGCGCCCTGCAGGACGCGATCACCCAGGTGTTCGACCTGCGCCCGGCCGCGATCATCCGCGACCTCGACCTGCTGCGCCCGATCTACGGCCAGACGTCGGCCTACGGCCACTTCGGCCGCGAGCTCGACGACTTCACGTGGGAGAAGACCGACCGGGCCGAGCAGCTCGGCAAGGTCGCCCGCGGCTAGTCCGTCCCGACCGTCCCGACGGCCGTCGTCCCCGCGGGGCCGGCGGCCGTCGTCGTCCGCCCGCGCGACCGCGGGCAGGGGGTGCGCGTGCACGACGCGGAGCTCGGAGCCGTCCTGTCCGCCCTCGCCGGACCCCGCCGCGGGGACGCCGTCGCCGCGTCCGGCGCGCCTGC
>JAODNQ010000274.1 GCA_025464695.1 Frankiales bacterium | reverse complement strand
GGCGGGTGAGCAGCCGCTCGAGCCCGGCGGCACCGGCCAGCAGGCCGCCGGTGCTGCGGGGCGGCGTCGCGCGGCGTCCGCTGGCGGCCGCCTGCCGCGGCGTCAGCACCGGGAACAGGGCGTAGGCCTCGCCCGACTCGCCCTGCAGGTCGGCCTCGAGCAGCGTGACCAGGCGGGTCATCCGTTTGGCCACGGTCACGTCGGTGGTGGCACCGAGCACGGTGACCACACCGCCGACGAGCGAGCCGCCGAGCACGGGCTCGAGCCCCCAGCCGCGCACCCGCTGCTGCCACTCGCAGTCGGCGTGCCCGACCCGGCGCAGCACCAGACCGACGCGGGTCGACGCGGCCTTCAGCTCCTGCCACGTGACCGGGTCCTCGGGTGCGTCCCACCACTGCTCGGCACGCGTGATGCGCAGGAGGTAGGCGCCGCGGCTGCCGGGAGTGGCGGCGGTCAGGGCAGGCTCGGCGCGGTGCGCGGGAGTGCCGGTGTGACCCGGGTCAACGGTCATGGTCCGGAAGGGTACGAGGGGTTCGTCCGTCCCGCTGCCCTCGTCCGGCTCCGAGGTGGGCCGGGGGGCGTTCAGGCGGGGGTGCGGACCAGGGCGGCGAGCAGCCGCGCGAGGTCGGCCTCGGGATCGGCGGTCAGCCCCCCGTGCACCGGCCCGGCCTGCACCACCGTGCTCCGCGGGGCGGTGAGCCACCGGAAGCGCTGGCCCAGCGACGTCGCCCCCGCCGGTCCGTCTCCGGCACAGGTGCGCCGGACGGCGTCGGCAGCGCCGTGCAGGCCGGCGAGGTCGACCGACGGGTCGAGGGCGCGGACGCGGGCGTCGTCCACCTCGACCGCGGTGCGCAGGAAGTCGGCACCCCGGCAGTAGAGGACCACGCCGATGTTGACGCACTCGCCGCGGTCGACCCGCGGGACGGCGCGCAGCAGCGCGTACTCGAACACCTGCCGGTCCGGGCTCACGGCGCCCACGACCCCGACGCCGCGACCCGCCGCAGCAGCTGCTCCACGTAGGCGGAGCGGACGGCGTCGGCGCTGTCGAAGCCGGGCTCGTCGGCGAGCCACACGTCGGGCACCAGGGCCAGCACCTCCTCCAGCAGCGGGCGCGTCACGCGGGGCGCGAGCTCGGCGTCGGCGCTCGGCCCGGCCGCCGCGCGCAGCACGTGGTCGCTCGCGTCGTACGGCCGGTCGGCGGCGGACGGGCGGCCCCAGGAGTGGTGGAAGATCAGCGAGGCGCCGTGGTCGATCAGCCACAGGTCGCCGTGCCACACCAGCAGGTTCGGGTTGCGCCAGCTGCGGTCGACGTTGCCGATGAGCGCGTCGAACCAGAGCACGCGCGCGGCGAGGGCGGGGTCGACCGGGGCGCCGACGGCGTCGTGGGTCACCGAGCCGGGCAGGAAGTCCAGGCCCAGGTTCAGCCCGGCGCTGGCCTTGAGGAGGTCCTGCACCTCCTCGTCCGGCTCGAACGGCGCCGCGGCCGGGTCGAGCTCGACGAGCACCAGCTCCGGCACGCGCAGGCCGAGCCGCCGGGCCAGCTCTCCGGCCACGACCTCGGCGACGAGCACCTTGCGGCCCTGGCCGGCGCCGACGAACTTGACGACGTAGGTGCCGAGGTCGTCGGCCTCCATGAGCCCCGGCAGCGAGCCGCCCTCGCGCAGGGGTGTCACGTAGCGGGTCGCGACGACCGTCCTCAGCACCCGGCCAGCCTGCACCACCGCGAGCCCTAGGGTGGAGCCGGTGACCGTGACCGCTGCCGACGTCGAGGCCGCCGCCGTCCGTCTGGCCGGCGTCGCCGTGCGGACGCCGCTCGAGGAGAGCGCCCGGCTGTCGGAGCGCACCGGTGCCCGGGTGCTGCTCAAGCGCGAGGACCTGCAGCCGGTGCGGTCGTACAAGCTGCGCGGGGCCTACAACCTCATGAGCCAGCTGACCGCGGAGGAGCGGGCCCGCGGGGTCGTCGCCGCCAGCGCCGGCAACCACGCGCAGGGCCTCGCCTACGCCTGCTCCGCCCTCGGGGTCCGCGGCCGCATCCACCTCCCGCGCACCACGCCGCGGCAGAAGCGCGACCGGATCGCCGTGCTCGGCGGGGCCCTGGTCGAGATCGTCGTGCAGGGCGACACCTACGACGACGCCGCCGCCGGTGCGCTCGCCGACGTCGCCGGGTCCGGCTCGGTGCTGGTGCCCGCCTTCGACGACCCCCGCACGGCGGCCGGTCAGGGCAGCGTCGTCGTCGAGGTGCTCGAGCAGCTCGACACCGTGCCCGACGTCGTCGTCGTGCCGGTCGGCGGCGGCGGGCTCCTCGCCGGGACGGCCGCGTGGCTGCGCGAGCGGCACCCGGGCGTGCGGCTGGTGGGCGTCGAGCCGGCGGGCGCGGCCTGCATGGCGGCGGCGGTCGCCGCCGGGCAGCCGGTGCCCCTGTCGGTGCTCGACGGCTTCGTGGACGGCGCGGCGGTGCGCCGGGCCGGCGACATCACGTTCCCGCTGTGCCGCGACGTCGAGCTGCTCGCCGTCGCGGAGGGCCGGGTCTGCACGGAGATGCTCGCGCTGTACCAGTCCGACGGGATCATCGCGGAGCCCGCCGGGGCGCTCGCCGCTGCGGCGCTCGGCGACGTGCTGCACGTGAAGCCGGGCTCGACCGTGGTCGCCGTGCTGTCCGGCGGCAACAACGACGTCAGCCGCTACGGCGAGGTCGTGGAGCGGGCGCTCGTGCACGAGGGGCGCAAGCACTACTTCCTCGTCGACTTCCCGCAGGAGCCGGGCGCGCTGCGTCGCTTCCTCGACGAGGTGCTCGGGCCCGACGACGACATCACGCTGTTCGAGTACGTGAAGCGCAACAACCGCGAGACCGGTCCGGCGCTGGTGGGGGTCGAGCTGGGCCGGCCGTCGGACCTGCCCGGTCTGCTCGAGCGGATGGCCGCAGGGCCGGCGAACATCGAGCGGGTCGAGCCCGACAGCCCCGCCTTCCGGTTCCTGCTCTAGCGGTCCCAGGCCACGGCGTCGAGCATCCGCTGGAGCCGGGCGCCCCTTCCCGGATCGTGCTGCGCGACCCACGACACCCGCCCGCGCAGGTGGGCCTCGAACGACGGGTGCTGCTCGCGGTTCGCCGCCTCCGGCCCGTGCAGGGCGGCGTCGTGCAGCACGGCGCGCAGCCGGTCGACGTCGCGCCGCGCCACGTGCGGCCGCTCGTTCACGACCAGCCCGCCCAGCACCTGCCGCCCCGACCTCGGCAGCACCGCCGTCTTGCGCGCGTTCAGCCGGAAGCCCTCGTCGCGCACGACCTCCTCGACCGCGGCCAGCAGGCGCGGCGTCCCCCGGCGCCACGAGCCCGACAGGGCGAGGTCGTCGGCGTAGCGGGTGTACCGGCCGCCCCACGTGTCGAGCAGCGCGGTCAGCCGGACGTCGAGCCGCCAGGCCGCCAGGTTCGCCAGCACCGGCGACGTCGGTGCCCCCTGCGGCAGGTGGGGGGCGGCGAGCCGCCGGCCCAGGCGCCAGTGCGCGGGGTCGTCGTCGGAGGGGAGCGCGGCCCAGACGTGCCGCGGGAGGACGGTCGTGCACAGGCCGGTCAGGGCGTGGGCGACCGGCTCGGGGTACCCGGCGGTGCGCCACACGCCGTAGACCCGCCCGGCGGTGACGGAGGCGAAGAACCCCTCGAGGTCGAGCCGGACGACGACGTCCCGCCCGGTGTGCGGCGCGGCGTGCGTCGCCACCGAGCGGCCGGGCCGGAACCCGTGGGCGGCGTCGTGCAGGGGCACGAGGTGCAGCGCCTCGGCCAGCAGCCGCCGCTGCAGGGCCTTCAGCCGCGGCTTCGGCGCCTCGAGCACGCGCAGCCCGCCGCTCGGGGTCCGCAGCACGCTGGCGCGGTAGTGCCGCAGCGGCTCGGCGCCCGCGGTGCGCTCCAGCCCCTTGACGTCCGCGAACCAGCCGAGCTCGCCGACGGTCAGCTCCAGCAGGGCGGCGAGGTCGGCCACGGTGTCGACGTGGGGCAGCCGCCAGGCGTTGCGCACCATGGCCGTGGGGGCCGCCCGGTGCACCAGCGCGCGGGGGCGCCTGCGTCCGGTCGGGAACGACGGCAGCTGCCCGACGACCGCGGCCAGCTCGCGCGGCCGGTCGCGCGGCGGGGTGCGGTACAGCTCGAGCACCTGCTCGGCCAGCGAGGTGAGCCAGGGCCGGCGCAGGCCGGTGACCTCCCGCCCGGCGGCGGCCAGCCCGGCGCGGTCCCAGGGCGCGGCGAGGTACGCACCGGCCAACGCCGCGGCGAGGGGAGGCGGCGTCACGGCAGCGCGCCCCGACCTGTCCCGTCTTGCGCGCCCTGACCTGCGGCGGAGCGCAGGGTCGGGCGTGCGGAGAGCTGCCCGGACGTGCCGGTGGCCCCCGGGGGTGCCCCGGGGAGGTCGGGCGGAGACCCGTCCGACCGTCTCGGGACGCGCTGCCGCACCGCCGGACCGTAGCCCTTACCGTGGCCGACCATGTCACTCGCACAGGACTTCGCCGGGCGGACCGCGCTCGTCACCGGCGCGACCCGGGGCATCGGCCTCGGTATTACCCAGGAGCTGGTCGACCGCGGCGCGCAGGTCGTCGTCACGGCCCGCAAGCAGGACGAGCTCGACGCCGCTGTCGCGCAGCTCGACCCCGACGGCACCGGCCGGGCGCTCGCCGTCCGCGGCAGCGCCGACGACGAGGCGCACCAGGCCGACGCTGTCGCCCAGGCGGTGGCGCGGTACGGCCGGCTCGACGTGCTCGTGCCGAACGCGGCGGTGAACCCGCAGTACGGCCCCCTCGTCGACGCCGACCTCGCCGCCGTGCGCAAGGTCCTCGAGGTCAACGTGACCGCGGTGCTCGGCTGGGTGCAGCAGGCCTGGCGGCAGTCGATGCAGCAGTCCGGGGGCAGCGTGCTGGTGGTGGCGAGCGTCGGCGGGCTGCGCAGCGGCTCCCCGATCGGGGCCTACAACGCCAGCAAGGCAGCCGTGATCCACCTGGTGCGGCAGCTGGGTGCCGAGCTCGGGCCGACGGTCCGCGTCAACGCGATCGCCCCGGCCGTGGTCAAGACCCGGTTCGCCGAGAAGCTCTACGAGGGGCGGGAGGAGGAGGTCGCGGCCGCCTACCCGATGGGCCGGCTGGGGCTGCCGGAGGACACCGCGAAGGCGGCCTGCTTCCTGCTCTCGGACGACGCCGGGTGGATCACCGGCGAGACGCTCGTCGTCGACGGCGGCGTGACGGTGGCCCGGTGAGCGCCCGCGAGCAGGTCGGTGTCCAGCTGGTGCAGGACGCCTCGGGCGAGCGCAGCAGCACGGCGGTGACCAAGGGCGCCGTCGCGGCGGCGCTGCGAGCGGTCGACGCCGACGCGGGGGCCCGGGCGGCGTCGGCGAAGGACTGGCGCAGCAGCTACCTCGAGCACGTCGTCGCGATGACGGCGGCGGGCGCCCGCAACAGCGAGGCCTGCCTGACCGTCGCGCGCACCGGGCTGGAGGCGCTGGCGGCGTCGACCGTGTTCGTCGGCGACGACGGGGACGTGCCGCTGGCGCAGGCCGTCTCGGCCGGCGGACCGGAGCTCGGCACGACGACGGTGCGCGGCACCGGGGAGCGGTCCCGCGAGCTGGTCGTGCCGTACCGGGGGCAGGAGCTGCGGGGCGACGCCCTGCTGCGCCAGCTCGACGCGTGGGTCGCGGCCGGGACGGTCGAGCCGTCGTGCCGCACCGCGGTGGGCCGGGTCGTCGCCAGCCCGGACTGGCTCGACCTGTCCGACCGCGCCGTGGCGGTGCTGGGCGCCGGCGCGGAGATGGGTCCCGTCGAGCGGCTGCTCGGCTGGGGCGCCACGGTGCTCGCCGTCGACGTCCCGTCCGACCGGGTCTGGGGCCGGCTGCTGCGCACGGCGGAGGCGGCTGCCGGCACCCTGCACGCGCCGACGACCGACGGTGTCCCGGGCGCCGACGTCCTGCTGCAGACGCCGTCGCTCGGCGGCTGGCTGGCCGCGACCGCGCCCGACCTGCCGCTGACCGTGGGCAGCTACGCGTACGCCGACGGCGCCGCCCACCTGCGCCTCGCCGCGGCCGCGGACGCCCTCGTCGTCCACCTGCTGCAGCGCCGCAGCGACGTCGGGTACGCCGAGCTCGCGACGCCGACCGACGCCTTCGTGGTGCCGCAGGAGGTCGTGGAGGAGGCCCGCCGCCGGTGGGCCGCCCGCGGGGTGCGCGGGCTGCTGCAGCTGCCGGCCCGGCAGGCCGGGCTGTTCGCGCAGGCGTACACGCGGGAGGTGCCGACCGACGACGGCCGCCAGGTCGGGGTCGCCGACGTCCTCGTGCCGCAGCAGGGCCCGAACTACGCGCTGGCCAAGCGGCTGCAGCGCTGGCGGGCGCTCGTGGGCCGGGCCGACGGCGTCCCGGTCTCGGCCAACGTCGCGCCCGCCACGCGCACCCGGTCGGTGACCAAGAACAAGGTGCTGGCTGCGGCCTACTCCGGCGCCCACCGGTTCGGCGTCGAGGTGTTCGAGCCCGCCACCAGCCGGGCGCTCATGGCGGCCCTGCTCGTGCACGACCTCCGGCAGCCGCCCGCCCCCCTGGCCCACCCCGACGACCTGCTGGTGGAGAGCGCGGCCCACGGCGGCTTCTGGCGGGTGCCCTACGCGCCGCGGTCCGTGCTGACCCTGGCGGCCGCCGCGGGCGCGCCGCGGCTGCTGCTGGGGCGGTGACCGCTCAGGTCGCGGTCCGCCCCACGAGCCAGTCCTGCGCGGGCGGCGGGTAGCAGGCCTTCGGGCCGCCCTCGTAGCCGTCGCTGAAGGCGCGCGTCCGCTCGAAGCCGGTGCCGTGCGCGGCCGGGTCGGTGAAGTCGGTCCCGGGGAGGTCGCGCGCGGAGAAGACCGCCAGCGTGGCCTCGTCGAGGTCGCCCTTGGCGAGCATCCCCTGGTCCTGGACGTGGCGGGACCAGGCGCCGGCGAAGCAGTCGGCCTGCAGCTCGGTGAGGATGCCCGGCGGCGTCTTCTGCGGCAGCCGCGCCTGCATGGCGTGCCCGAACTCGTGCGCCAGCACGAAGGCCGCGGCGAAGTCCCCGGCCTGCACGTAGTACGGGATCATGAGGCCCGTCTCGTCCCAGGCCATGAAGTCGCCGGCCGGGCAGTAGAACGCGTTCTTGGCGGGCGCGGGCTCGCCGCCGCAGGAGGGGCCGGGCGCGGCGTCGGACCGGTAGTAGACGTACCTCTTCGGCCCGCTGTACGGCGTCCCGAGCTCCTGCGGCAGGGCGGTCGCCCAGTACTGCTGGAGCGACGCGATGACGCCCTCGAGCGTGGTCGTGAACTCCTGGTAGTCGAACGCGGTGTTCGTGTCGGTGCGGATCGCCGACACCTGGGGCGCGGACCGGTCGACGTCGCCGGTGTCGGCGCCCTGCTGGGCCTTGGCCTTCTCGACGGCGTCGTCGATCGACTTCTGCACCGCGGCGCGGACGTCGTCGAGGGCGGACTGGAAGCGCTGCCTCGGGGTGCCGTCGCTGTCGCCCGGCAGCAGACCGCAGCCGGACAGGCTGCCGGCGAGCAGCAGGGACAGCACCAGGGCGAGGGGGCGGGCGGTGCGGCGCAGGGTCACGGAGGTCCTCCAGGGGGTCGGTCGGGCCCTACCCCGGTCCCGACCGACGAGTCCGAGACGTCTGCCCCACCAGCGGCGCCCCGGCGCTACGGTGCGGGAGCCATCACGGGGAGGGGCAGCATGACCACGGAGACGACCGTCCGGCCGGCGCTCGACCTGGAGCAGTACCGCCGGGAGCTGACCGGCTACTGCTACCGGATGCTCGGCTCGCCCTTCGACGCCGACGACGCCGTGCAGGAGACCCTCGTCCGCGCGTGGCAGAAGGCCGACACCTTCGAGGGACGCTCGTCGCTGCGGTCCTGGCTGTACCGGATCGCCACCAACGTCTGCCTCGACAGCCTGCGCGCCGGAGGGCGGCGGGCCCTGCCGATGGACCTCTCCTCGCCCGTCCCGTCGACCACCGCCCCCGGCGACCCGCTGCCCGAGCAGACCTGGCTGCTGCCCGTCGCCGACGCCGACCTCGACCCCGGCGAGCTCGTGGCCCGGGCCGACACCGTGCGGCTCGCCTTCGTCGCGGCCCTCCAGCACCTGCCGCCCCGGCAGCGGGCCGTCCTCGTGCTGCGGGAGGTGCTGGCGTGGTCGGCGGCGGACGTCGCCGAGCTGCTCGAGAGCACCGTCGCGTCGGTCAACAGCGCGCTGCAGCGGGCGAGGGCGACCCTCGCCGCCGTCGACACCGGCCGGGCGCTGCCCGCGCTCGGCGAGCAGGAGCGGGAGCTGCTGGCCCGCTACGTCGCGGCGTTCGAGGCCTACGACATGGACGCGCTCGTGCAGGTGCTGCACGCGGACGCCAGCATGTCGATGCCGCCGCTGGCGCTGTGGCTTGCGGGCCGCGACGACATGCTCGGCTGGTACACCGGCTTCGGCGCCGCCTGCGCGGGGAGCCGCCTGGTCCCGGTCGGCCTGAACGGCATGCCGGGCTACGCCCAGTACAAGCCGCACGCCGACGGCGGGTACGAGGCGTGGTGCCTGCAGGCGGTCGAGCTGTCAGGCGACCGGATCGTCCACGTGCACCACTTCCTCGGACCGGAGCTGTTCGTCCGCCTGGGGCTGCCCCTCCGGCTCGAGCCCGAGGACGGCTGACAGCCCGCACAGCCCCGCGAGCGCGTCCAGCCCGTCCCCCGCCACGCGGACCGACCCGCCCAGGCGGCGGGCCAGCAGCTGCAGCCGGGCGAGGGCGTCGAGGACCGCGACGCCGGCCTCGCCGGGGACCTGCAGCTCCACCACGAGCCGCACGGGTCAGCCGCCGGCCATGGCGCCGACCACCAGGAGCGGCTCGGCGCCGGACAGCACGGCGTCGGGCAGGACGGCGTCGAGCGGGTCGTGCGAGAGGTCCTCGCGGCAGGCGAAGAAGCGCACGAACGGACGCCGCCGGCCGGTGGCGGGGTCCCGGACGGTGCCGTGCAGCGCCGGCCAGCGGGCCTCGAGCGCGTCCACGACCTCGCCGACCGACGCCGCGTCCACCTCGACCTCCCCGGACAGGTGGGCCAGCGCGCGCAGGTGCGCCGGCAGGACGACGCGGACCGTCGGAGCGCTCATGGCAGCGTCTGCACCTCGACCGACAGCACCGCGGGCAGGTGCTGCGCGATCGCGTCCCAGCTGTCGCCGCTGTCTGCGGAGGCGTACACCTGGCCGCCCGTCGTGCCGACGTAGACGCCGCAGGAGTCGAGCCGGTCGACCGCCATCGCGTCGCGGAGCACGTCGACGTAGCAGTCCTGCTGCGGCAGCCCCTTCGTCAGCGGCTCCCACTCGCCTCCGCCGGTGCGGCTGCGGTAGACCCGCAGCCGGCCTTCCGGCGGGTAGTGCTCGCCGTCGGACAGGATCGGCACGACGTAGACGGTGTCGGGCTCGTGCGCGTGGACGTCGATCGGGAAGCCGAAGTCGCTGGGGAGGTCGCCGCTGACCTCGTACCAGGTGCCGCCGGCGTCGTCGCTGCGCATCACGTCCCAGTGCTTCTGCATGAACAGCGTCTCCGGCCGGGCCGGGTGCAGCGCCAGCTTGTGGACGCAGTGGCCGACCTCGGCGTCCTCGTCCGGGATCCCGCCGCTGCGCAGGCCCTTGTTGATCGCCGTCCAGCTGCCCCCGCCGTCGTCGCTGCGGAAGGCCCCGGCCGCGGAGACGGCGGTGTAGATCCGCTGGTCGTCGGTCGGGTCGAGCACGATCGTGTGCAGGCACAGGCCGCCCGCCCCCGGCTGCCAGGACGACGCCGTGCCGTGGCCCCGCAGGCCGGGCAGCTCGCTCCAGGTCGCCCCGGCGTCCGTGCTGCGGAACAGGGCGGCGTCGGCGACGCCCGCGTAGACGGTGTCGGGGTCGGTCAGGGACGGCTCGAGGTGCCAGACCTTGTCGAGCTCCCACGGGTCGGGGGTGCCGTCGAAGGACTGGTGCGGGCCCGGGTCGCCGTCGTAGCGGAAGTCGCTGCCGACGACGTCCCAGGTGCGGCCGCCGTCGTCGGAGCGGTGCACCTTCTGGCCGAACCAGCCGAGGCCGGCCGCCGCGTAGACGCGGTCGGGGTCGACCGGCGACCCCTTCACGTGCATGGTCTCCCAGCCGCCGAAGAACGGCCCCGACGTCTCCCAGTCGCGCCGTCGCTCGTCCGACGTGAGCACGAAGGCCCCCTTGCGCGTCCCCACCAGCACCCGCACGCCCGCCATCAGCACACCTCCTCGCGTCTCGTCCGTCCCGTCCTGTCAGGAGGTGGACGACGGGCAGGGACCGGACTCATCGGTGCGGTTCGGGCCCCCCGAGGGGGTGCGGACGGGCCACTCGGCCTGGTCGGTCGCAGCCGTCCCGTCCCGACGGCTGCAGACACGGCCCCCGCGGGTCGAGGAGGAGGGATGGACCTCCGGCCTCGGCGTCACGTGTCCGGGGCCGCCGTCGTGCCCCTCGTGCTCGCCGCCGCTGCGGGGGCCTGGTTCCTGCTGCCCCGGGGGGTGCCGCGGGACGCCGCCGTCGTGCTGCTCAACGCGGCGGTCGTCGGGGCCCTCGCCGCCGGCGCCCGCCGGTCCTCCGCGTCCTGGCCCTGGCGCCTGCTGACCGCCGGGCAGGCGCTGAACACCGCCGCCTGGGCCGTCTGGCTGGTCGTGCCACCGCTGACCGGGCACGTCTCGGCGTCGCCCGGGCTGGGCGACCTGCTGTTCCTCACCTCCTACGTCGTGTCGATCGTCGTCGTGGCCGCGCTGTCGCGGGCGGGCGGGGCCGACCGGTCCTCCGTGCTCGACGCCGCCATCCTCGGGACGTCCTTCGGGGTGGTGCTGTGGGTGACGGTCGCGTCCCCCCAGGCGCACGCCGACGGCGTCAGCGCCCTCGCGCGCGCCGTCTCGGTCGCCTACCCGGTGCTGGACGTGCTGCTGCTCGCCGCGGCCGCGCCGCTGGTGCTGGCGAGCTCCCGGACGCGCCGCGGGCTCCTGCTCGCCGGCTGGGTCGCCCTGCAGCTGGCCGCGGACGTCGTCTACGGGCGCCAGGTGGTGGCCGGGACCTTCGCCTACGGCACCGCCGTCTTCGGCATCTGGCTGCTGTCGTACGCCCTGCTGGCGGGCGCCGCCCTCCACCCGGACGCCGTCGGGGTGGTGAAGCCGTCGCGCACCTGGCGCCGCCTGGTGCTCGTCGCCGGGGTGCTGCCGCTCCCGGTCCTGCTGGTCGTCCGCGTCAGCCAGCAGTCGTCGCGGCAGGTCGCCGTCGTCGGCGTCGCGACCCTCGTCGTGACCCTGCTCGCGGTGGCGCGGGCCGCGCAGGGCGACGACCTCGGCCGGCAGGTGGAGCGCGACCTGCGGCGCTCGCTGGTCCGGCTCGCGGTCGGCGTCGTCGTCCTCGCGCTGGTGCCCCTCGCCGGCCTGACCGCGCTGGCCGTGACGGAGGCCCGCTCGACGGTCGACGACGAGGTGGCGCGCCGGCTGGAGACCGCGGCCAGCACCAGCGCCGCCCACGTGCAGGACCAGATGGGCGTGCTCGAGGAGCTCGTGGCGGCCTACGCCGACCGTCCGGTGCTCGTCGCGGCAGCGGCCACGGGCGGAGCCGGCGCGATGGAGGTCGTGGCCCGGCAGCTGCGCGAGCTCGAGGGGCGTTCCCCGTCCTACCTCGGTGCCTGGTTCGTCGACGCGGCCGGGACGATGCGGGCGTTCTCGCCGGCGCAGCCGACCGTGATCGGCCGGAGCTTCTCGCAGCGCGACTACTACCGGGCGGTCGTGCGGTTAGGCCGGGCCCACGTGTCGGAGGCGTTCACTGCTGCTCTGCCCGGCTCACCGCAGGTCGTCGCCGTCTCGGCGCCCGTGCGGCAGGACGGCCGCCTGCTCGGCGTCGTCGCCCTCGGCTACCGCCTGGACGCCCTGGCCGCGTTCGTGTCGCGGGTGGCGGACGTGCAGCAGGCCAGCACCACCATGACGGACGCGCGAGGCACGGTGCTCGCCGGACCGTCGCTGGCGGCCGACCGGCTCGTGTCGCAGACCGGCCGGCCCGAGGTCGACGCGGCGCTGGCCGGCCGGGCCGGGCTGGTCCGCCCGTCCGACCGCGAGACCGGCACCTGGAGCGCCTACCAGCCCGTCCCCGGGCTCGGCTGGGCCGTGGTCGCCGACATCAGCGCCGCCGACGCCTACGCACCGGTGCAGCGGCTGACCGGCCGGCTCGTCGCCGCCGCCACCCTGCTCGGTCAGGTGCTGCTCGGCGGGCTGCTGCTGCAGGTCGGCGTCGAGCGTCGTCGTCGCCTCGCCGAGGGCCGGCTGGCCGGCCGCGAGGCGGAGGTCAGCGAGATCCTGGCCGAGGCCGGCGACGCCTACCTGTCGCTCGACCGCGACGGCACGGTCCTGCGCTGGAACCGGCGCGCCGAGGAGGTGTTCGGCTGGACCGCGGAGCAGGCCCGGGGACGGTGCGCAGGTGACCTGGTCGTGCCCGGGTCCAGTGCGGTGCTGGACCTCCAGGGGCTGGCCCCGTGGCCGGCGGCCGGCCAGGGGGACCGGCGGGTCCTGGAGCGGGTGCTCTGCCGCCGGGACGGGTCCGAGTTCGCGGCGGAGCTGACCGTCTGGTCGACCACCGGCGACGGCCTGCTCGTCCTGAACCTCTTCGTCCGCGACGTCACCGCGCAGGCCGAGCACGCGGCCGCCCTGGCAGCGGCGCGCGACGCGGCGCTGCACGCGTCCGTGCTCAAGTCGGAGTTCGTCGCCAACATGAGCCACGAGATCCGCACGCCCATGAACGGCGTCGTGGGCATGACCACCCTCCTGCTCGACACGCCGCTCGACCCGCGGCAGCGCGGGTTCGTCGAGACCCTGCGCGGGTCCGCGGACGCGCTGCTGGCGGTGCTGAACGACGTGCTCGACTTCTCCAAGATCGAGGCGGGGAAGCTCGACCTCGAGGACGCCGACGTCGCGCTGGCGCCGCTCCTGGAGGACGTGGTCGAGCTGCTCGCCGCCAGCGCGTCGGTGAAGGGCCTCGAGATCGTGGCCGTCGTCGACCCGGCCGTGCCCTGCCGGGTGCGTACCGACGGCCACCGGCTGCGGCAGGTCCTCATCAACCTGGTGGGCAACGCCGTCAAGTTCACGGACCGCGGGGAGGTCGTGCTGGAGGTGTCGGCGGACGGCCCGGTCCAGGAGGGCTGCGTCCCCCTGCGCTTCGCCGTGCGCGACACGGGAGCGGGCATCGCCCCGGACCGCCAGGCGCAGCTGTTCGAGGCGTTCGCCCAGGCCGACACCTCGACCACCCGCAAGCACGGGGGCACCGGCCTCGGCCTCACCATCAGCCGACGCCTCGTCGCCCTGCTCGGCGGGGAGCTGTCGCTCGAGAGCGAGGTGGGCCGGGGGAGCGTGTTCTCCTTCGTCCTCCCGCTGCCGGTCGTCGTCGGCAGCGCGCCCGAGCCCGCGACGGACCTCGCCGGGGTGCGCGTGCTCGTCGCCGACGACTCCGCCACCAACCGCACCGTCCTCGAGCACCTGCTCGGCCGCTGGTCCGCCGAGGTCGTCAGCGTGGCCGACGCCGACGAGGCGCTCGCGGCACTGCACGAGGCCGCCCGCCAGGGACGCCCGTTCCGCGTGGCGCTGCTCGACGTCCGCATGCCCGGCGGCGGCGGTCTGGCGGTGGCGGCCGCGGTCGACGCCGACGACGCCCTGCGGGGGGTCGCCGTGGTGCTGCTCAGCTCTGCCGACGAGGTGGGCGAGCCCGTCGCGCCCGGCGTCGACGCGCGGCTGACGAAGCCGGTGCGCGAGCGGCACCTGCGGCGGACCCTGCTCGAGCTGCTGGCCGGGGTCCCCGAGGCCGCCGTGCCGGGCCCGCGTGCACCACAGCTGGCCGGACGCGTGCTGGTCGCCGAGGACGGTCTGGTCAACCAGGTCGTGATCGTGGAGATGCTGGCGATGCTCGGGGTCGCGTGCGACGTCGCCGCCGACGGCGCCCAGGCCGTCGCGCTGCTGCAGCAGGGCGGCTACGACGCGGTGCTCATGGACTGCCAGATGCCGGTCCTGGACGGCTACGCCGCGACCCGGGAGATCCGCGCCCTGCCGGCGCCGCTGCACCGCACCCCGGTGATCGCGCTGACCGCCAGCGCGCTGACGACGGACCGGCGGCTGTGCGAGGAGGCGGGCATGGACGACTTCCTCGCCAAGCCGCTGCGGGTGGAGGAGCTCGAGCGGGCGCTGCGCCGGGTGCTGTCGCCGGCGCCGCCCGCCCGGCCGGCCGCGTCCCTGGTCTGACGGCCCTCGGTAGCACGGCAGCGTCGGGCAGCCCTCGGCACGACGGCGGCCTGATCCGACATGCACGACACCCCGCCCTGCGGTGCAGGACGGGGTGCGGAACGTGCCGGGGACTACGCCGCGCTGGACTCGCGGGCGACGTCGATGCTGGCGGTCTCGTCGTGGATCGACGCGCCGGCCACGAGCAGGTTCGCGCGGTGCTCGTTGCCGTGGTGGCCGCAGAACAGCAGCACCGAGCCGGACGGCAGGGTGGCGCGGACGTAGGCCCGGGAGCCGCAGCGGTCGCAGCGGTCCGTGAGGGTCAGCGGGGAGTCGGAGGCGAGGGAGGGGACGGGGCGGGTGATGGTGTCCATGCGGTGCTCCTCGTGGTACGTGGCGGGGGTACCGCCTGCCCCTGTTCCAACGACGACACCGCGTCCCCCCTGCCCGCCCCCGCTGTGACGCTCCCGACGTCCGCAGGCGGCATGATCTGGCCACCCCCCACCTCCTGGAGCCCTCCCGTGCGCAAGCTGCTGGTCGCCAACCGGGGCGAGATCGCCGTCCGCATCGTGCGCGCCGCCCACGAGCTCGGGCTGGCCACCGTCGCCGTCTACACCCCGGAGGACCGCGAGGCCCTGCACCGCACCAAGGCGGGCGAGGCCTACCAGCTCGGCGAGCCCGGGCACCCGGTGCGCGGCTACCTCGACGTCGAGGAGCTCCTGCGGGTCGCCCGCGCGTGCGGGGCCGACGCCCTGCACCCGGGCTACGGGTTCCTCTCCGAGAGCGCGGTGCTGGCCGCGGCCTGCGCGGAGGCCGGCATCACCTTCGTGGGGCCGCCGGCCGACGTCCTGCGCCTGACCGGCGACAAGGTGTCCGCCCGCGACGCCGCCGTGCGTGCCGGCCTGCCCGTGCTCCGTGCGTCCGGGCCGCTGCCGCAGGGCCGCGGGGCGCTGGAGGCGGCGCAGGACATCGGCTTCCCGGTGTTCGTGAAGGCGGCCGCCGGCGGTGGCGGGCGGGGCCTCCGGGTCGTCACCGACCCCGGAGCCCTGCAGGACGCCGTCGACAGCGCGCAGCGCGAGGCCGAGGCGGCCTTCGGCGACGGCACGATCTTCCTGGAGCAGGCCGTCACGGCGCCCCGCCACATCGAGGTGCAGGTGCTCGGCGACGCCACCGGCGACGTCGTCCACCTGTTCGAGCGCGACTGCTCGGTGCAGCGGCGCCACCAGAAGGTGGTCGAGCTCGCGCCGGCGCCGCACCTCGCGGAGGAGACCCGGACCGGGCTGTGCGAGGCGGGGGTCGCCTTCGCCCGCTCGGTCGGCTACGTCAACGCCGGCACGGTCGAGTTCCTCGTCGACCGCGACGGCTCGTTCACGTTCATGGAGATGAACCCCCGCATCCAGGTCGAGCACACCGTGACCGAGGAGGTCACGGGCATCGACCTCGTCGGCAGCCAGCTGCGGATCGCGGCGGGAGAGACCCTGCGCGACCTCGGGCTCGTGCAGGAGACGATCAGCGTGCGGGGCGCGGCCGTGCAGTGCCGCATCACCACCGAGGACCCGTCCGACGACTTCCGGCCCGACACCGGCACCATCACCAGCTACCAGTCGCCGGGTGGCCCGGGCGTGCGGCTCGACGGCGCGGTCTACGCCGGTGCGGAGGTCACGCCGTACTTCGACTCGCTGCTCGTGAAGCTGACGACCCGCGGCCCCGACCACCGCACCGCCGCCGGCCGGGCCCGCCGGGCGCTCTGGGAGTTCCGCGTGCGGGGCGTCAAGACCAACGCGGAGTTCCTCTACCGGCTGCTCGCCGACCCCGACTTCCTCGACGGCGGCATCACCACCGGCTTCCTGTCCGAGCGCCCGGAGCTGACCGGGGAGCCGGTCGTCACCGACGCCACCACCCTGCTCCTCGACGCGCTCGCGGACGCGACCGTCAACGGCCTGCCCCGCGCGGCGGTCAGCCTCCGGGACCCCCGCACCGTCCTGCCCCCGCTGCCCGAGCCGGCGACCACCGGGTCCCGCGACCTGCTCGACGAGCTGGGTCCTGCCGGCTGGGCCGCCGCCCTGCGGGCGCAGACGCAGGTCGCGGTCACCGACACCACCCTGCGCGACGCGCACCAGTCGCTCATCGCCACGCGCCTGCGCACCCACGACGCCGTCACGGCCGCGCCCGCGCTGGCCCGGCTGCTCCCCGGCCTGCTGTCGCTCGAGTGCTGGGGCGGGGCGACCTACGACGTCGCGCTGCGGTTCCTGCACGAGGACCCCTGGGACCGCCTCGCCCAGCTGCGCGAGGCAGCCCCCCACCTGTGCACCCAGATGCTCCTGCGCGGCCGCAACGCCGTCGGCTACACGCCCTACCCGGTCGAGGTCGTGCAGGCGTTCGTCGCCGAGGCGGCCACCACCGGCATCGACGTGTTCCGGGTGTTCGACGCCCTGAACGACCTCGAGCAGATGCGGCCGGCGCTGCAGGCCGTGCAGGACGCCGGCAAGGTCGCGGAGGGCACGCTCTGCTACACCGGCGACCTGCTCGACCCCGCCGAGGACCTCTACACCCTCGACTACTACCTGCGGCTGGCGGAGGGCCTCGTCGAGGCCGGGTCGCACGTGCTGGCGGTCAAGGACATGGCCGGCCTGCTGCGCCCCGCGGCGGCCGCCCGGCTCGTGACCGCTCTCCGGGAGCGGTTCGACGCCCCGGTCCACCTGCACACGCACGACACCGCCGGTGGCCAGCTCGCCACCCTGATGGCGGCGATCGCCGCGGGCGTGGACGCCGTCGACTGCGCGGCCGCGCCGTTCTCCGGCGGCACCAGCCAGGTCAACATGTCCGCCCTCGTCGCCGCCACCGACCACACCGAGCGCACGACCGGCCTCGACCTCGCCGCGCTGTCGGCGATGGAGCCGTTCTGGGAGTCGGTGCGCGACCTCTACGCACCCTTCGAGTCGGGCCTGCGCGCCCCCACCGGCACCGTCTACCGCCACGAGATCCCGGGCGGGCAGCTGACCAACCTGCGGCAGCAGGCGATCGGCCTGGGCCTGGGCGACCGCTGGCCGGAGGTGCAGGAGCTGTACGCCGTCGCCAACGACCTGCTGGGCAAGCCCATCAAGGTGACGCCGACCAGCAAGGTCGTGGGCGACCTCGCCCTGTTCCTCGCGAGCAACGACGTCGACCCCGACGCGCTGCGCGAGGACCCGGCGTCGTTCGACCTGCCCGACAGCGTGCTCGGCTACCTGGGCGGCGAGCTGGGGGCGCCGCCCGCGGGCTTCCCGGAGCCGTTCCGGAGCAAGGCGGTCGAGGGCCGTCCCGTCGTCGGCGGCGAGGTGCCGCTGACCGCCGAGCAGCGGGACGCGCTGCAGGGCGAGGACCGGCAGGCGGCGCTGTCGCGGCTGCTGTTCCCCAAGCCGTACGAGGAGTACGAGCAGTCGCTGGTGCGCCACGGTGACGTGTCGGTGGTCCCGACGGAGGCGTTCTGGTCCGGGCTGCAGACCGGGGAGCAGGTCAGCATCGAGCTGCGGCACGGCGTGCAGGTGCTCGTCGAGCTGGAGACCGTCGGCGAGATCGACGACGACGGCCTGCGGACCCTGCACCTGCGCGTCGACGGCGAGCCCCGGCCGGTGACGGTGCGCGACCGCTCGGTGGAGACGACGCGCACCCGCGGCCGACGTGCCGACCCGGCCTCGCCCGGTCACGTCGGCGCCGGCCTGACGGGCGTCGTGCTCGTCAAGGTCGCCGTGGGGGAGACGGTCACGAAGGGGCAGCCGCTGGCGACCATCGAGGCCATGAAGATGGAGAGCACGGTGACGGCGCCGGTCGACGGCACCGTGCAGGAGCTGGCGGTGTCGGACGGCGACCAGGTCGACGCCGGTGACCTGCTGGTGGTCCTGGGCTGACCGGTCAGGCCGGGTAGGTCCGGACCTCGGTCGCCTTCACGGCGGCCCACACCGGGGCTCCCGGCACCAGCCGCAGCTCGGCGACCGCCGCCGCGGTGACGTCCGCGAGCACCGGCGGCGAGGCGTCGAGCTGCACCCGGATCGTGTCGCCCCGCTGCTCGAGCCCTGCGACGACGCCCCGCCAGCTGTTGCGGGCCGAGCCGGCCGGGTGCTCGGCGTGCAGGACGACGGCGCCGGGCGGGAAGGCCGCGAAGACCGGGCCCTGCTGGGAGTCGGTCGTGGCGAGCGTCCCGCCGCCGGTGACCTCCACCCGGCCGCCGAGGGCGGTGCCGCGGTAGAGGTTGAGCCCGACCAGGGAGGCGACGTAGTCGGTGCGCGGTGCCCGGGCGACCTCCGCGGGCGTGCCCCGCTGCACGACGACGCCGTCCTCGACCACGACCAGCGCGTCGGCGAGCACCATGGCGTCCAGCGGGTCGTGGGTGACCAGGACGGTGCAGCCGTCGAAGCCGGCGAGGTGCGCCCGCAGGTCGCTGCGGACCTGCATGCGCGTGCTGGCGTCGAGGGCGGCGAGCGGCTCGTCGAGCAGCAGCAGCCGCGGCTGCGGGGCGAGCGCCCGGGCCAGGGCGACCCGCTGCGCCTGCCCGCCCGAGAGCTGCCCCGG
>JAODNQ010000269.1 GCA_025464695.1 Frankiales bacterium | reverse complement strand
CCAGGCGCTGGGAGGTCGACGTCAGCCGGGCGGCCAGGGCCGTGGCCTGCGCGGCGACCTGCTGCTGCTGGACGTCGAGCGCCTGCTGGGCGACCAGGGCCTCGCGGCGCAGCCGGGTGCGGTCCTGCAGGAGCGCCTGGCTGCGGACCTTCGACGTCGTGAGGTCGTGCAGCGCGGCGCGGCCCGACCCCTCGACCCGGCTGACGGTGCGGCGGACCCGGTCGAGGTCGGCGAGCGCGCGCGGGTCGCCGGACAGCAGTGCGGCGACCGTCGGGGGGACGCCGCCGCCACCCATGTAGGCGGCGCGGACGAGGGCGTCGACGTCGTCGCGGGTGGTGGTGCTGGCCCGCTGCTGGCGCTCGAGGTCGTCCTGGACGCCGAACTGCTGCTGGGTGAGCACGGCGAGGCGCTGCTCGCTCTGCTCGTACGTCCGGGCGCCGGCCTCGAGGCGGTCGCCCGCCGCGGCCACCTCGGCCTGCAGCGCGGCCACCTGGGCCCGCAGCGCCGCCGAGCCGGTGCCGGTCGCTGCCGAGGCGACCTGGGCGGGCTGGGCGGAGGCGCCGGGCACGGCGAGCCCGGCCGTCAGCAGCCCGGTGAGCGCCGCCAGGGGCAGCAGGGCACGGGGACGCAGACGCACGTGTCGACCATCGGCAGCAGCGCCGCCCGACTGGAGCCGGGTGCACACTCCTCAGGTGGACAGGGGCGGCATGACGAGCGTCGACGGCCGCGGGACCGGCCTGGCCGGGAGCGGCGGCAGCAGGAGCAGCGTCGACCTCGAGCACCCCCGCCGGGTCCGGCGGCACGTGGGCACGGCCCTGGAGCGGGCGCTGGTCGACTGCGCCCTCTACTGCGGCGGACGCCGCGCCGCCGGCCACCTGCCGCTCGAGCAGGCCGCGGAGAAGGCCCGCAGCGAGGCCGACGCGTTCGTCTGGCTCGGGCTGCACCAGCCCGACGCCGAGGCGTTCCAGGAGGTCGCGCGCGAGTTCGGGCTGCACGCGCTCGCGGTGGAGGACGCCGTCGTCGCGCACCAGCGCCCGAAGCTCGACGTCTACGACGACCACCTGTTCGCCGTCCTCAAGACGGTCCGGTACGTCGACGCCGAGGAGGTCGTCGAGACCGGTGAGCTCATGGTGTTCGTCGGGCACGACTTCGTCGTCACCGTCCGGCACGGCGTCGCGGCCGAGCTCGCCACGGTGCGGCAGTTCCTGGAGGACCGCCCGGAGGTGCTCCGGCTCGGGCCGAGCGCGGTCCTGTGGGCGGTGGCCGACGCCGTCGTCGACGCCTACGCTCCGGCCCTCGACGGGCTGGAGAGCGACGTCGACGAGGTCGAGGAGCAGGTCTTCAGCGGCGGCCGCGACAACCCGACCCGGCGCATCTACACGCTCAAGCGCGAGACCATGGAGTTCGCCCGGGCGGTGCACCCGCTGGCGGAGGTGACCGAGCGGCTCGCCCGGGGCGACGTCCCGCAGCAGTCGCCCGCCACCGGCGAGCTGTTCCGCGACGTCCACGACCACGTCCTGCGCTCCCGCGAGCGGGTCACGGTGCTGGACAACCTGCTGCAGAACAGCCTCGACGCCAACGTCGCCCAGGTGACGCTGCAGCAGAACGAGGACATGCGCAAGATCAGCGCGTACGCGGCGATCCTCACCGTGTGCACCACCATCGCCGGCATCTACGGCATGAACTTCGACCACATGCCCGAGCTGCACTGGCAGCTCGGGTACCCGTTCGCGCTGGCGCTGATGGGCGGGATCTCGGGGCTGCTGTACCGGGCCTTCCGCCGCAACCGGTGGCTCTAGGACAGAGCTGTCCGGGAGCGGCTATCCTCTCTCCCGCACGAGGAGACGTCGCCTAGCCCGGTCTATGGCGCCTCACTGCTAATGAGGTTTGGGGCAACCCATCGGGAGTTCAAATCTCCCCGTCTCCGCGGCCGGTCCTGACCGTGGTCAGCACCGCGAAGGCCCCGCCGAGCACGACCCGGCGGGGCCTTCGACGTTCCTGGCCCCTGCTTCAGGCGACGGCGGTGTCCTGGCTCGCCGACGCGACCTCCCGGACGAGGTCGTCCAGCGCCAGGCCCAGCACCGAGGCGATGGCCGCGACGGTGAACAGCGCGGGGGTCGGGACGGCGCCGCGCTCGATCTTGCGCACGGTCTCCTCCGCGACACCGGCGGCTCCGGCCACCTCCCGGACGCTGCGGGTGCCCCGGGCACGGCGGAGGGCGGCCCCGAGCAGGACGCCGCGGGTGCGCTCCTGCTCGGTGAGGGCGAGGCGGACCATGCGCTCACCCTAACCGTCCGGCGGGACAACTGTCCCGGGATACTTGTACCGTCGGCGGCATGCACACCTTCCCCGTCCGGTCCCGCACCGAGCTCGACGCCATGCGAGCGGCGGGCGCCGTCGTCGCGCAGGCCCTCGCCGCGGTGTCGGCGGCGGCCGCACCGGGCGTCAAGCTCCGCGAGCTCGACGAGGTCGCGCAGACCGTGATCCGCGAGGCCGGCGCCCTGCCGTCCTTCCTCGGCTACCGCCCGGTCTGGGCGCCCACCCCGTTCCCCGGCGCGACCTGCCTGTCGCCGAACGAGGTCGTGGTCCACGGCCGCCCCACCGGCCAGCGGCTGCGCGAGGGCGACCTCCTCAGCATCGACTGCGGCGCGATCACCGACGGCTGGCACGGCGACGCCGCGGTCACGGTGCAGGTCGGGAGCGCTCCTTCCGAGGACGACGCCCGACTGCTGCGGGCGACGCGGGAGGCGCTCCTCGCCGGGGTCGCCGCCGCCGTGCCGGGCGCGACCCTGCTCGACGTCGCCGAGGCCGTCGACGGCGTCGCCCGGGCGCACGGCTACGGGCACCTGCCCGACCACGGCGGCCACGGCATCGGGCGGGCCATGCACGAGGCGCCGTTCGTGCCGAACGAGCCGACCGGCGACGCCGCCCGCCACCGCCTGCGCGCCGGCAACACCCTCGCCATCGAGCCGATGCTGCACGCCGGGAGCGGGCGGTACCGGACCAAGAAGGACGGCTGGTCGATCGCCCTGACCGACGGCGCCCGCGCGGCCCACTTCGAGCACACCGTGGCGGTCACCGACGACGGCCCCGAGGTGCTGACCAGGGTGCCGGCGGTGTGAGCGTTCAGCCCAGCGTCGCCCCGAACAGCAGACCCAGCAGGTAGGTGATCACCGCCGCCCCCGCGCCGACCGCGAGCTGCCGCAGCGCCCGCCGCAGCGGCGGCCCGCCCGACAGCATCCCCACGGTGGCGCCGGTGGCGAGCAGGGCCAGCCCGACGAGGCCGCAGGCGACCGCGAGGGCCGTCGTCCCGGCGAGGCCCAGCGCGAACGGCAACACGGGCACCGCTGCCCCGGTCGCGAAGAAGCAGAAGCTCGACAGCGCCGCGGCCCAGCCGGTGCCGACGTCGTCCAGCGCCTCGGCGTCGTGCTCGTCGTCGGTCCAGGCGGCCAGCTGCTCGGTCGCCTTCGCCTGGGCGGACCGCTCGTCGAGCCCGCGCGCGCGGTAGACCAGCGCCAGCTCGTTGGCGTCGACGTCGAGGTGGGGCACGACGTCGCGGGTGCCGCGGCCGGGTGTGGACGCCTCGAGCAGCTCGCGCTGGCTGCGCACCGACACGAACTCGCCCGCGCCCATGGACAGGGCTCCGGCCAGCAGACCCGCCAGGCCGGTCAGCAGCACGGCCGACGCCGTCGCCCCGCCGGCGGCCACGCCGAGCACCAGGGCGAGGTTGCTGACGAGGCCGTCGTTGGCGCCGAAGACCGCGGCCCGGAAGGTCCCCGAGACCCGGGCCCGCCCCCGGGCGGCGAGCCCGCGGACGACCTCCTCGTGGATCTGCTCGTCCGCGGCCATGGCGCGGGTCGCGTCGGTGTCGCGCAGGTACGGCGACCGGCCCTCGGCGCGCTGCGCCAGGGCGAGGACGAACACCGAGCCGAACCGGCGGGCCAGGGCGACGAGGACGACGGCGCGCAGCCCGGCCCGGCCCCTCTCGTCGTGGCCGTGCTGGCTGAGCAGCGCCTCCCAGTGGGCGGCGTGCCGGGCCTCGGCCTCGGCGAGGGCCAGCAGGATGGCGCGCTCCTCGCCCTCGCGCTTGGCGGCGAGCTCGCGGTAGACCTTGGCCTCGAGCCGCTCGTCGGCGAGGCGTCGGCGCCAGCGGCGGACGACCTCGGGGGAGGGGGCGGGCACCGGGGTCGGCAGGGTGGGCGTCACGTGCGTCTCCCTGAGGCGGGGCGCGGGACGGGTCCGGGGTCTCCGGCCCGGCGCACGCGCCGACGGCCGAAGGTCTCGCTCATCCGGCCCCCGACCTCGGGACCGGACCCGCGCACCGGGTCCGCAGGAGCGGACCAGCATGTCGACGACGCGGCGGAGAGCTACTCCCCTTCAGGCGCGAGCATAGGCCGGACGGCGGGAGCGCAGCAGCAGCGGCACGTCGGTGATCACGGCGGCCACGCCGAGGGCGGCGAAGCCGTCGGCGTCGTCGGGACGGTTGACGGTCCACGGCACGACCGCGACGCCCCCCGCGAGGGCGAGCGTGTCGGGCCGGGCGAGCAGCGCGTCGACGTGCGGGTGCACCTCCTCGTGCCCGACGGCGCGGGCCTGGGCGAGCACCAGCAGGGGGTCGACCCCGCGGGCGCCGAGCAGCGCCGTGCGCACCGGCAGGCCGAGCGCCCGGACGGCCCCGACCAGCTGCGGCGCGAACGACGACACCGTGACGTCGAGGGTGCGGCCGCCCCGGCGCAGCGACCGGAGCTCGCCGGCGAGGGCCAGCGCGGTGCGCTGCGGGGGTCCCGAGGGCGGTCGCTTCAGCTCGAGCACCAGCCGGCCGCCGTCCACCGCCTCGACCAGCTCCCCGAGCCGGGCCAGCCGGGTGCCCCCGGGCAGGGCGACGCCCCGCAGCCGGGCCGAGGAGGAGCCGCTGATGCGCTCGGGGCGGCCGGCGGTGCGCAGGAGGTCGTCGTCGTGGCTGGCGAGCAGGACGCCGTCGGCGGCGAGCCGGAGGTCGACCTCGCAGCCGTCGGCCCCGGCACGTCGCGCGGCGGCGACGGCCTCGGCGGTGTTCTCGGGGTTGCCGGCGGAGGTCAGCCCACGGTGGGCGAGGAGCAGCACGAGGAGGACGGTCCCCGCCGCAGGGGCCCGGCCGGGTGCGGGGAGGTGGACGCAGGGTGAAGACGGGCGGGCTGGCAGAGTCGGGCCCATGTCCTCCAGCAGCCCAGACATCACGAGCTCCGGCTTCGACACCACCCTCGGCCTCGAGCTGGTGGAGGTCTCCGGCGACGAGGTGGTCGGGCGGCTGCCGGTCGCGTCGCACCTGCACCAGCCGTACGGGATCGTCCACGGCGGCGTCTACTGCTCGGTCGTGGAGACGACGGCCAGCGTCGGGGGCGCGACGTGGCTCGGCGACCGCGGCTCGGTGGTCGGGACGAGCAACCACACCAACTTCCTGCGCGCGGTCCGCGAGGGCGTGCTCGAGGTCCGGGCGACGCCGGTGCACCGCGGCCGCACCCAGCAGCTGTGGACCGTCCGCATCACGGACGAGGCCGGCAAGCTGGTCGCGCAGGGCGAGGTCCGGCTGGCCAACGTGACGGCGGAGCAGATCGGCGGATGACCACACGGCGGCCTCACGCCGTCCGGTGTGGGATGGAGGCGTGCCGGGTCCCGTGATGTTCGCCGAGGGGGTGCGGCTGTGGCTGCTGCTGGCCGTCGCGGCCCTCGCGGTCGCCGCCGTCGTCCTCGCCGTCCGCGCCCGCAGCGACCGGGCGGCCTTCGCCTCCCCGGAGCTGCGCGCGTCGGTGCTGCCGTCGTCGCCGGGCTGGCGCCGGGCCCTGCCGCTGACCGCGCTGCTGCTCGGCCTGGCCCTCGCGACCCTCGCCTACGCCCGGCCGCAGGTGCTCGCCGAGCAGGCGCGCGAGCGCTCCATCGTGCTGGTCACCCTCGACACGTCGACGTCGATGCTCGCCGACGACGTCGCGCCGAGCCGCATCCGGGCCGCCGTCAGCGCCGCCCAGGACTTCGTCCGGGGGCTGCCGGAGCAGGTCGACGTCGGGCTGGTGTTCTACAACGCGGACGTGCGGCTGGTGTCCGCGCCGACGCCCGACCACGAGAAGGTGGCCCGGGCGCTGGAGTCGCCCGGGCTGTCGGGCGGCACCGCCCTGGGGAACGCCGTCCTGACCGGGCTTCGGTCGCTGCCGCCGGAGTTCCGCCGCTCGGCCGACGGCGAGCCCCCCGCGGCCCGCATCGTGGTGCTGTCGGACGGCGGTTCGACCACCGGTCAGCCCGTGCCGGACGCCGCGCAGCAGGCCCTCGCCTACGACGTCCCCGTCTCGACCATCGCCTACGGCACCGATGCCGGGGTGGTGGTGCAGGACGGCCGCACCTACCCGGTCCCGGTCGACACCACGCTGCTCGGCCAGCTCGCCGAGGGCACGGGCGGCACCGCCTACCGGGCCGCCGACGCCGGACAGCTGGCCGCGGTCTACGACGACATCGGCAGCCGGCTGTCCCGCGAGACTGCCCGCCTCGACCTCGCCGCGCCGGTGGCCGGGGGCGCCCTCGCCCTGCTCGTGCTCGGCGGGCTCGGCTCGCTGCTGTGGAGCGGCCGGCTCGCCTGACCCTGACCCTGACCGGTTCGGTCGCCTGGCTTCCGCGTCCTGTCGCCTGTCCTCCGCGTCCTGTCGCCTGTCCTCCGCGTCCTGTCGGAGGTGCGTCCTACCGTCGGGGCATGCGCCTGCTGCACACCTCCGACTGGCACCTGGGACGGTCGCTGCACCGCGCCGACCTCCGGGACGCGCAGGCCGGCTTCCTCGACTCCCTGGTCGAGGTCGTGCGGTCGGAGCGGGTCGACACCGTGCTGGTGTCCGGCGACGTCTACGACCGCGCGGTGCCGCCCCTCGACGCCGTCTCCCTCGCCGAGCAGGGGCTGCAGCGGCTCCGCGACGCCGGCGCCCGGGTCGTCGTCATCAGCGGCAACCACGACTCCGCGACCCGCCTCGGCTTCAGCAGCCGGCTGCTCGACGGCGCGGGCGTCCACCTGCGCACCCGGGTCGCCGCCTGCGCGGAGCCGGTGGTGCTGGAGGACGCCCACGGGCCGGTCAGCGTCTACGCCGTCCCGTACCTCGAGCCGGAGCTCGTCCGCGACGAGCTGCCGGGCGACACCGCCGGCCTCGGCCGCGGGCAGGGCGCCGTGCTGGGCCACGCACTCCGCTGTTGCGCCGACGACCTCGCCCGGCGCGGCGGCCGCTCGGTGGTGCTCGCCCACGCCTGGGTCACCGGGGGCGAGGCCAGCGACAGCGAGCGCGACACCGTCGTCGGCGGCGTCGGCCACGTGCCCGCCTCGCTGTTCGCGCCCTTCGACTACGGCGCGCTCGGTCACCTCCACGGGCCGCAGACGCTCGCCGACGGGCTCCGCTACAGCGGCTCGCCGCTGGCCTACTCGTTCTCCGAGGCACGGCACCGCAAGCGGTCGTGGCTGGTCGAGCTCGACGCCTCCGGCCTGTCCCGGGTCGAGGCGGTGGCGGCCCCGGTGCCCCGCCGGCTGTCGTCGCTGCGCGGCCGGCTCGCCGACCTGCTGGCCTCCCGCGAGCACGACGCCGTCGAGGACGACTTCCTGTCCGTCGTCCTCACCGACCCCGCCCGGCCCGACGCCGCCATGGACCGGCTGTCCGTGCGCTTCCCCCACGTCCTCGTGCTGGTCCACGAGCCGGAGGGCGTCGTGCGCGACGACCGCACGTACGGCGCCCGCGTGGCCGGCCGCAGCGACCTCGAGGTCGCCCTCGGCTTCGTCGAGCACGTGCGGGGCACCGCGCCCGACGACGGCGAGGCCGACCTGCTCGCCGCCGCGCTGGAGGCCGGACGGCTCGCGGCGGTGTCGGCGTGAGGGGGCTGCCGTGAGGCCGCACTTGCTTCGGGTCACCGCCTTCGGGCCGTTCGCCGGCACCGTCGAGGTCGACCTCGACGCCCTGTCCGCCAGCGGCCTGTTCCTGCTGCAGGGCGAGACGGGCTCGGGCAAGACGACGCTGCTCGACGCCCTCGGCTTCGCGCTGTACGGCAGCGTGCCCGGCAGCCGCAACGACGCCGGCCGGCTGCGCAGCGACGTCGCCTCCCCCGACGTCCGGACCTCGGTGCAGCTCGA
>JAODNQ010000266.1 GCA_025464695.1 Frankiales bacterium | reverse complement strand
TAGACCGACTGGCTGGAGACGTAGGCCCGGCGCGGGGCCTCGACCACGCGGGCGGCGTCACGGGCGACCGACGGCGCTCCCGCCCACGTGTCGACGACGCCGTCGAAGGCGTGCCCGTGCAGGACCTGCTCCAGGGCCCCGACGTCGGTGCGGTCGGCCCGCAGGAGGGCGACGCCGACGGGCAGGGGCGTCGAGCCGCGGTTGAGCGCGGTGACGTCGTGCCCGCGCGCCAGGCTCTCGGCCACCAGCGCCCGACCGACGAACCGCGTCCCGCCCAGCACCAGCAGCCTCATGCCGACGACCCTGCTCCCGTGGGCGCCCCGCGTCGAGCCTGTTCGCTCAGCGCTTGCCCGGCAGGCGACTGCCGAGGCGGGTGAGGACGCGGGCGCGCAGCCCGCTCGGGACGAGCCGGCTCAGCGCGACGACCACCTTGTACTGCGCGCCGGGCACGGACAGCGGCTTGCCGGCGTCGAGGTCGTCCAGCGCGTCCTTGACCACGCGCCGGCCCGACAGCCACAGGGGGCCCGGCACCCCGCTCACGTCCATCTCCGCCCGGCTGTGGAACTCGGTGCGGGTGAACCCCGGGCACAGCGCCGTCACGGTCACCCCGCGCGGGGCGTACTGCAGGTGCAGCGACTCGCTGAAGTTCGTGACCCAGGCCTTGCTGGCGCTGTAGGTGGCGCCGCGGGCGCCCGGGGCGAAGCCGGCGACGCTGCTGACGTTGAGCACCCGGCCGCGGCCCCGCGCGACCATCGGCGGCAGCGCCGCGTGCGTCAGCCGCAGCACCGCACGGACGTTCACGCGCAGCATGTGCTCCTCGGACTCACGGGTCCCCTCGTGGAAGACGCCGGGGTTGCCCAGGCCGGCGTTGTTCACCAGCAGGTCGACGCCCTCCCCGAGCCGCCACTCGACCCGCGCGCAGCCCTCGTCGGTGGCGAGGTCGGCGGGCAGGACCTCCACCTGCGCGCCGCGCTCCCGCAGCCGGTCCGCCAGGGCCTCGAGCCGGCCGGTGTCGCGGGCGACGAGGACGAGGTCGCAGCCGCGGGACACCAGCTGCTCGGCGAACTGCGCGCCGATGCCGGCGGTCGCGCCGGTCACGAGGGCGACGGGGCGGGGGGTCGGGGCGGGGTCCACGGTCACATCCCCATCCTGACGGGCCATGCCGTCACCCGATCGGGCGAGCCCACCGGAGCGGCGGCTGCAGCCACGCGGGCCATCTTCAGGCTCCGTCACCCGTCCGGGGCTCAGCGGGCGGCCGTCCCCCCCGACTGACCTCCTTGAAGGCGCCTCGTCTCGGGGCCCCCGCCCCCAGACCGCTCCCCACACCCCACCCCACGGAAGGCACCTCCCATGTCACGGAAGACTCTCTCCCCCGCCCGGCGGGGCGTGGCGGGCCTGACGGCCGCCCTCGTCGCCACCGGCACCCTCGGTGCCCTCGTCGTCGGGACCGGCAACGCCGCCCCCTCGGTCATCACGGTCACCTCCGCCAAGGTCGCCAACCCCGACGCGAAGCTCGCCAAGGTCGTCGCCACCGCACTCGTGGACGCCAAGGGCGCCTACGACGGCTCCGGCAACGCCGTGCAGATCGTCGGCACGGGCTTCCCCGCGACCCCGACCGTGACGTTCGGCGGCACCGCCGCCTCCTCGGTCCTGCGCCTGTCCGACAAGCTGATCATCGCCAAGGCGCCGTCCAAGACCGACGCCGCGACCGACGCCGTCGTCCCCCTGGTCGTCGGTGAGGACGACTCCGTCGCCGACGACGTCGAGGCCGCGGACGTCACGCTGGCCTCCGGCTACACCTACAAGGCCGCGCCGCGGCTCGTCAACGCCAAGTACTCGACCGACGGCCGGTCCCTCGAGGTCAGCGGCACCAACCTCAAGGAGACCCAGTCGCTGCAGCTGGGCGCCCTGACCGTCCCGGTCAAGAGCGCCGACGCCACCGACACCAAGGTCACCGTCAAGGTCCCGAGCGGTCTGCAGAAGGCCAAGTACAGCATCACCGCCACCAGCTTCTGGGGCAGCGGCACGCTGAGCTCGAGCTGGAACGTCGTCCCCGTCCCGACGGCGGTCACGGCCGCGACCCCGACCGCGACCACCGGCCGGTACGCCACGGTGAAGTCCGCCGACTCGCTCGTCCCCAACACCTTCGTCCGGATCACGGGCACCAGCCTCGGCGGCGTCGACGGCGTCTCCTTCGGCTACGCCCCGGCGACCTTCGTGGTCGGCTCCGAGACCGAGCTGTACGTCCAGGTGCCGGCCATGTCGGCGACCCAGACGGTCAACACCCTGACGCCCAACAAGGACAACGTCGTCAAGGTCCCGATCGAGGTCCGCAACGGCGACCTCAAGAGCAACAAGCTGAGCTTCGAGTACCTCGTCGCCCCGGTCGTCACCGCCATCAGCACGACGACGCTGCCGGTCGACCCGACCGTCGCCGCCACCAACACCGTCGTCACGGTGACCGGCAGCAACCTCAAGGGCGTCAAGCTCTACTTCGGCGCCGGCGCCGGCGCGAAGAGCGTCTCGCCGCAGGGCACGAGCAGCGCCGCCACGGCGACGTACCTCATGCCGAAGGTCTCCTCCAACGGCTTCGCCCTCGGCACCGCCTACGACGTCTGGATGGTCAGCAAGGGCGGCAACCTCAACACCGGCCGCAAGCTGACGGTCAAGGCCGCCGGCTAGTCCCCCTCCGCACGCGGAAGGCCCGGTCCCCCACGGGGACCGGGCTTTCCGGCGTTCACGGGACTACTTGCTCAGCGACACCACGGGCGCGACCGTCAGCCCGCTGCGGTCCTCCCGGACGTCGACGACCACCTCGTCGCCGTCACGCACCTCGCCCGACAGCAGCGAGCGGGCCAGCGTGTCGCCGACGGCCTTCTGCACCAGCCGCCGCAGCGGCCGCGCGCCGTAGGCGGGGTCGTAGCCGGTCAGCGACAGCCACTCGCGGGCCGCGGGCGTGACCTCGAGGACGAGCCGCCGCTCCCGCAGCCGCGCCGCCAGCAGCGACACCTGCAGGTCGACGATCCGGGTCAGGTCCTCGGTGGTCAGGGCGTCGAACACGACGACGTCGTCGAGCCGGTTGAGGAACTCCGGCTTGAACGTCCGCTGCACGACCTCCAGGACCTTGTCGCGGCGCTGCTCGGGGTCGAGCAGGGGGTCGGACACGTACTGGCTGCCGAGGTTGCTCGTCAGCACCAGGATCGTGTTGCGGAAGTCGACGGTGCGGCCCTGACCGTCGGTGAGCCGGCCGTCGTCGAGCACCTGCAGGAGCACGTCGAACACGTCGGGGTGCGCCTTCTCGACCTCGTCGAGCAGCACCACGTTGTAGGGGCGGCGCCGCACGGCCTCGGTCAGCTGGCCGCCGCTCTCGTAGCCGACGTAGCCGGGGGGCGCACCGACCAGGCGCGCCACCGAGTGCTTCTCGCCGTACTCGCTCATGTCGATGCGCGTCATGGCGCGCTCGTCGTCGAACAGGAACGCCGCGAGCGCCTTGGCGAGCTCGGTCTTGCCCACCCCGGTCGGCCCGAGGAACAGGAACGAGCCGGTGGGGCGGTCGGGGTCGCTGATGCCGGTGCGGGAGCGCCGGACGGCGTCGGACACGGCTTCGACCGCGGAGCGCTGGCCCACGAGCCGCCGCCCGAGCTCCTCCTCCATGCGCAGGAGCTTGGACGTCTCGCCCTCGAGCATGCGGCCGGCCGGGATGCCGGTCCACGCGCTGACGACCTCGGCGACGTCGTCGGCCCCGACCTGCTCCTCCACCATCCGCGACTCCGTGCTGCCGGCGAGGCCCTCGAGCTCCTTCTCCACGGCGGGGATCTCGGCGTAGAGCAGCCGGGACGCCGCCTCGAAGTCGTTGCTGCGCTGGGCGTTCTCGGCCTCGGTGCGCAGGGCGTCGAGCTGCTGCTTGAGCTCGCCGACCCGGTTCAGGCCGCCCTTCTCCCGCTCCCACCGGGCGAGCAGCGACTGCAGCTGCTCCTCGCGGTCGGCGGTGTCACGGCGCAGGACCGCCAGCCTCTCGTGGGAGGCGGCGTCGGTCTCGCGCTCCAGCGCGAGCATCTCCATCCGGGCGCGGTCGACGGCGCGCTGCAGCTCGTCGATCTCGACCGGCCGGCTGTCGATCTCCATGCGCAGCCGCGACGCCGCCTCGTCGACGAGGTCGATCGCCTTGTCGGGCAGGAAGCGCGAGCTGATGTACCGGTCGGACAGGGTGGCGGCGGCGACCAGCGCGCTGTCGCTGATGTCGACCTTGTGGTGGCTCTCGTAGCGCCCCTTGAGGCCGCGCAGGATCGCGATCGTGTCCTCGACGGACGGCTCGCCGACCAGCACCTGCTGGAAGCGGCGCTCCAGCGCCGGGTCCTTCTCGATGTGCTGGCGGTACTCGTCGAGCGTCGTCGCGCCGACCATCCGCAGCTCGCCGCGGGCGAGCATCGGCTTGAGCATGTTGCCGGCGTCCATGGAGCCCTCGGCCTTGCCCGCACCGACGACGGTGTGGAGCTCGTCGACGAACGTGATGACCTCGCCGTCGGACTCGGTGATCTCCTGCAGGACGGCCTTGAGCCGCTCCTCGAACTGCCCGCGGTACTGCGCGCCGGCCACCAGGGCGGCCATGTCGAGCGACACGATGCGCTTGCCGCGCAGGCTCTCCGGCACGTCGCCGTCGACGACGCGCTGCGCGAGGCCCTCGACGACGGCCGTCTTGCCGACGCCGGGCTCACCGATCAGCACGGGGTTGTTCTTGGTCCGCCTGCTGAGGACCTGGACCACGCGGCGGATCTCGGTGTCGCGGCCGATCACCGGGTCGAGCTCGCCGCGCCGGGCGCGGTCGGTGAGGTCGACGCCGTACTTCTCGAGCGCCTTGTAGGTCGACTCCGGGTCCTGGGTGGTGACCCGACGGGCCGCACCCCGGACCTTCGAGAAGGCCTCCATCAGGGTCTTGGGCAGGGCGCGCTCGCCCTTGAGCAGCTCGGCGACGTCGCCGCCGGAGTCGGCCAGGCCGACCAGCAGGTGCTCGGTGGAGACGTAGTCGTCGCCCACCTCGGTGGCCTTGTGCTGGGCCACGTTCATGACCGCCATCAGCGAGCGCGACAGCCCGGGGGCGGCCACGTTCGCGCCCTGCGCCTTCGGCAGCCGCTCGAGGAGCGCGAGGGCACGGGTGCGGACCGTGGCCGGAGCGGCGCCGACGGCGGTCAGCAGCGGGCCGGCGATGCCGTCGTTCTGGTCGAGCAGGGCGAGCAGCAGGTGGACCGGGGCGACCTCGGGGTGGCCCTCGGCGCTGGCCCGGCGGACGGCCGTCGAGACGGCCTCCTGGCTACGGGTGGTGAGGCGGTCGGCGTCCACGGCGGTTCCTCTCGTGCGTCGGTGCAGGGTCTGCTCTCCCCAACGTACGCAGAGTTGACTCGATTCCGCTCAAGTCTGTGCTGCCTCTCCCCGGGAACGCCGACGGGCGGCCCCGGGGATGGACCCCAGGACCGCCCGACGTGCTCGAGCGCGTCGCCCTACGCGGGCTCGGCGGAGCCTGCCGACTGCGCCGCCTTGGTGGCGACCGCGGCGCCCGCGACCAGGACGGCGGCACCGGCCGCGAGGGCCGGGGAGACGCCCGTGGTGGGGAGCGTGGCGGCGACGGGGC
>JAODNQ010000223.1 GCA_025464695.1 Frankiales bacterium | reverse complement strand
CCGGGCCCGCGAGGCCTGGGACGTCGGGGCCACCGAGGTCTGCATGCAGGGCGGCATCGACCCGCAGCTGCCCGGCACCGCCTACCTCGACCTCGCCCGGGCGGTGAAGGCCGGCGCCCCCGACCTGCACCTGCACGCGTACTCGCCGATGGAGGTCGTCAACGGGGCGGCCCGCATGTCGGTGAGCATCGAGGAGTTCCTGCTGCAGGCCAAGGAGGCCGGCGTCGACAGCCTCCCCGGGACGGCCGCGGAGATCCTCGACGACGACGTCCGCTGGGTCCTGACCAAGGGCAAGCTGCCCACCGCGCAGTGGATCGAGGTCGTGCAGACCGCGCACCGCGTCGGCCTGCCGACCACCAGCACGATGATGTACGGCCACGTCGACCAGCCGCACCACTGGGTCGCGCACCTGCGGCTGCTGGCCCGGCTGCAGGACGAGTCCGGCGGCTTCACCGAGTTCGTGCCGCTGCCGTTCGTCCACACCAGCGCCCCGCTGTACCTGGCCGGCGTCGCCCGGCCGGGCCCGACGGTGCGCGACAACCGCGCGGTGCACGCCGTCGCCCGGCTGCTGCTGCACGGCCGCATCGACCACGTGCAGTGCTCCTGGGTGAAGCTCGGGCCCGAGCAGTGCCAGGCCGTGCTGGCCGGCGGCGTCGACGACCTCGGGGGCACGCTGATGGAGGAGACCATCAGCCGGATGGCCGGTTCGCAGCACGGCTCGCGCAAGAGCGTCGACGACCTGGAGGCCATGGTCCGCGCCGCCGGACGCACCCCGCGACAGCGCACGACGCCGTACGGGCCGGTCCCGGACGAGCGGCACGCAGCGGCCCGCGTGCGGAGCCTGCCGCTCGTGTGAGCCGCGCCTCGCTACGCTCCGCCGCGACTGCCCCTGCCCACCCGCACCGTCGGTGCCCGTGACGCAGAGCCGAGACCGAGGAGCCCCGCGTGACCGTCGAGCCGCCGCTGTCCCGCCGGATCGAGGAGCTGGCCCGCTACGACGAGCCGGAGACCGACGCCGCCGGCCTGTCCGGCTCCGTCGCCGCCCTGCGCGGTGACGTCGTCGCCGTCCGCAGCGAGCTCGGGTCGCTGCGGAGCGAGCTCGGCGCCGTCCGCACCGACCTCGACAGCCTGGGCGGCCGCCTCACCGGCAGCGTCGCCGCCAGCCGCACCGAGACCGGCACGCTGGTGCGCCGGGTCGCGGAGATGGCCGGTCGCTTCGACGCGCTCGGCGGCCGCCTCGACGAGGTCCGCGCCGACATGCCCGGCATCGCCCGGGAGGTCCGTGAGGGCCTGGAGCTGCTGCCGGTCCGCACCGGCACGCAGCTCGACGACGTCGTTGGCCGGGTCACCGACAAGGTCGGGCTCCGGGTCGACCAGATGGCGGCCGACGTCCGGCGCACCGTCACGAGCGCCCTCGAGAGCGACGCCCGCACGGCCGCGGGCACCCAGGCCGCGCTCGTCGACGCCCGGGGTGCGCTGGAGTCGCGGCTCGCCGTCCTCGAGGACGCGCTGGACGGGCTCTCGGAGCGGATCGAGGCGCTGGCCCGCGACGGCGCCAACAGCACCAACGAGCGGGTCGCGGAGCTGCTCGGCAGCGTGCGCCGGCTGGAGCGGCGGGTCGAGGCGCTCGGGGGCGAGCAGGTCGAGAGCGTCGTCGGCCGCCTGACCGAGGTCACCGACGCCCGCACCTCCGAGCTGGGGGAGCGGCTCGAGGCCGTCCTCGAGCAGCGCACCGCCGCCCTGCGCGACGAGCTCCGCGAGGCCCTCGGCCGGACCGACGCGCAGACCGAGGTCCTCGGCGGCCGGGTCGAGGAGCTGTCGGGCGCGACCCGGGACGCCGTCGCGAGCATCACCGGTGCCGTCGAGAGCGCGCTGGGCGACCTGCGCGAGAGCGTGACGACGTCGCTGCGCGAGGAGCGCGAGGCCGTCGGCGCGCAGGTCGACGGGCTGCAGGAGGGGCTGACCCGCACCGTCACCGGCTTGCTCGAGGAGCAGCGGCGGCGGGCCCGCACCGAGTCCGAGCGCTCGGAGGCGGCGCTGCAGGCGCTCGACCAGCGGCTCGAGGGCCTGCGCGCGCAGGTCGTCAGCACGGTCAACGACCTGCGCACCGACGTCGTCACCGAGGTCGGGGTGCTGCGCCCGCAGGTCGAGGAGCTGACCGAGGCGACCACCGCCGCGACCGCCGCCTCCACCACCCTGCGCACAGAGCTGACCGCCGAGCTCGGGTCGCTGCGCGAGCGCACCGCGGCGACGTCCGCCGCAAGCACGGAGGCCGTGCGCAAGGCCCTGGTCGAGACCCGCGACGAGGTCGCCGAGGGCCAGCGCGGCCTCCGCGAGGCCCTGCTGGACCGGCTGCAGGAGCAGCACGCCCAGGTCAGCGAGCGGCTGGCCGGCCTGGCCAACGAGGTCACCAGCGGCGCCGGCGCCACCCGCGAGGCCGGGGAGCGGCTGGCCGCCCTCACCACGGCGCAGGACGAGCTCCGCCGCGGTCTCGACGCCGTCACGGCCAGCACGACCGAGGCCGTCCGCACGCAGGACGCCGCCCTGGTGGCGCTCCGCGAGTCCCTGGCCTCGACCACGACCGAGCAGGTCGCGGCGCTGGCCGAGGCGACGCGCGAGCGGATCGAGGTGCTCGAGCGGGCCCAGGAGGCGCTCCGCGAGGCCGTCCAGACCGACGGCGCCGCCCGCCTCGACGCCCTCGGCAGCTCGCTCACCGAGCGGCTGGAGGCGGCCACCGCCACGCAGGTCGAGCGGCTCGCGGCGCTCGAGACGGCGCAGGCGGAGCGGCTCGACGCCCTCGTCGCCGGCCAGGAGGAGCGGCTCTCCGCGGTGCGGGACGACCAGAGCAACAAGCTGGCGCTGCTCGTCGACGAGCAGGGGACCCGCTTCGCTGCGCTGGAGGAGAAGAGCGAGGCGCTGCGGAGCGTCGTCGCCGGCTTCGAGCAGCAGTGGCCGACCCGGACGTTCGAGGTCGTGCAGGGCGCCCGCGCCACGGCGGAGGCCGTGGTCAAGGAGGTCCGCGCGGAGGTGCAGCGCCGGCTCGACGAGGTCGGGCAGGTCCTCAACGCCACCGAGCAGAAGGTCGAGCTCGCGCGAGCCGGGCTGGACGCCGGGACCGACCGGCTGGCCCAGGCCGGCCAGGTGCTGGTCCGCTACCTCGCGCAGCGCGACCGCGTCCTCGAGAGCGAGCGCGACGCCGTGCTCGTGGGGGTCCTGGAGCAGTTCGCCGCCGGCCTGTCGCGGCTGGACCGCGAGGAGGTCGCCGAGCGCGTCGGCACGGCCGTCACCCGCAAGCGCGACAGCCGCGACGCCCAGCGCTACCGGGCCGCCGTCGGCGAGCCGATCGACGTGGCGCAGGAGCTGCCCGACGACGTCGCCGCGCTCGCGCCGCCCGCTCCGGTCGAGGAGGAGCCGGCGCCGCGCAAGAAGGCTCCCCGGAAGGCGGCGAAGGCCGGCGCCAAGGTGGACGGCCCGACGGACGCTCCGGCTGCTGCGCCAGGCGGCAGGGGTGCTGTCGGCGCGGGCCGGAAGGCGACCCCGACCGGGCCGCGGAGCCGGACGAAGGCGGTGCCCCGCGGGGCGCGGGCCGGCCGCGCAGCGACCCAGGCTGGGCCGGCGGTCGACGGCGGGAGCACGGGAGCGCCGGCGTCGGGGTCTGCCTCGGGCGGGGCCCAGGCGCCGACGCCGGCAGCGGCGAAGGCCGCGGGCGGGGCGGGGACGA
>JAODNQ010000188.1 GCA_025464695.1 Frankiales bacterium | reverse complement strand
CAGGTCCGCGTGCCGACCCGGAAGCGCAGCGTCGTCAGCTGCCCGGCGCCGCCCGGCAGCGGCTGCACCCGCAGGCTCGCCCCGCTGCCGACGTCGGCGCGCTCGCCCGTGCCGCTCGCGGCGACGTCGCCGGCGAGGTCGTCCGCCGCGCCCTTGAGGGTCGCGAAGCGGGACACGACGACCGACAGGACGCGGCCCCGCGCGCCCGCCGACAGCTGCTCGGCGTACTGGGCGACGTAGGCGGCGGAGAAGCCGTGCGCCCGCAGCGCTGTGGCCGCGGCCGCCGGGTCGCCGGAGAAGGCGGCCACGGCGGCGAGGTCGCGCGGCCCCGACCCGGCGACCACGGGCAGCAGGCCCGACGGGACGTCGTCCGGCCGGGGGACCAGGGCCAGCAGGGGGTCGGCCGGCAGCGTGACGCTCGCCGTCGGCGCGACCGCGGTCGGCACCGGGCGTACGGGTGCGGGCTCGTCGCTGCCTGTGCAGGCCGACAGCAGCAGGGCGGCGAGGACACCCGCGACGTACCACCGGCGGCGCAGGGCGGGAGCGGGCAGGGGCGCTGGCACGGGGCGAACAGTAGGGCGGCAGTGCACGATGGGAGGGTGACCTCCCCCTGGGCCGCCCCGGCCGCCGTCCTCGCCCGGACGAGCCCGGCAGTCCGCGCCGACGCCGCCGCTGCCGCCCTCACGGGGGTCGTCGTCGTCCTGCTCGGCGCGCCGGTGGGCCTGCTGTGGGCCGCGGTCGCGCCCCGGGTCGAGGTCGTGCTGCGCGGCGCGGAGGGCCCCGGGCTGGTCGACCCGGAGACGAGCGCCTTCGCGGGCGCCGACATCGCGTTCGGGGCGCTCGCGGTCGTCGTCGGGCTGCTGTGCGGGCTCGGTGCCTACGCCCTCGCGCGTCGCTACGGGCCCGGGGTCGTCGCGGGCCTGCTCCTCGGCGGGCTGCTCGCCGCGTACGTCGCGGCGAAGACCGGCACGCAGGTGGGCAAGGACGGCTTCCAGGCCGCGGCCCGCGACCTGGACCGCACCGGCACCGTCGAGGCCAACGTGCGGCTGCGGGCCTACGAGGCCCTGGTCCTGTGGCCGGCAGCCGCCCTCGCGGCCTTCGCCGGCGCCACGGCCGCGGGCGGGAGCGACCCGGACACCGAGGCCGAGCCGAGCCGCGCCGGGGTCAGTTCAGGCTGAGCGGACCGCGCGTCAGCTCGGGCGCCGGCACCGAAGACAGGGCCTGCAGCAGGCCCGCCTCGCGGCGCAGCAGGCGCAGCTCGCGCCGCAGCCGGTCCACCGCGTCCGGCACCGCCAGCAGGGACTGGCGCTCCTCGAGGTCGAGCAGCACGGTCGCCGCGACCAGGTACGACGCCGTCCGCGGGTCGCGCGGCACCTGCACGTCGCCGAGCTCCTCCGCACCGGCCTTCCGCAGGGCCTCGAGGTAGGCGGCGAAGGCGCTCCCCACGGCGTCGCGCAGGACCGTGCCCTCCGAGGGGTCCCCGGCGTCGTCGGGCAACAGCTCGACCTCGCCCGTGAGGTAGGGGCGGGTGGTGTCGAGGCCGCGCAGCCGGAAGCGCTCGGCGCCCACCGTGAGGACGTCGAACCGCCCGTCGGGGTGCTCGTCGGCCTCCTGCAGCCGGGCGACGCAGCCGACCGCGTGCAGCGCTCGGACGCCGTCCTCGCCCACCTCGCGGCCCTCGCGGATCGCCACGACCCCGAAGCGGCGGTCCTGCTCGGGCTTGTCCAGGAGCTCGCGCACGAGCACCCGGTAGCGCTCCTCGAACACGTGCAGCGGCAGCACCAGCCCGGGGAACAGCACGAGCCCGAGCGGGAACAGGGGCAGCCGTTCGACGCCGGACCGGGCCATGCACGGAGGGTAGGGCGAGCGCCCGGCTCCCGCGACCGGGTGACTCCTGCTGACGTGGCGCCCGCCGTGGGTCACGCTGTCCCGGTCGCCCGTCGGGGCCGACCGGACCGAGGCGGGGATGACGCAGCGCGAGAGCACCTGGCAGGGGCACCCGGTCCTGGGCGCCCTGGTCCGGATCGGCGTGCTGCTCGTGCCGCTGGCGCTCGCCGTCGGCGCCGCCGTGCTGCTGGCACGGGTCCTGCCGGGCTCGAGCAGCCTCGGCGGCCGGGTGCTGTGGTGGGGCGCGGTCCTCGTCGGCAGCACTGCGGTCCTCGCCGTCGCCGACCGGGCGGCCCGCCGGCTGCTCCCGCTCGCCGTGCTGCTCGAGCTGTCGCTGGTGTTCCCGGACAAGGCGCCGTCGCGGCTGCGGGCGGCCCGGACGCCCAGCGTCCGACAGCTCGAGGACCGGCTGGCGCGGCTGCACGGCAGCGGCGCGGGCGACGAGGCCTCGCAGGCGGCCGAGACGCTGGTGACCCTGGTCGGGATCCTGGGGCTGCACGACAAGCGCACCCGGGGGCACTCCGAGCGGGTCCGGGCCTTCACCGACCTGCTCACCGAGGAGCTCGGGCTGCCCGAGGAGGAGCGCAGGCGGGCCCGCTGGGCGGCGCTGGTGCACGACATCGGCAAGCTCGAGGTCCCCGGCTCGGTCCTGAACGGCGGCACCGACCTGGACGAGGAGGCCTGGGCGCTCATCCGCCGTCACCCCGAGGAGGGCGTGCGGCTCGCGGCCGGGCTGCTGCCGTGGCTGGGGGAGTGGGGCCGCTGCGTCGTCGAGCACCACGAGCGCTTCGACGGCGGCGGGTACCCGCACGGCCTCGCCGGCGAGCAGATCAGCCGCGCCGCCCGGATCGTCTCGGTCTGCGACTCCTTCGAGGTCATGACCTCGGCCCGCTCGTACAACGCGGTGCGCACCGCAGGGGCGGCCCGCCGCGAGCTGATCCGCTGCGCGGGCACGCAGTTCGACCCGGAGGTCGTCCGCGTCTTCGTGGGGATCAGCCTCGGGCGGCTGCTGTGGGTGCTCGGCCCGCTGACCTGGCTGGCCCAGCTGCCCCTGGTCGGGGCCTTCGACAAGGCCGGACAGCTGGCGAAGGCGGGCGGCGTGGTGGCGGTCGTGGGCGGCCTGGTGGCCGGCGGCGTCCTCCCCGGCCCGACCGGTCCGACGACGCCCCGACGCCCTGCCGCGCTCGCGGCACCGGCCGTCGACAGCGCGCAGGGCTCGGGCCGCACGGCCCCCCTCAGGGGC
>JAODNQ010000175.1 GCA_025464695.1 Frankiales bacterium | reverse complement strand
ACCGTCGCGGCACTGGTCGCGACGCGCACGGACGCCGGCTGGTCCCGCGACGACCTCCCGCTGGCCGTGGCGGACGGCGGCGGGCTCCGGCTGACCGGCAGCGTCCGCGCGGTCGCCGGGGCGCCCTGGGCCGACCTGCTGGTCGTGCTCGCCGCCGCGGACGACGGGCCGGTCCTCGTGCTGGTGCCTGTCGCCGAGGGCACCTCCGTCACTCCCGTCACACCGCTCGACCTGACTGCGCTGCTCGGCGACGTCACGCTCGACGGCGCGCGAGGCACGCTGCTCGCGAGCACTGCTCTCGTCGACGCGGTGCTGGCCGCGGCGGAGCAGGCGGCACTGCTCGCCGTCGCCGCCGACGCCGTCGGGGTGGCGGCGCGCGCCGTCGCGGAGTCGGTCCGCTACAGCCGGGAGCGGGTGCAGTTCGGCCGGGCCATCGGCAGCTTCCAGGCCGTCGCGCACCCGGTCGCGGACGCCTTCGTGAAGACCGAGGGCGCCCGGTCGCTGGTTGCCGCGGCAGCCCGCGCCGTCGACGCCCAGGCCGACGACGCCGCCCTCCTCGTCGACCTCGCCACCGCGGAGGCGCTGGAGGCTGCGGTGCAGGTGACCGAGACCGCGGTGCAGGTGCACGGCGGGGTGGGCTTCACGTGGGAGCACTGCACGCACCTGCTGCTGCGCCGGGCACGCAGCGACGAGGCCCTCGTGCTGCGACCCGACCGGCTGCGCGCCCGGGCCGCGGGGAGTCAGCTGGGCTGAGCGCCCTCGCGCAGGGCCTGGCTCCGCACGGCCTCCAGGAAGCGGAGCACCCCCTGCACCACCGCGGCGGTGCGCCGCGAGCCGAACAGGTCGAACGCGTGCATGGCGTAGGGCAGCTCCAGGTAGCCGACCTCGCTGCGCGAGACCGCACGCAGCGACGCCACGAGCGCCCGACCCTGCTCCACCGGCATGAGGGTGTCGTTCGCCCCGTGCACGACGAGGAACGGCGGCGCTCCGCCGTGCACGCGGTACAGGGTGGACCCCTGCCGCAGCACGTCCTCGGCGTCGCGGCGCCGGCGCTGCACGACCGTCCGCTCGACGTGCCGGGTGAGCTCGCGGTTGCCGAGGTGGTCGTCGTCCAGCCAGTCGTAGGAGCCGTACAGGGGCACGGCCGCCTGGACGGTCGTGTCCTCGTGCTCGAACCCGGGCTGGAACAGCGGGTCGCCCGCCGTCAGCGCGAGCATCGACGACAGGTGGCCACCCGCGGACCCGCCCGTCACCGCGATGAACGAGGGGTCGCCACCGTGCTCCGCGATGTGCTGCTTGACCCACACGAGCGCGCGCTTCGCGTCGACGATTTGCGCCGGCCAGGGCGCTCGCGGCGCGGCCCGGTAGCTGATCGAGACGCAGACCCAGCCGTGCTCCACGAGCAGGCTCAGCAGCGGGTAGGCCTGGCCCTGCTTGTCCCCGCGCAGCCACCCGCCCCCGGGCACCTGCAGCAGCACCGGCGCGCGGCCGTCCAGCGGGAGGTCCGGACGGCGCCAGACGTCGAGCAGGTTCTCCCGCCCGTACGGGCCGTAGGACAGCGGCGCCGAGGTCACCCAGCGGGAGCGGGCCCGCGCGGAGCGCAGCACGAGCGGGACCCGCGAGGCCAGCTCCGCGGGAGGCGCCGGCGGCAGGCCCAGCTCGGCCAGCGCCTCGTCGACGACCCGCGGCGTCTGCCCGGCCCGGGCGTGGAGGAAGGTGAGCCCCGCGACGCTCACAGCCGACAGCGCGACGGCCGCGCGGCCGGTCCGGCCCGCCAGCCGCCCCGTGCGGGCGGCCCAAGCCAGGCGCGCGGCGGTGGCGGCAGCCGCCTCGAGCGGCAGCTCGGAGCGGAAGACCGCGGTGGAGGCCAGGATCCCGGGCCAGCCGTGCCGGTCGACGGCCCGGCCCGCGTTGAGCGTCTGGAGCACGCTCAGCGCGCTGAGCAGGAGCTGACGAGTTGGCCGACTGGAGGACATGGACCCCTCTTACCTGGTGCACTACGTTGAGCGTTCACCTTACGACGAGGAGTACTCCATGGCGCACACCGCGCTGGTCACCGGCGGCGCCAGCGGCCTCGGCCGCGAGGCGGTGCGCCGACTGCACGCCGCCGGACAGCAGGTCGCGGTGCTGGACCGCGACGCCGCCGCCCTCGCCGACGTCGAGCGCGAGCTCCCGGGCGTCTGCACCTGGACCTGCGACGTCACGGACGAGGCCCAAGTCCTGGACCGCGTCGCCTCCGCGGAGGACGCCCTCGGCCCGTTGGACCGGCTCGTGCACGCCGCGGGCATCATGCCGGCCGGGCGCCTGCTCGAGACGTCCACCGAGCAGCTGCTGCAGGTCATGAAGGTCAACTACTTCGGCACGGTGCACGTCACCAAAGCCGTTCTGCCTCGCATGCTCGAGAGGGGACGCGGCGACGTCGTGCTGTTCGGGTCGGTCACCGGCTACGTCTACAGCACCCGCTTCGGCGCCTACTGCGCCAGCAAGGCCGCGGTGAACGCCTACGGCGAGATCCTCCTGCACGAGCACGCCGACAGCCCCCTGCGCATGGTCCTGGTCTGCCCGGCCGCGGTGAAGACGCCGCTGCTGCAGCAGGCCATGGCCGAGGGGCCCCGCACGTACAAGGCGGTGGTCGAGCGCCGCACGGCCACGCCCGGACAGGTGCTCGACGCCGTGGAGCGTGCGCTGGACAAGGGCAAGAAGGTGATCGTACCGGGCGACGCGCGCCTGCAGTACCTCGCGCGACGCGTCGCCCCCGGCCTGCTCTGGAGGGCCGTCGACCGCCTGAACGGCCACTAGCGGTCGGGACCGCTAGCGACCGAGGCGCTTGCGCACACGACGCGCCTCGGTCCGGGCCGCCAGCCGCAGACCCTTCTGCACGAGCGGCCCGTACGGCGCTGCCATCAGGCTGGTCGGCCACACTCGGCGCGGCGCCTGCAGCACCGAGCGCGCGTGGCTGAAGGTCTCGAAGCCGGTACGCCCGTGGTAGCTGCCCGTACCGCTCGCGCCGACCCCCCCGAACGGCAGGTCCTCGACGGTGAAGTGCAGGACGACGTCGTCCAGCGTCACCCCGCCGGAGCAGGTCCGCTCGAGGAAGAGCTCGCGCTCAGAGCCCTCGGGTCCGAACCAGTACGCGGCCAGCGGCTTCTCCCCCGCGTTGACGTGCTGCACGACCTCCTCGACCTGTCGGTAGGTGAGCACCGGCAGCAGCGGCCCGAAGACCTCCTCCTGCATGACGGCCATGTCGTCGCGGACGTCGAGCAGCAGCGTCAGCGGCATCTTGTGCGCGCCCTGCTGGCCGGCGAAGTCCTCGCCCGCCGGGTTGAGCTCCACGACCCGCGCGCCCTTGGCCCGGGCGTCCTCGCGCAGCCCCACCAGGCGCGCGTGCTGCGCCCCGTTGACGACGGAGGACCAGTCCTGGTTCCCGAGCAGCGTCGGGTACATCTGCGCGAACCGCTTCGACAGCGCGGCCACCAGCTCGTCCTCGCGGTGCTCCTCCACGAACACGTGGTCCGGCGTGAGGCAGAGCTGGCCCGCGTTCATGGCCTTGACCGCCAACACCCTGCGCGACAGCTCCTGCAGGTCGGCGCCCGGGCCGGCCACCACGGGGCACTTGCCGCCCAGCTCCAGGGTGACCGGCACCAGGTGGTCCGCGGCGGCCCGCATCACGTGGCGGCCGGTCGCGGTCGAGCCGGTGAGCATGAGGTGGTCGAGCGGGAGCGAGGAGAAGGCCTGGCCGACCTCGGGACCACCGGTGACAGCGACCAGCTCGGTCGGGTCGAACTCGCGGGCGAGCGCGCGCTGCATGACCTCGGTGGTCGCCGGGACCAGCTCGCTGAGCTTGAGCATGACGCGGTTGCCCGCCGCGAAGGCAGCAGCCGCGGGGACCAGCGCGAGGCCCACGGGGAAGTTCCAGGGACTGATGATGCCGACGACGCCGAGCGGCTGCCACTGGACCCACGCGCGCCCGCCGAGAGCGCGCAGCGGTCCTGCGCTGACGGGCGTGGGCCGCATCCAGGCCTCGAGGTGCTTGCGCGTGTGGGCGATGCTCGGCAGCGGACCCAGCACGTCCGACAGGTAGGACTGCGTGCGCGACCGGGAGCCGTAGTCGGCGTCGAGCGCTTCGACGAGGTTCTCCGCCTCGTCGAGCATCACCGCGAGCAGCCGGTCGACGCGGTTCTGACGCACGGCGGCCGAGGGAGGGCCGTCCGCCAGGTGGGACGCCCGCTGGGCGTGGAGCAGCGCGGGGAGGTCGGGCGCCACGGGCAGGGCGGTCGGTGCGGTCAGGACGCTCACGAGGACTCCGTCGCGGGTCGGTCGAGGGTGCGGGTCACAGGCGCAGGCCGCCCGCTGCGAGCGCGTCGACGTCCTCGCGGGTCAGCGCCCGCCACGCGGTCTCGCCCGGTACCAGCAGGAGCAGCGGGTCCTGGACCTTGTCCAGGTCGTAGCCGTCCTCCTGCAGGGCCTTCTTCTGGTGCTTGAAGGTCCCGGTCATCTGCGCGGTCGGGCTCAGCCTCGCGAGTCGCGGCACCGCGAACCCGGGCAGCTCTGCCCTGAGGTGGGCGGCCAGGCCGGCGGCGTCGAGCTCCTCACCGTCCTTGAGCACGAGCTGGACCATGCCGCAGCGACCGTCAGATCCGGCCACCTCGACACCGTAGACGGCGCTGTCGGCCACCTGGTGCCAGCGCCCGACGGCGGCCTCGACCTCTGCCGCGGCGACGTTCTCGCTGCGCCAGCGGAAGGTGTCGCCGGTGCGCTCCCCGAAGCGCATGTGGCCATGACCCTGCGGCACCACGACGTCGCCGCTGTCGAACCAGGCGTCGCCCACGGCGAAGACGTCGCGCAGCACCTTCTTCTGCGTCGCCTCGTCGTCGGTGTAACCGCGGAACGGCTGGCCGGCGTCGATCTTCATCACCAGCAGCCCGCTCTCGCCGGGGGCCACGGCGGTGCAGCGACCGTCCGGCCCGCGCACGGCGGCACCGGTCGCCGGGTCGAAGCGCACGGCCTTCCAGCCGCGGGGGTTCCAGCCGCACGTCCGGTCGAAGTTGAGCAGGTTCATGAAGCCGGCAGGGCTCTCGGACCCGCCGTAGATCTCGTGCACCTGCTCGATGCCGAAGCGCTGCTTGAACACGTCCCACAGCTCGGGCCGCAGGCCGGCGCCGAGCACCTTGGACACCCGGTGGTCGCGGTCCCCGGGCCCGGCGGGCTGGGCGAGCAGGTAGCGCAGCATCTCGCCCACGTACCGGAACGACGTGACGTCGTACGCCCGGACGTCGTCCCAGAACTGCGAGGCGCTGAACCTCCTCGCCGGCACGAGGGCGGCGCCCGTCGTCATGCACGCGCTCCACCCGGCGAGCAGCCCGGTCGAGTGGTAGAGCGGGAGCGGGCAGTAGACGGTGTCGTCGGGCGTGAGCTCCTGCACGACGCGGCCGACCATCTGGCCGCCCTGGCGCAGCCGCTGGTGCGTGGTGATGGACGCCTTGGGCAGGCCGGTCGTGCCGGACGTGTAGATGTAGACCGCCGGGTCGCGGAGGCGGATGCCGGCGGTCTCGGGCGGCCGCGACGAGGGCGACGCCAGGCTGGTCTCCTCGAGGTCGGTCCACCCGTCGGGCACGGGCGCAGTGCCGGTGTCGGGCAGGTACAGCACGGCTGCCGGCAGCGCGACGTCCAGCGTCGTGACCGCGTCGAGGACCTCCTCGCCGACCACGACGGCGGTCGGCTCCACCAGGCGCAGGCTGTGCGACAGGGACTCCCCGCGCAGCCCCGTGTTGACCAGGGCGGCGACGGCACCAAGCTTCAGGGCTGCCATCGTCGCGACGAGGAGCTGCGGGCGGTTGGGCACGACCACGGCGACGACGTCCCCGCTGCGCACGCCCTGGGCGTGCAGCACGTGCGCGTACCGGTTCACCCACGCGTCGACCTCGGACCACGTCCAGGTCCCGCCCTCGAACTTGATGGCGGGCCGGTCGGGCCACGTGCGGGCCGCCCGCTCCAGCTGCGCGGGGGCGCTGTCGAGCGCGGCCCCGTCCAGTCGCTGGAGGGACACCAGGGCGGTCAGCACACCCGGTCGGGCGAGCTTGCGCAGCAGGCGGCTGTAGTACTGCCGCGCCGGGATGACGTCGGTGGCGGTCACAGCGCGTCCACGTCCGTGATGCGCAGCCCGGCGTGGGCCTTGTAGCGGCGGTTCGTGCTGATCAGGTTGGCCGTGAACGCCTCCACCTGGTGGGCGTTGCGCAGTCGGCCGCCGTACACACCGCGCATCCCGGGCACGCGGGACGCGAGCTCCTGGACGAGGTCGGTCGCCTCGCGGTCGTCGCCCAGGACCAGCACGTCAGTGTCGATCGTCTCGACGAGCGGGTCCTCCAGCAGCACCGCCGAGACGTGGTGGAACGCCGCGACCACCGTGCTGTCGGACAGGACGGACGACGCCTGCTGCGCCGCGCTGCCCTCGGGCACCTCGAGGGCGAACGCGCCCTGCCCGTCGAACCCGAGCGGGTTGACGCAGTCCACGACGACCTTCCCGGCGAGCACGTCCTTCAGCGACGTCAGCAGCTCGCAGTGCCCGTCCCACGGCACGGCGACCACGACGACGTCCCCGGCAGCGGCGGCGGCCTCGTTGTCCGCGCCGCGCACCCCGTCGCCCAGCGTTGCGGCGACGTGGGCCGCGCGCTCGGCGCTGCGGCTGCCCAGCACGACGGGCAGGCCCGCAGCGGCAAAACGGCGCGCGAGCCCCCGCCCCTGCGGCCCGGTGCCGCCGAGGACGGCGAGGGTGGAGTCGGCGAGGGTCTTCACGAGGTCATCTCCTTCAGGCGGGCGACGTCGCGCACGCGCTGCTTGTGGGTGGCGGCCAGCGGGACCGCGTTGAGGGTGGTGGCGCCCGCACCGGTGAAGGCGGCGACGCGGTCGCGCACGCGGGCCTCGTCGCCCACGAGGCAGACGCCCCGGACCAGGGCGTCGGGCAGCGCCGCGGCGGCCTCGGCCTTCGCGCCGGACAGGTAGAGGTCCTGGACGGTCTGCGCCTCGGCCTCGAAGCCGTAGCGGCACGCGAGCTCGTTGTAGAAGTTCTTGCCCTTGGCGCCCATCCCGCCGATGTACAGCGCCAGGTGGGCGCGGACGCGGTCGAGCGCGGCCTGCTCCTGCTCGGCGTCGTCCGTGAAGGCGACATGGGTGTCGACCACGACCTGGAGGTCTCCCAGCTGCGGGTCGCGGAGGGCCCGGCCCTCGTCGAGGGCGGCGCCGAACGCCGCCGGCGCCTCCTCCGGGTAGTAGAAGATCGGCTCCCAGCCTTCACACAGCTCGGCGGCCAGCGAGACGTTCTTCGGCCCGAGCGCCGCCAGCACGATGGGGATCCGCGGGCGCAGCGGGTGGTTGATGAGCTTGAGCGGCTTGCCGAGACCGGTCCCGCCCCGCTCCTTGGTCAGCGGGACCTGGAAGTGGGTGCCGTCGTGCTGGACGGGCTCGCGCCGCCAGACCTGCCGGCAGATGTCCACGACCTCGCGGGTCCGGGCCAACGGCGCGGTGTAGGGCATGCCGTGGAAGCCCTCGACGACCTGCGGACCCGACGCCCCCAGGCCGAGCAGGAAGCGGCCGCTCGACACGGCGTCGAGACCGGCTGCGGTCATGGCCAGCAGGCTCGGCGTGCGCGAGTAGACGTTGAGGATGCCGGTGCACAGCTCGAGCGTCGTCGTCCTCGCGGCGATGAAGCCCAGCTGGCTCACGGAGTCGAAGGTGTACGCCTCCGGCAGGAAGACCACGTCGAGGCCCACCTGCTCGTACTCGACCAGCTCGTCCACCGTCCGGTGGAACCCGTCCCCGCTGTAGGCCAGCGGCATCCCGATGCGCATGGGCACCTCCTTCCGTCAACGTAGTGCACTACGTGCACCACGTCCACGTCCGGATCAGTGGTCCAGGCCCGCGTACTGCGCGAACAGATCCTCGCCGTCGAGCTCGCTGGGCTCCCCCCAGAACGCCACCTCGCCCTTGTTGAGCAGGACCACGAAGTCGGCCATGGCCAGCGCCTTGCTCACGTACTGCTCGACCAGCAGCAGCGCGGCACCTTCGCGTGCCAGCCGGCGCAGGAACACGAAGATCTCGTCGACGATGAGCGGGGCGAGCCCCATGCTGACCTCGTCGAGCAGGATGGTCCGCGGGGACTGCACGTAGGCGCGCGCCAGGGCCAGCATCTGCTGCTCGCCGCCGCTCATGGTCCCGGCGACCTGCTCGAGCCTCTCCCCCAGCCGGGGGAACGCCTCGACGGCCTTCGCCACGGCCTCGCCCGGCTCCCGATCGCCGGCCTGCAGCAGCAGGTTGTCGCGCACCGTGAGCTGGCCGAACACGCCCCGGCCCTCCGGCACGTGGCAGACCCCGCGCGCCGTCAGGTCGTGCGGCTGCGCGCGCGTGACGTCCTCGCCGTCGAGCTGGAGGCTGCCGGAGGACGGCGGCAGCAGCCCGCTGGCCACCCGGAGCAGCGTCGTCTTGCCGGCGCCGTTCGGGCCCAGCAGCGCGACGGTCGCGCCGTCCGGCACGATCAGGTCGACGCCTCGCAGCACGGTCGTCTCGCCGTAGCCCGCCACGACGTCCTTGAGCTCAAGCACCGGCCGGCTCCAGACCCTCGGCGTCGTCGCCCAGGTACGCCGCGCGCACCAGCGGGCTCGCCATGACCTCGTCCGGGAGCCCGTCGAAGACGGGCCGCCCGAAGTCCATGACGTAGAGGTAGCTGCAGACCTGCATGACGAGCGCCATGTCGTGCTCGACCATGAGGATCGCCCGCTCCCCGTCGGCGATGACGTCCAGCAGGACCTCGGCGAAGGCGGCGGTCTCCTCCTTGTCGAGCCCGCTGCTGGGCTCGTCCATCAGCAGGACGTCGAACTGCCCTGCTAGGACGCGGGCGAGCTCGACCAGGCGGCGCTGCCCGAGCGTCAGCTGCCCGGCACGCGAGGAGGCCAAGTCCGTGATGCCGCACTGCTCCATGGTCCGCTCCGCAGCCTCACGCGTCGCCCGCCGCTCGGAGGTCGGCGCGACCAGGATGCTCCACGGTCTGCGTCCGGACAGACCGGCCTCCAGGCCCAGCTCCACGTTCTCCCGGACCGTCATGGTGTCGTAGAGCTCCAGCCGCTGGAAGGTCCGGCCGAGCCCCCGGCGCGCCCTCTGGGACGGGCCGAGCCCGCCGACGTCCTTCCCGTGCAGGCGCACGCTGCCCTTGCTCGGGCGGAGCAGGCCGCTGCAGACGTTGAACGTCGTGCTCTTGCCTGCACCGTTGGGACCGAGCAGGCCGGTGATGCGGCCCTGCTCGGCCCGCACGTTCAGGCCCTGCACCGCCACGTTGCCGCCGTACCTCACCTCGAGGTCCTCGACCTCCAGCACCACCGTCACGCCGCCACCTCCTTGAACCGGGCCGAGATCGGCGAGGACCCTGCACGCTCCGCCTGCGCTGCGGTGAGCGGCGCGGGCTCGCGGTCGGACAGCAGCGCTGCGGTCACGGCGGACAGGCCGAACAGCAGCGTGAAGACCGCAGGGTCGGGGGTCGACACGTAGCTGGGCACCAGGACCAGGGCGAAGGCTGCCCCGAGCGCGGGCAGCACCCCCGCGCGGACACCGACCAGCGCCAGTACGGCCAGCCACGTCAGCGAGGTGAAGGGGCCGAAGGCGGCACCGCTGACGCTGCCGGTCACCCCGCCGAGCAGGCCGCCGCCGACGGAAGCGACGAAGGCGGCGAGGGCGAAGACCGCGATCCGCAGGCGGTTGATCTCCGCCCCGAAGGTCGACAGCGCGGTCGGGCTGTCGGCCAGTGCCCGCAGCAGCCGGCCGGCGCGGCTGCGCAGGACCAGGACGACCAGGGCGCTGACAGCCGCGGCCACGACGAGGACCACGTAGTAGTAGCGGGTGTCGGTGGTCAGGCCCCCGGGACGGGGCACCTCGACCTGGTCGAACTGCCCGAACATCCACCCGCGGCCGTAGGCGAGGTTCTGCATAAGCACGCCGAAGCCGAAGGTGGCGAGGGCCAGGAACAGCCCGGCCACCCGGGTCGCCGGCACGGCGACCGCGAGACCGAACGGCACCGCCACCAGACCTGCGAGCAGGAGTGCGAGCAACCACGGCAGGTGGTGGGCGAACTGCGCCAGAGAGGTGGTCCCCAGCGCCACGAACGCGGCCTGGGCGAGCGACACCTGGCCCGACGTCCACACGAGAAGACCCAGGCTGAAGAAGATGGGGACGAAGGCGAGGGTCTGGGTGTACGCGGGCAGGCGGGAGTCGGCGAAGACGGGAACTGCGAGCAGCACCACGAGACCAGCCGCGGACGCCGCCAGGGCCGGAAGTCCCGACAGCAGCGGCGAGCGCGGGACCGCAGGCGGGCGGACCGGGGACACCGCTTCGACCAGGCTCCCCTTCTTGGCGAGCACGAGGACGCCGAGGAGCACGAGGAAGGACGTGCTCGCGGGCAGGCCGGAGAAGGTGAGGGAGCCGGCGACCTGGTTCTTGAGGACCGACTCGACGATCCCGACGACGATCCCGCCCACAAAGGTCATGGGCAGGCTGGAGAACCTGCCGATCGCGGCCGCACCGAAGGCGCTGACGACGAGCAGCGTGAGGGACAGCGCGTCCAGGCCGAGCGTCGTGGCGATGAGGATGCCCGACGCGGTCGCGAGCTGGCAGCCGATGATCCAGGCGGTGCGCCGGACCCGCAGCGGGTCCTGACCGGTGAGCGACAGCAGCGCGGGGTCGGCGACGACGGCCCGCATCGCTCGTCCTGTCGACGTCGAGCGGAGCAGGATCGACAGCGCCACCGCGACCACCGCGGAGAGCGCGGCCGTGATGGCCTGGTCGGCGCTCACGTTGACGCCGAGCACGCGGGCGGAGGACGTGGGCAGGAAGGGCGGGAAGTCGCGGGTGACCGTTCCGTAGAGGAGCTGTGTCAGGCCGACCAGCAGCAGGATCAGGCCGACGGTGGCGACCAGCTTCATGGCCGGCCGCACCGGCGCCAGGCCGGCCGCGAGCCGCTCCAGGAGCAGCCCGACGACCGGTGCCACGACGAGCAGGGCCAGAGCCGCAGCGAGCGGCCAGGGCAGGCCGACCTGCTGGTCGAGGCTGTAGAAGGCGAAGGCCCCGACCGCCCCGACGGTGCCGTGCGCGAAGTTGAACAGGCCGGAGGTCTTGTAGGTGAGCACCAGTCCCATGCCGGCGAGGCCGTAGAGCGAGCCGGTGACGACGCCGGCGACGATGAACGGCAGCAGCAGGTCCAGGCTCACGGCTGGCAGACCCTGCAGGCGGGGAGCGGGGTGGTGACCAGGTCGGCCTGCTTGCCCCGGACCAGGGGGCAGGTGGCCACATGGGCCGTCTGCTGTCCTGCGGCGACGACGAGGTCCTCGGTGGCGCGCAGGACGACGGGCGGTGCGGCGTCGACCTCAGGCAGCACGGTATGGATGCGCGCGGAGGCGGCCCTGGCCCGGCCGGCGACGGCACGGCGGGCGACGAGCAGCCACACGACGTTGGCCGCCCCCGCCACCATGATCCCGACGACGCCCAGGTTCAGCCACGGGATCTGCTCGTCGGGGAGGGCGCGGGTGCTGGCGCCGAACCAGGCGCTCAGCAGCAGTCCGAGCGCGACGACGTGCAGCACGCTGACGACGCCGATCGTGGCAGCCGACCACGGGGTGGGGGCAGCTCCGGCGTTCCCCGGTGCGATGCGGACGGGACCCGCGAGCGCCACGCTCATGCCGAGGGAGCCCGACGGGCGCGCTGCCGCGGGGCAGCGGGCTGGGCCGTCACGGGACGTGCGGCCCCGAGCCGGGTGGGGCCGGTCGGCGGCGCGAGCTCGACGTCCTGCTCGTCCAGCAGGCGGGCAGCGAGGCGCAGGAGCAGCTCCTCGCGGTCGTCGGACAGGACGGGCTGCGCCGCCGGTGCGGCCGGTGCCGCCGGGAGCCGCTCCAGCGCCTTCTCGAGCCGGTCGAGCTTGCGCCACTCGTCCTGGAGGTCCGCGGACAGCCACAGGGTGCCGGACACCCCCAGCAGGAAGACGCCACCCAGGCCGGCCGACAGGACGTACGGGATCTGCTGCGAGGCGAAGGGCACGTCGTCCACGCCCCGGTAGCCGACGAGCAGGAGCACGAGGCCGGACAGCAGCAGGACGACGGCGAGCGCGCGGTCCCACTGGACACGGAGCACGGCGAGACGGTTCACGGGTACCGGACCCCCAGGAGTCGGACGAGCGTCAGAGCGAGCAGGGACAGGACAGCGCCGGCAGCGAGCGCGACGTAGAAGCTGGCCGACCAGGCGTCCGGGGCACCCCGGGCGGCGAGCAGCTGCACCTGCTGCTGGTCGGCCAGGGCCGGGGCCGGGTCGGCTCCGGCGGGCGCGGCTGCGGCGCCGGCGTCACCCGCGGGAGGGTCGAGCACACCGGCCTGCACGGCGGGGGCGTCGTCGGCCGACGGTGCGGCCGCCGGGTCGTCGCCCGCCGCGACCGGCTGGTCGGCCGCCGCGGGTGGTGCTTCCGCGGCGTCCGGGGCGTTCCCGGTAGCAGGAGGGGGACCACCGGTCGGGGCCACCGTGTCGTCGAAGGCTGCGCCGGCGATCGAGGCCGACGTCTGGCCGAGGACGAGCGTGACCGTGCCCTCCTCCACAGCAGGCCCGCCGGGCACCTGGGGCACGGCCTGCGTGCTGCTCAGCTCGAGGCCGCCGGAGACGACGCCGGTCGGGGTCTTCCGAGGCGCCAGGTAGCGCATGCTCACGCCGGCCCGCTCGGCTGCGGCGACGAGCGGCGCGGCCGCGCCGAGCGGGACGGTGGTCCCGGCGAGGGTCAGACCGCGGTCGTCGAGGGTGACCGCCTGCCCGGCCACGGTAAGCCCGACGGCGCGCAGGGTGCTCGACGTGGTGAGGCCCTTCGGGCTGCGGGTCGCGACCGCCCGGGACACCACGGCGTCGATCTTGATGGGCCCGAGCTCGACGCCCCGGACGAGGGTCTCCCCCTCGGCGACGACCTCGGCCCCGTCCTGCTGGACGCTGGCCGTCGCTTCGGACGACGTGGCGCCCGCGGCGCCGACCACGGCCTTGCCCGTCGAGGCAGCCTCGGTGCTGCGTGCACTGACCGTGATCGGCCCCTCGACGACGACCTGCTCCTTGCGCGAGGGGTTGCTGCTCTGCGCGTACGCGGGGTACTCCGGCACCGGCACGGGCACCCCGAAGGTGCTTGCCAGACCGGGCGCGCCGAGGACGACGTCGCCGGGGTAGGGCGCGGACGCCACCGCGGTGCTCGACCCGGTGGAGCTGAGGCGGGACTGCGCGCGGTTGCCGCCGGCGTCGACGATCGTGTCCGCCACGGGACCTCCGGGCACGGTCACGGTGTACCGGCCCGTGGTGGCGTCGACGGTGGCGTCGAAGCTGAGGGTGGCGGCGCCGAGGGCCGGGGCGGCGACCGCAGCGAGCGTGCACCCCATGACCAGGACGACGCCGAGGGCCGGTCGGGTCAGAAGCACGTGATCGCTCCGTTGTCGGGCGAGGTGAAGGACTTCCCGGTGATCCGGATGTCCGCCGCGCAGGTGCGGGAGGTGGCGGGCTTGCCCTTGGTGAAGGTCAGGGGGGCCACCAGGCCACCGAGCGTCTCGCCCTTGAAGGCGCTCAGGGAGTCGATGAGCGTCGCGCTCGTCACCGGCCCGCTGATCGAGGCGACGGCCTTCTCGAACATCTTGCCGCTCACCCAGCCCTGAGAGTGACCACCCGCCGGCGCTTGCCCGGGCAGGTAGCGGGCCAGCGCGGCCGAGTACTCCTTCTGCGCCGGCGACCCGTTGGCGAACCAGGGGAAGACGTTGCTGGGCGTGTAGGCGCCCTGCAGGTTCTTGTCTGCAGCGTGTGCCGGGACCGCGATCGAGGCCCCGACGGAGTGGATCGGCCGGTAGTTCTGGCCGGCGCACGACGACGCCAGGCGGCGCCAGGTGTTGCTGTCGCCGACGAAGTAGAGGACCTCCGCGCCGGCGCGCTGCGCGCCCAGGCACTCTGAGGTGTAGGAGGTGTTCGTGAGCTGTGTCCGCGTCTTGTAGACGGGAGTGCCGCCCGCGGCCTTCACGACCTTGTCGAAGTCGTTGAACGTGATCCCACAGATCGCGATCTCCTGACAGGCGACGAGCGCGATCTTCTTCTTCCCCGCCGCCGCAGTGCGCCTGACCAGCAGGGTGATCGCCGCCGTGCCGTACGCGCCGCCCGCGGCGGCCTGCGGGTACAGCAGCGGGCTGGTGTACCAGAGCGTGTTGCCCATGTCGCCGCCGACGATCGGGATGCCCTTGCCCTTGAGGTAGCTGACAGTCCGACTCGTCATGGAGACGGCGTTCGGCTGCCCGACGAAGGCCACCACCTTGTCCTTCTCGACCATCTCCTGGACCAGCTGCTGGTGCTTCGCGGCGTCACCGCCGTCGTCCGCCGTGAGGACCTTGACCTTGCGGCCGCCGAGGCCGCCCTTGGCGTTGACGGCCTGCGCCCAGACCTGCACCGCCTGCTGGACCGGCGCGAGCGCTCCGCCGTAGATGCCCGAGACGCTGCCCACGTTCCCGACGAGGATGTCCCCGCCACCACCGGCCGCGTCCTTCGCGACGGCGGGTCCCGTGCTGCCGGTCCCCGAGGGCGCTGTCGCGCCGGCCTTGCCGGCGCTCTCCCCGCTGCTCCCGGTGCTGCCCGTACCGCCCGTGCTGCCCGTGCTGCCCCCGGTGGCTGCGCCTCCGCCGGTGCTGCTCCCGGTGCTGCCCGAGCCGCTCGAGCTGCCGCCCGAGGCTGCGCCGGTGGAGCCCGTCGCGCCGGTGGTCCCACCGGTCGCGCCCCCCGTCCCGGTCTCTGCGCCCGGGTCGACCGGCGCGCCGCCACCGGGGACCTCGCTCACGGCCGCCTGCCCGGCGCCGCTGCTCCCGGCCGTGCGCAAGGCGATGTCCTGCTCGGAGAGCTGACTGCCGCACGCCGTCAGGCACAGGGCGAGGCCCAGGACCAGGACAGGGCGGTGGCGCGCGGCCTTGCGAGCTGTGGTCTCGGTCACGTATCTATCTAAGTGCCCTATGTCTTGCCGGTCAAGGGAGGTCCAGGACACGACACCGGCCCCGACCTCCGGGAGCAGGTCAGGGCCGGGAGCCTGGAGGAGCGGTCGGGCTAGCGCGACACCCACACCGGGGCGCGCTTCTCGGCGAACGCCCGTGGGCCCTCCTGAGCGTCCTGCGAGGAGAACACCCCGAGCATCTCCTCCTCGTTCATGGCCCACAGGTCCCGCTCGGGGGACCGCTGCCCGTTGAGGGCCCCGTAGGCGAGGCGCTTGCTGGCGCGGACCGACAGCGGGGCGTTGCCCGCCACCACGTCCGCCAGCGCCAGCGCGGCCGTGACCACCTCGGCGTCGGGCACCACCTCGTTGACCAGGCCCCACCGCAGGGCCTCCTGCGCGGAGATCGGCTCGCCCGTCAGCAGCATGTGCATCGCCACCTTGCGGGGCAGCTGCTCGGCCAGCCGGAACGGACCGCCGGCAGCGGCGAACAGCCCGCGCTTGACCTCGGGGAGGCCGAACACGGCGCTCTCGGCGGCGACGATGAGGTCGCAGGACAGCGCCAGCTCGAACCCGCCGCCGAGCGCCGTGCCGTTCACGGCCGCGATCGTCGGGGTGCTGGTCCAGTGGTTGGCGAACCCCGCGAACGACCAGTGCTCCTTGCCCTCGGGCAGGAGCCGCTCCCCTCGAGCGGCCGCCTTGAGGTCCGCTCCCGCGGAGAAGGACTGCGTCCCCGCGCCGGTGACGACGAGCGCGCGCACGTCCGGGTCGTGCTCCGCCTGCTCGACCGCGGCACCGACGAGGTCGCAGCACTCGGCGTCCATCGCGTTGCGCGCCGCGGGCCGGTTCAACGTGACCAGCAGGACGTGCCCGCGCTGCTCGACGAGGACCTTGGGCTCCGCCTCCCCCGTGGCGGCGCTGCTCACAGCAGTTCGAGGATGGTGGCGTTGGCCTGACCGCCGGCCTCGCACATGGTCTGCAGCCCGTAGCGGACACCGCTGTCGCGCATGTGGTGGACCAGCGTCGTCATGAGCCGTGCACCGGAGCCGCCCAGCGGGTGGCCCAGCGCGATGGCACCGCCGTTGGGGTTCAGGGCCTTGTCGTCGGCGCCGAGCTCCTTGAGCCAGGCCAGGGGCACGGGGGCGAAGGCCTCGTTGACTTCGAACGCGCCGATGTCGGAGACCTTCAGCCCGGCCTTCGCCAGCGCCTTCTGCGTGGCCGGGATGGGCGCGGTCAGCATGATGACGGGGTCGTCGCCCGCCAGCACCGCCGTGTGCACGCGCGCGATCGGCGTCAGGCCCAGCTGCGCGGCCTTCTCGCTCGTCATCATCAGCAGGCCGGCGGCGCCGTCGGAGATCTGCGAGGAGTTGCCCGCGGTGACGGTGCCGTCCTCCTTGAATGCGGTCTTGAGGGTGGCGAGCTTCTCGAGGGTCCCGCCGCGGCGGACGCCCTCGTCGGCCGAGACCCCGGCGATCGGCACGATCTGGCCGTCGAACCGGCCGGCGTCCTGAGCGGCCGCGGCCAGCTCGTGGGAGCGCAGCGAGAACTCGTCGAGCTGGGTGCGCGAGAAGCCCCAGCGCTCGACCATCATCTCGGCGCCCACGCCCTGGTTCGGGAAGACCCCGACGTGCTCGGCCCAGCCCTCGCCGCCCATCGGGTTGCCGAGCTCGCCAATGCTCGCGCCCATGGGGATGCGACTCATGCTCTCCACACCGCCGGCGACGACGACGTCGTACTGCCCGGCGATCAGGCCCGCCGCGGCGAAGTGCACGGACTGCTGGCTGCTGCCGCACGCACGGTCGACCGTCGTGCCGGGCACCGAGTGGGGCCAGCCGGCGGACAACACCGCGGTGCGCGCGATGTCGAAGGTCTGCTCGCCCACCTGGCCGACGCAGCCCCAGACGACGTCGTCGACGAGCGCGGGGTCGACTCCGGAGCGCTCGGCGAGCGCCTTCAGCACGTGGGCGGACAGGTCGGCGGGGTGGACGCCGGACAGGCCGCCGTTCCTCTTCCCGACGGGGGTACGAACAGCTTCGACGATGACGGCGTCACGCACGGGGCTTCTCCTGGAGTCCGAGGGAGCGGCCGACGATCTCTTTCATGATCTCGGTCGTCCCTCCGTAGATGGTCTGGATCCGCGCGTCGGCGTAGGCCCTCGCGACGGGGTACTCGGTCATGTAGCCGTAGCCACCGTGCAGCTGCAGGCAGGCCGTGACGACCTTCTGCTGGAGCTCGGTGGTCCACCACTTCGCCTTGGCCGCGTCGACCTCGGTCAGCGTGCCGGCGTTCAGCGCCTCGGTGCACCGGTCGACGTAGACCTGCGCGATGTCCACCTCGGTCTCGAGCTCGGCGAGCACGAAGCGGCTGTTCTGGAACGTCCCGATCGGCTGGCCGAAGGCCGTGCGCGTCTTCACATACTCGAGGGTCAGGTCGAGCACGGTGCGTGCGCCGGCGACGGCGGAGACGCCGATCGACAGCCGCTCCATGGGCAGGTTCGCGAGGAGCGCCGAGAACCCGCGACCGACCTCGCCGACGACGTTCTGCGCGGGCACCCGCACCTCGTCGAACGACAGCTCGGCCGTGTCCTGCGCGTGCAGGCCCACCTTGTCGAGGTTGCGCCCGCGCTCGAAGCCGGGCATGCCCCGTTCGACGGCGAGCAGGGTGGTGCCGCGGCTGGCCGGGCTGTCCGGGTCGGTGCGCGCGGCCACGATCACCAGGTCGGCGTTGATGCCGCAGGAGATGAAGGTCTTCGACCCCGAGAGCAGCCAGTCGCTGCCGTCACGGACGGCGCGGGTGCGGATGCCCTGCAGGTCGCTGCCGGTGCCCGGCTCGGTGAGGCCCAGTGCCGCCACGAGCTCTCCGCGGGCGAAGGGCGGGAGCCACCGCTCCTTCTGCTCGTCGGTCGTCAGGTCGAGCAGGTACGGCGCGAGGACGTCCGACTGCAGCGTGAACGCCGGCCCGGAGGCGAGCGCCCTGCACATCTCCTCGTTCATCACGACGTTGAAGCGGAAGTCGTCCCCGACGCCGCCGCCGCCGTACTGCTCGGGGATGTTGAAGCCGAGGACGCCCTGCTTGGCCGCCTCGACGTAGAGCTGCCGGTCGACGATCCCGTCCTTCTCCCACTGCCCGTGGTGGGGAGCGATCTCGCGCGCGACGAACTCGCGGACCACCTCGCGGAACTGCTTGTGGTCGCTCTCGAAGAGCTGGCGCTCCACGACGGTCTCCTCGGGTCAGGCGGATCGGGTCAGGCGGGTCGGGTCAGGCGGGTCGGGTGAGGCGGGTCGGGTGAGGCGGGTCGGCTCAGGCTGCGGGCCCCGCGGCGACGGGTTCCGCCTCGCGGGCCTGCAACAGATCCTGCAGCTGGGCGAGCAGGGCGGTGCGGTCGACCTTCAGGGAAGCACTGCGCGGCAGGGCGTCCAGCACGAAGACCTCGACGGGCACCTCGTACGGCGTGAGGACCGTGCGGCAGAGCGCCCGCAGCTCCTCGCCCGTGACGGGCGGCGCCGACGGGTCGAGCTCGACCGCCGCGACGGGCACCTCACCGAGCCGGAGGTCGGGCAGCGGGGCCACGGCGGCCTCGACGACCGACGGGTGCCGCTGCAGTGCTGCCGCCACGGTCCCGGGGCTGACCTTGAAACCACCCCGCACGATGACGTCGTCGGCCCGGCCCAGGATGAACAGGAAGCCGTCGTCGTCGAGGCGGGCGAGGTCCGTGGTGCGCAGCCAGCCGCCGTTCCCCGCCTGGCGGGTGCAGACCTCGAGCCGACCGGCCTGCCCAGCGCCGAGCTGCCGCCCGTCCTCGTCGACGACCCGCAGCTGCACGCCGGGGAACGGCCGCCCGACGCTCCCCCGCTTGGCGGCCCAGTGCGTGGCGTGGTCGCGCAGGGACCAGCCCGCGACGGCGCCGGAGAACTCCGTGGCGCCGTAGACCGACAGGACGGGGACGCCGTACCGCTCGTGGAAGGCGTCTGCGACGTCGGGGTCGAGGCGGGCGGTGCCGGAGTTGAGCGCGCGCAGGCTCGCCAGGTCCTCGACGGGGACCTCGGCGTCGAGGACCGCGCGGATGGCGGCGGGAGGCAGGCCAGCGACCTTGGGCCGGTGCTCGCGCACGGCAGCCACCCAGGCCTCGACCGAGAAGCGCGGGAGCAGCGCGATGGGGCGAGCTTCGACCAGGCCCTGCAGCAGGCCCCAAAGGCCGCCGATGTGCACGACCGGGAGCGCGACGAGTGACACCCGTCCGGTCAGCGGAGCCCGCTCGTCGACGGCACCGCGGGTGTGCTGCAGCGCGCTCTGCAGCGAGGCCTCGAGCTGCGCGTAGCTCAGCGCGATGCGCTTGGGCAGGCCGGTCGTCCCGCTGGTCAGCATCTCGACCGCGATCCCGGGAGCGAGGTCGTCCCGGACCTGGTCCGGCCCGGTGTGCCGTTCCACGCTGCCGTCCTCCAGCACCCAGGTCGAGGGCTGTCGGCCCTCCAGCGAGGTGCGGACCTCGGGCAGCTCCAGGAGGTCGAGCGGGCCGAAGAGCATGGCCAGCTCGGCGGCCTCGACGTCGCGGGCCAGACGAGGGCCGGGCTGGAGCGGGCTCAGGGTGACGAGGCAGCGCTCCCGCCCGAGCAGGGCCAGCACGGCGGCCACGGAGGCCGGACGGTTGCCGAGGACGACGCCCACGCGGCTGCCGGGACCGGCTCCTGCGGCGGTCAGGCGGGCGTCGATCTGTTCGGCGAGCGTGCGCACCTCACCCCAGGGGACCCAGCGGCCCTCGAACTGGAGCATCGGGGTCGCGTCGGACGCCTCCCAGAGGCGCTCCAGCGCGGGCCGGAGCCGAGGGGTGGAGCCAGCGAGCACGTGCGGGTCGGCCCGGTCGGTCACGGCCTGGTCCATCACGAGCTCTCCTCCGTCATGTGCATAAGGTAGGCAACCTGGTGCACCAGGTCAACCACGTGGAACAGCGAAGGCGGCCGCTACAGAACGGGCCGCTCGCTCGGCCGGGTCGGTGGTGCCGTGTGCCCGCACCCGCAGGACGTCGACGACCACGCCCGGAGGGCTGCTCGCGACGAAGACGACCGCGCGGGCGACGTCGTCCGGAGTCATGGGGTCGCCGCCGGAGACCGCCGCCAGGTGCCCGCCGGAGACGGCGTCCGCGTAGAAGCCGGCCTTCGCCTCCGGGGTCCAGTCCCGCGACCACGAGGTCCTGGTCATACCGGCGACGACGACCGCGACGCGGATCCCCTGGGGAGCCAGTTCCTGCGCCGCAGCCCTGCAGAGGGCCTCGAGGCCGGCCTTCGACGCGCCGTAGAGCCCCAGCTGCGGGAAGGGCGAGGCCGCGGACTCGCTCGAGACGCAGACGACCGTGCCGCCCGAGCGCATCAGCGGCACGGCAGAGCGCAACGTGTACAGCGGGGCGAGCAGGTTCAGGTCCACGACGGCCCGGACCTGCTCGTCGGTCATCTCGACGAGCCGCGAGGGGCTGGCGCCGCCGGCGTTGTTGACCAGCACGTCGAGCCGGCCGAAGCGCTGCTCGACCTCGGCGAAGACCCGTTGCACGTCGTCCGGTCGGCTGACGTCCCCGACCAGCGGCACGGCCGCCGGGCCGACCTGCGGCGCAGCCTCCGCGAGCACGGCCTCGTCGCGCGCGACCATGACGACGGTCGCCCCCTGCTGCGCGAGGAGCCGGCTGGTGGCCAGGCCGATGCCGCGGCTGGCGCCGGTGACCAGCGCCACCGCCCCGCTCAGGACCCCCGCGTCAGGCGGTCCAGACACCGAGGGCCTCGAGGTCGCGCCGGCACTGCTCCGAGTCGGTGAAGAGCACCGTCCTCATGCCGAGGGCCGCCGCCGGCTCGAGGTTCTCCACGAAGTCGTCGACGTAGACGACGTCGGACCCGGCGCAGCCGAGACGCTCCAGCAGCGCCTCGTAGATGGCGGGGTCGGGCTTGCGCAGCCCCATCCTGGCGCTGTTGCAGATCACCTCGAAGGTGCCGGCGGGGAGCGCGCTCAGCAGCCAGTCGTCGTTCTCGGCGGTGTTGTTGGTCAGGATCCCCAGCCGGTGGTGGCGGGACAGCTGCGCGACCAGCTCGAGCATCTCGGGACGGAACTCGCGTCCGGCGGCCAGCGCTGCGCCGAAGGCGTCGGCGTCGAGCCGCAGCCCGTGGTCGGACTCCACGCGCTTGAGGAAGCGGACGAACCAGTCGCGCGTGGTCAGCTCGCCGGTCTCCACCAGCGCGAAGTCGGGGTCGCCCCGGAAGTAGCGCTCGATCCCGCCCGTGACGCCGAGCGGCGCGCAGTAGGCGTCCATCGCGGCGAACGGGGGGACGGACAGCACGCCTCCGACGTCGAACACGAGCACGGGCAGGCGGAGGGCCGTGGCCGACGGGCCGCTCACCGCTTGCCGACCTGGACGTCGGAGGTCTCCCGGTCCCAGGTCGACGGCGTGACGCCCTCACCGCGCAGCTGGTGCTTGAGGACCTTGCCGGTCGGCGTCCGGGGCAGGGTGGGGCGGAACTCGACGTACCGCGGCACGGCGTAGTAGGGCAGCCGGTCGACCGACCAGCGGCAGAGCTCCTCCTCCGACACGGTCGCGCCGTCGACGAGCACCACGGTCGCCTTGACGTCGTCCTCGCTGACGTCGCTCGGGACCGCGTGGACCGCGACCTCCTTGACCTCCGGGTGCTTCTGGAACGACGACTCGAGCTCGAAGCTGGAGATGTTCTCGCCGCGGCGGCGCAGGTAGTCCTTCTTGCGGTCCACGAACCAGAACCAGCCCTCGTCGTCGAAGCGTCCGATGTCGCCGGTGTGGAACCACAGGTTGCGGAAGACCTTCAGGGTCTCCTCCGGGCGCCGCCAGTACCCCTCGAACATGACGTGCGGCCGCTTCGGGCGCGCCACGATCTCGCCCGCCGAGCCCGGCGGCAGCTCGACGTCGTTCTCGTCGACGATGCGCACGTCGAAGTCGTCGTTGCGCCGTCCCGAGGCACCGAGCGGCGCGGGCAGGCCCTCGTCGTTGCTCGTCAGGAAGCTGGCCTCGGACAGGCCGAAGACCGAGCTCCCCGCCGAGCCGACCCCGAAGCGCGTGGTCCAGGTCTCGATCAGCTCGGGCGTCCACGGCGCGCCACCCGCGTGCTTGATCTGCCCCTTGCAGCGCAGCATCTCCGGGGTGTCCGGCATCTGAGCGAGCACCGTGATCATCATGCCCAGGACCGACACGAACTCGGCACCGCTGCGCTCGATCTCCGGCCAGAACCCGGAGACGCTGAAGCGCTTGGAGATGGTGAGGGTGCCGCGCGCGCAGGCGGTGGCGAGCACCGAGGTGGCGGCCGCGTTGAGGTGGAACAGCGGCAGCGGCGTCCAGACCTTCGCTCCCCGGCCACGGCGCGCGCCGACGGACCGGGCCATGTTGCAGACGTAGTTGTGGCTGATCATGCAGCCCTTGGACGGCCCCGTGGTGCCCGACGTGTAGATGAGCAGGGACAGGGCGCCGGGCGCAGGCGCGACCGGCGTCGTGGCGGGCTCCCCCTCGTCGACCTGCGCGAGCGCCACGACGGTCAGCCGCGAGTGACCGGCGTCGGGCGCGGCTCCCCGGACCACGACCGCCTTGGCCTCGGGCAGCTCGTCCTCGACGGCGACGAGGCGGACGAGGTAGTCCTCCTCGCACAGCACCACGGAGGCGCCGGCGTCGGCGACCTGGTGCCGCAGGAAGTCGCCCCTGAGGGCCGTGTTGACGGGCACCCACACCGCGCCGAGCACGTTGGCGGCGAACCAGGTGACGACGGCGTCGACGTTGTTGTCCAGCATCGCGACGACGGTGTCGCCGGCTCGGACGCCCAGGCGGGCCAGGCCGCCTGCCCGGGCGAGGGACCGCTCCCAGACGTCTGCGTAGGTGTGCAGCTCGCCTGAGAAGTCGAGGAAGACCTGGTCGGGCACCTCGGCGACGGCGTCCTGCAGGACGCGCAGGACGTCGTCCGTCTCCCCTGCTGTCCAGCTGCCGGTGGTGGTGTCGGTCGTCATGAGGTCCTTCCGGGCTCGGTGGGTCGCAGAGCGAGGGCGTGGAGCATGACCAGCAGCGGGCTCTCGGAGACGACGTCGCGGGAGCCCCGGGCCAGCGCCTCCGACACCGCCTCCGCGGTCGCCGCCGTGAGGGGAACGGCACCCGCAGGGGCGTGCGACGGGGCGTGAGCGACGAGAGGCGCGTGAGTGCGCGCCCACGCCGCGAGCCGACGCAGCGCAGGGTCGTCGGTCTCGGACCAGGCCACGAGCGGCAGCACGCCCTCGCGGACCTCGCCCGACGTGCCGTCGACGGTGACGGTCCTGCCGAGGAGCGCGTCGACCACTCCGAGGCCGCAGCCGACCACGGCAGGGCGTCCCAGCTCGCGACTGACGACCGCGGCGTGGGACGTCGGCCCACCGAGCTCGGTCACGACCGCGGTCGCGGCCAGCATCCCGTGCACGTCGTCGGGGCTGGTCGCGCTGCGGACGAGCACCACCTGCTCACCGGCGTCGGCCGCGTCGACGGCGTCGTCGGGGTCGTCGACCACGCGCCCGCTGGCGACGCCCGGACACGCGGCGAGTCCGCTCGCGAGCAGGGGCGCGGCGAGCCGGTCCTCCGGCTGCAGCCCGGGCAGGAGCAGGCAGCGCAGCTGCTCGGGGCTGATGCGGCTCAAGGCGGTGCGCTCGTCGATCGCGCACTCGTCCACGAAGGCCAGCGCGAGGCGCACGGCTGCCTGCGCCGAGCGCTTGGCGACCCGCGTCTGGAGCAGCCACAGCCGCCCTTCCTCGACCGTGAACTCGATGTCCTGCACGTCGGTGGCGAGGCCCTCCAGCTGGCGGGCGACCGAGAGCAGCCGGTCGTGCACGGTAGGCATCGCCACGGCGAGGTCGCTGAGGCGCTGGCAGTCGTGGGTGCCGGACACGACGTCCTCGCCCTGGCCGCCCGGGAGCCACTCGCCGAGGGGCTCGGGGGCACCCGTCAGGGGGTTGCGGGAGAACAGGACGCCGGTGCCCGACTCGCTGGGCAGGTTGCCGAACACCATCGCCTGGACGACCACCGCGGTGCCGGCGTCGTCCGGCAGGCCCTGATGGGTCCGGTAGGTGACGGCGCGCGGGCTCTGCCACGACGCGAACACCGCGCCGATCGCCGCCCGGAGCTGCACGTGCGGGTCGGTCGGCACGTCGTCGAGGCCGACCTCGCTCATCACGATCCGCCGGTACATCGCCTCGAAGCGCTGGCGCGTGTCGGTGGCGAACGCCGCGCCGCAGTCGGCCGCGAGCGCCGCCTCGACGGCGTCGTCGATGCCGAGGTCGAGGACCGTGTCCATCATCCCCGGCATGCTCACGGCAGCACCGCTGCGGACGCTCACCAGCAGGGGGCGGGGGCCGGAGCCGAAGGTGCGCCCCGTCTCCTGCTCGAGCCAGGCCAGGCCCTCCAGCACCTGGGGCCACACGGCCTCGAGCGCCGCCCGGGGGTCGCCCTCCCAGGTGCGGCAGACCTCGGTGGTCAGGGCGAAGGCCGGCGGGACCGGCAGGCCGTGCCGACGCATCGCGTCGATGCCGAAGCCCTTGTTGCCGAGCACCGCCTTCGGCAGACCCGCGGTCCCGTCCAGGCGCACCACGAGCGGTGTCCCGCCGGGCCCCGGTCGGCGGACGGCGTGCTCGGTGGTGGCGCTCAACTCGACTCCTCAGTGGCTCTCACATCGCTAACCATGTCATACAGGTGTGCGCGTTGTCACGGCCCTGCGTCACAGCGTCCGGACGAAGTCCACGACGGCCGAGGCGAAGCCCGCGTTGTCGTCCGTCGCGGCCGTGTGGGCTGCCTTCTCGAGATCGACGACCTGCAGGCCGGGCACCTGCGCACGCAGCCGGGCGACGCCGTCGTCGTCGACCACGTCCGACTGCAGCCCGCGCACGAGCACGACGGGCACGCGCAGCTCCTCCGCCGCGGACTCCAGCGCCGCGAGCCCGCGCAGCCGCTTGCCTGCGTCGGGGTCCTGGAGCATCCGCGGGTCCCAGTGCCAGACCCAGCGCCCGTCCTGACGCTGCCGCAGGTTGGTGCGCAGCCCGTCGGTGGTGCGCGGACGGGAGCGGTGCGGCAGGTACGAGGCGACGGCGTCTGCGGCCTCCTCCAGGGACGCGAAGCCGTCCGGCGCGCCCCGCATGAAGGCGACGACCCGTTCGGCGCCCTGCCGCCGTATCCGGGGCACGATGTCCACCAGGACGAGGCCGCGGACGACCTCGGGGCCCAGCTCGGCAGCGGCGAGCAGCGAGGCGAGCCCGCCGAGGCTCGCACCGACGAGGACGAGCGGGGCACCGAGCTGCGGCACCAGCGCCACGACGTCTGCCGCGTGCGCCTCCGGTCCGTACTGCGCGTCGGGAGACCACCCGCTGTCCCCGTGGCCGCGCAGGTCGAGGGCGACCGCGCGCAGCCCGTCGGCCCCGAGCCCGGCGGCAGCACCGCGCCAGGACCGCCGCGTCTGCCCGCCCCCGTGCAGGAGCAGGACCCGGGCGCCGTCGTCAGGGCCGTAGGCGTCCGCCGCCAGGGCGACGCCTGCGCCGTCGAGCCGCAGGCGCTCCGGTTCGAGCACGGCTGTCACGGCGCGTCGTAGACCATCTCGATGCTCTGCCAGCTGCGGAAGACCGCGGCCTGGAGCTGCTGCGGCACGAACCCCTCACGCACGCGCAGGCCGGGCAGCCGCCGGTAGAGCGTCTCGAGCGCGACGAGAGCCTCGGCGCGGGCGAGGTTCGAACCGGCGCAGAAGTGCATGCCCTGCCCGAAGCCCAGGTGCGGCGTCGCGAACGAGCGCGTGATGTCGTACCTCTCGGGGTCGGAGAAGACCTCCGGGTCGTGGCTGCCGGCTCCGAAGCCCAGCCACACGGACTCTCCGGCCCGCACGGGACAGCCGCCGAGCTCGGCGTCCTCGACGGCCTTGCGGTACAGCCCGTGGAGGGGTCCGTCGTAGCGCAGCGTCTCCTCCACGACGCCCTTGACCCGGCCTGCCGGGTCGGACAGGAACAGCGCCTTCTGCTCCGGGAACGCGTCGAGCGCGACGACGGCGTTGCCGAGGAGGCTGGTGGTGGTCGTGTTCCCGGCCTGCAGGAGCAGCTTGACCATCTGCGCGACCTCCTCGTCCGTGAACCGGTCGCCCTGGACGTCCGCGAAGCAGAGCGCCGAGATGAGGTCTCCGGTCCCCTCGCCCGCCTCGCGCTTGCCCTTCACGAGGACGCGGATGTAGTCCTGCCAGGCGTCGAGCTGGTCGAGCCACGGGATGTCCTCGCGGCGGGCGAACGACGCCCCCGCCTCGGACAGCTGGGCCCCGCGGACGAAGGAGGCGCGGTCCTCCGGAGGCACGCCGAGGACCTCGGCGAGGACGGCGCCCGGGAAGGGCCGCGCGAACTGCTCCACGAGCTCGAAGGTGGGGCCGCCGGCGAGCAGGCCGTCGACCATCTCGTCCGCGATCTCCTGGATGCGCTGCTTGCGCTCCTCGACCCGGGCCGCGGACAGGGCGGCGGACAGCAGCCGGCGCTGCCGGCCGTGGCGCGGCGCGTCGGCGAACGCCAGCACCTGGGCGTCGACCGGCAGCTCGACGTCCATGACCCGGGCCGTGTGGTACCGGTTCACGAAGGTGCTCGGGTCCTTGACGGCCTCCTTGATGTCCTCGTAGCGCAGGACGGCGATGGCGCCGAGGTCCGCGTTGTGCGCGACCGGGCACTGCGCCCGGTCGGCCGCGATGACCGGCCACGGGTCGACCGGCTTGTCCGATCGCGGAGCGTAGGAGGGCTGAACGGGTGCGGTGGTCACGAAGAGGCTCCTGGGAGTCAGGCGGGCTGGGCGACGAGGTCGAGGACGCCGGCGGACGGCGCGTCCTCGAGGACGGTGACGGTGCCCTTGGCGCCGTCGACCTCGACGAGCGCACCGGTCTGCAGGCGCGTGCTCGCGTGCTGCGTGTCGACCACGCACGGCACGCCGAACTCCCGCGCGACCACCGCGGCGTGCGACATGACGCCACCGAGGTCGGTGACCACGGCTGCCGCGTGGCCGAACAACGCCGTGTAGCCGACGTCGGTGACGTGCGCGACGAGGACCTCGTCGGGCTCGAAGTCGTCGACGGAGTCGGCGTCGAGGACGCGGACGCGGCCGGTGACGGTCCCCGCACAGATCGGGATGCCCTGGAGCACATCGCCCTGGCGCAGCACCTGCTGGGCCGCCTCCCCCTCCCAGGTGACGTTGAAGACGGCCGGCATCGCGAGGGCCGCCAGCCGCGTCCGCTCGGCCCGTCGCTCCCGGACGCGCACCTGAGCGTCGGCCGGGGGGTCGAGCAGCTCGGCCAGCAGCAGGTAGAAGGCGTCGTCCGGCGCCGCCAGCCGCGCCGCGGCGACGAGCCGGCGCCCCTGCTCGAGGGCGAGGTGGCGCAGGGCCGCCGTGGCGCGCATCGTGAGGTCGCGGTTCTGCTCGCGCTCGGACAGCAGCCGGGACGCCTGCCGGGCGAGGAACGTGGGAGCCCCGCGCGTGGCCGGGGCAGCCTCCTCGCGGACACTGCTGGCTGCCCGGCCGACCGTCCCGAGAAAGGCGTCGACGTCGTCAGCGAAGCTCCGGGAGGACAGCTCGGCCTCCCCCGCGCCGCGGTGGCCGAACTGGGCGAGCCGCTCCTGCACCTCCGCGAAGAACCCCGGAGCGACGTCGAGGACGCGCTCGGCGAGGCCGGGCGACCCGTCCGCGAGCAGGGCCGCGAGCACCGGGTCGCCCGCCACGGTCCGCGCGAGCTCACGCACGCCGCGCAGGGTCGCGCTGCTGACGAGGTCGTCGCCGTGTCCGAGGCTGGCGTCGGGCTTGCCCCTGGTCGCGACCTGCAGCGCTGTACCGCTGACCAGGTTCAGGCACCCCTGCACAGTCCAGAGGAACGCGAGGACGTCGCCCGCGAGCAGCAGTCCGGCCTGCAGGCGCTCGTCCGACAGTCCGGGCAGGTCCTGCTCCAGGGACGCGAGCCGCTCGGTGTGGCGCCGGCCCTCCTCGATGTCCAGCCGCGCGTGCCTCGCCATGGCCAGCAGGTCCCGGCCGAGAGCGCCGACCACCTTCGCCTGCTCCAGCGCCCCGCGGGCAGGCGCGCGGTAGGTGCCGGAGATCGACGCCTTGCCGCCGGGGAGGTCGGCAGTGTGCCGGCCGACCCACTGGTCGGCGTGCTCGTCGGGGTCCGTGCCCGGCATGGTGCTGGCCACGTGCCAGGACGCGGACCCGTTGATGTAGAAGCAGTGGCCGTGGACCCCCTGCAGCCGGGCCGAGGACTCCGTGTGCAGCGCGCCGGGCAGGCGGAGCAGGTCGGCCACGGCGGAGGTGGTGCCGCGCAGGGCCCGTCCCTGCACGTCGATGGTCAGGGGCGTGGACGGGCCCGGCAGCGCCTCGGAGAGGTTGGTCTGCGAGTACACCGGGAAGCGCGGGTCGACCGGGGAGTCGAGGCTCCCCCGCACCCCTTCTGGACCCCCGGGGACGAGCGGAGCGCCGTCCGGCGCAGGCACCCGGTCGACGACGATGTGGTGGCGGTAGGGGATCCGGCCCGTCACGGTCGTGACCCGTCCCCGGCGCGCCCGCACGCCAGACACGGCGAGCCGCGTGTCCTCGACGGTCTCCGCGGAGCTCCACGCGGGCGTGAAGCCCCAGGCCGTGCGCAGGTGCTCGGTGTCCAGCAGGGGCATGTGGAGTCCGCACTCGAGCTCGCCAGCGGACAGGTGCAGCAGGCCGCCCACCGTGTCCACCGCCTTGCGGAGGACCGGGAGCGGCACGCGGACGACGCCGCGCGACAGCAGCCGCGCGATCTCCTCCATCGTCAGGCCGTCGTCGGCGGCGAGGTTCACCGGGCCCGTGGGACGGCCGGGCTCGACCGACAGCGCCAGGAAGCGCGCGACGTCGTCGTGGTGGACGAGCTGCCACGGGTACGCGTCGCCGATGGGCACCACGTGCCGGCTCGCGGCGAGCTGCTCCTGGAGGCGGTTGTCGGTGCCCCGGCCGAGCACGATCGTCGAGCGGACCGACGCGGTCTCGAGGGAGGAAGCCGCGACCAGCGCCTCGCACTCGGCCTTGTGGACGGCGTAGGCCTGCAGCGGGTGCGGCGCCAGCGGGTCCGCCTCCCGGCTCGGCGCCTGGCCCAGCGAGCGCCGGGGCCCGTAGGCCGTCGAGGAGGAGACGAAGACCAGGCGCTCGGCGCCCGCCGCTTCGGCTGCCCGCAGCAGGTTGCGCGTCCCGTCCACGTTGACCGCGCGCATCGCGTCGGCGCCGGCGCGGTCGTCCAGCATGAACGCGCTGTGCAGGACGGTGTCGCAACCGGTCATCGCCTCGGCCACCGCCGCCGCGTCGCGCACGTCCACGGCGCGGTGCTCGACCCCCCGAGGCAGCTCCAGCGGGGCCGTCCGGCTCAGCCCGACCACCTCGTGGCCCGCACCCGCCAGACGGCGGGCGGTCGCCAGCCCCACCAGCCCGCTCACACCGGTCAGCAGCACGCGCACAGGTCGCTCCTTCAGCAGACGTAGTGCACCAGGTATACCAGGACAGTGTGAGCGCTGTCACGGCTCCTGACCACAGCCTCGGGTCCCCGAGCTGCTTGCCGAACGCGCCAGGACGCGCCACAGTCCTCTGACCTAGTGAGACAGGACGTCGAGGAGACCCGTGGACACCCCCACCAGCGAGCTGGCCTTCCGCCCCTACGTGGACGGCGCCTGGTACGACGGCGACGGCCCCCTGAACGAGGTCCTCGACCCGGCCACCGAGCAGGTGGTCGCCCTCGGGCAGGACGGCGACGCGCAGAGCACGGGAGCCGCCGTGGGCGCCGCCCGCCGTGCCTTCGACCAGGGCCCGTGGGGCCGCATGGCACCCAAGACCAGGCAGAAGCACCTCGTCCGCTTCTACGACGCGCTCGACCACCGGCGGCAGGAGATCGCCGAGACGGTCGTCGACGAGACCGGCGCCCTGCCCGCAGCCGCCCTGCAGTTCCACGTCGGCATCGCGATGCACCACCTGGCATGGGCCGTCGAGCAGTCCGGCCGCGAGCGGGTGCGTCCCGTCAGCCCCGTGGTGGGCCATGCCGGACTCGGGTCAGGCATGGTCGTGCACGAGCCCTGCGGCGTCGTCGCGGCCCTCACCCCCTTCAACTTCCCGTTCTTCATCTCGCTCGCCAAGGTCGGGCAGGCGCTCGCCGCCGGCTGCACCACCGTGTTGAAGCCGAGCCCCCTGACCCCGCTCCAGTGCTACGCCCTCGCTCGGGCGGCCGAGGAGGCAGACCTCCCACCCGGCGTCCTCAACATCGTCTCCGGCGACGTCGAGGTCGGCACCGCGCTGACCTCCGACCCCCGCGTCGACGTCGTCACCTTCACCGGCTCGGACACGGTCGGGGCGAGGGTGGCGGCGCAGGCGGCCCCGAACCTGGCACGCGTCCTGCTCGAGCTCGGAGGAAAGTCGGCGCTCGTCGTCCGGGCGGACGCGGACCTCGAGGCCGCCGTCACGTACGCGGTCCGGTCCATCGTGACGCAGGCCGGGCAGGGCTGCGCCCTGACGACGCGCCACCTGGTGCACCGGTCCCTCCACGACGAGTTCGTGACCCAGGTCGCCGCCGTGCTGGCCCGCATCCGGGTCGGCCCGCCCCGCGAGGCCGGCGTCGGGATGGGCCCGCTCATCCGCGAGTCGCAGCGCGCGCGCGTCGAGGAGCTGGTCTCCGCGGGCGTCGCCGAGGGCGGCACCGTCGTTGCCGGCGGACGGCGGCCGGAGGGGCTCGACCGCGGCTTCTTCTACGAGCCGACCATGGTCACGGGGCTGACGAACTCCGCGCGCCTCGCTCGCGAGGAGGTCTTCGGCCCGGTGAGCGTCGTCCTGCCGTTCGACACCGACGAGGAGGCCGTGGCGATCGCCAACGACAGCCCGTTCGGGCTCGGCGGGCAGGTGTTCAGCAAGGACACGGGCGCCGCGTACGCGATCTGCCTGGGCGTCCGCACCGGGCACATCGGCATCAACGGCGGTCCCGGCGGCATGCACCCCGAGCTGCCCTTCGGCGGCTACAAGCGCAGCGGGCTCGGCCGGGAGTACGGCGAGGAAGGCCTGCTCGACTTCATGGAGGCAAAGGGCATCGGCTTCCACGCCGGCTGAGCTCCACCCGTCTGACGAGCAGGGCGCCCCACGGGTCTGCTGCAGGTCTGGTTGACACTGCTTGAGTTGGACTATGCCGCGAGTGCGGCCTGACGGGTGAAGGCGAGTTCGTACTCGACCGGCGTGAGCTTGCCGAGTGCTCGCTGTCGTCGCCTGTT